>DNSZ01000207.1 GCA_003500165.1 Paracoccaceae bacterium | reverse complement strand
GCGAAGCGGTCCAGCACCCGCGACAGCGCATGGCGCGGGTCGCCGGCAAAGGGCGTGCCGTCTTCGCCGAACATCCACATCGGCTGCAGCGCCGCGCCGGGCAGCCAGGGCAGCGGCAAGGGGCCGCGCCCGGTGGGGCGCAGCCAGGCATCGCCATCGCCGCTGGCAAAGACCAGCGGGCTGCCTTCGATGTCATAGCCCCAGATATCGACGTTGAGCGCCGAATAGGGCATCCGCAGCGCCGCGTCGGCCTTGGGTGCCTCGGCAGCCGGCAGGCGCTTGCCGCGGGCGATGCCGTTGAGGTCGGCGGCCGCCACGCGCAGGCTTTGAAACGCGGTCATCCTGCCTGCCTCAGCGGATATAGTTGGGGCGGAACCGGATCGGCTGGCGCACGGCCTGCGGCAGGTGCCGGTTCAGGTGCCGGTTGATCCGACCGAACCCCCAGATGATCGCCAGCGTGCCCAGGATGAAATAGCCCGCCAGGATCGGATAGGGCACGAAGGGGTTGAACGTCTTGTCGGCGAAATAGTTGGCATAATACAGCGCATCGCCCTGCTGGCCGCGGGTCGGAAAGCCCGAAAAGAACACCAGCGTCGTGGCGTGGAACAGAAAGATCGCCTCGTTGGTGTAGGCCGGCCAGGCCAGCCGCAGCGCGGTCGGCCAGACGATCCGGCGAAACCGGGTCCAGCCGGAAATGCCATAGGCATCGGCGGCCTCGACATCGCCCTTCGGCACCGAGTTGAGCGCGCCATAGAAGATTTCGGCCGAATAGGCTGCCGTGTTCAGCACCAGAACGATCAGCGCACCCGCCCAGGCCCGGGTCAGCCAGCGCGTGTCGGCGGTGATCTCGACGAAACCGAGATTGATGTCGATCCCTTCGCGGGGCAGCAGAACGAACAGGTAATAGGCAAAGAAGAACTGGATGAACAGCGGCGAGCCGCGGAAGAGGAAGACGAACCATTCGGCCGGCTTGCGGATCAGCGGGTTGTGCGAGGTGCGCGCAACCGCCACGGCCGCGGCCAGAAAGAACCCGAAGGACAGTGCCAGAACGGCGAAATACAGGTTCCAGACCATGCCCGAACCGATCAGGACGAATTGCTGGCAGAGCGTGAAGTCGGTCTGCGGCAACAGCCGCTCGCCGATGCCGATGGCGCGCAGGGCATAGGCCTCGAACGTCTCGCCGCAGGTCATGCCGCCCCCTTGCGCAGCGCTTCGCCCGCCACCGTGGCCTGGCCGCGCGACAGCCGCCGCGTCAGCCGGGCGAAGATGCGTTCCGACACGGCGGTGAAGGCAAGATAGAAGACCAGCAGGAACAGGAAATACCAGGCCCGCCAGTCGGGATGCGGATAGTCCGAGAACTGCGCCACCTTGGCCCCGCCCAACTCACGCGCCCAATAGACGATGTCCGAGACCCCCAGCAGGAACAGAAGCGGCGTGGCCTTGATCAGGATCATCCAGACATTCGACAGGCCGGGCAGGGCATAGACCCACATCTGCGGGAACATCACCCGCCAGAACGCCTGCCGCGGGGTCATCCCATAGGCCTCGGCGGTTTCCATCTGGGCACGCGGCACCGTGTTCATCGCGCCATAGAGGACGTTGGCGGTGAAGGCGCCGAACACGATGGCATAGGAGATCACCGCCAGAAAGAAGCCATAGGCCTGATGCACCGCCTCGGGCGCGGTGGTCAGCGGCAGCTTGGCCTCGGGGCAGACGAGGAAATCGCTGCCCTGGCGGATCGGCTGGTCCCAGTCCGGGCACAGCGCCTGGTGGCGCAGCCATTCGAAGCCCTGGTCGAGCGCGATGACAAAGAACAGGAAAAAGGCGATGTCGGGCACGCCCCGGACGATCGAGATATAGACCCGCCCGATCGCCCGCACCGGCCACAGCCGCCCGCGCGCCGCGGTGGCGCCGGCCAGCCCCAGCGCCAGCGCCGCGGGCGCGGTGATCGCCAGCAACAGCAGGACCGTCCCGAAGGCGTTGTAGAAGGCCATGTGCTTGCCCGTGGTCAGGTAGCAGGCCATCCACTGCCAGTCGGGCAGGGCCGTGGGATCGGTGCAGAATTCAAACATCGGGGGTGCGGGCGGGCCGGCGCGCGGCCCACCCCGCCGGGCCCGGGATCACTCCCAGACCTGGGCGTCCTCGCCGAACCACTTGACGATCATCGGGTTCAGCGTGCCATCTTCCTTCATCTCGGTGATCACCGCGTCGAAGGTCGCCTTCAACTCGGTGTCGCTTTCGCGCACGCCCATGCCGATGCCGCCGCCCAGCATCACATCGGGCGCGACATAGTCGAGTTCGCCGCCCGATGCCTCGACGATCGGCGCCAGATAGTCGCTATCGGCCAGCACCGCGTCGGCCTCGCCGTTGCGGACCGCCGCGATGGTGTCGTCAGGCGTCGGGAATTCCATCAGCGCACCGCCGATCGCGGCGATATGGGCGGCCTGGATGGTGCCGGTCTGGGCCGCGATCACCGCGGTGGTCGGGTCGATCTCGGTGCCCGCCAGCCCGACATAGGTGGACGGGTCGGGCGGCATATAGGCCTGGGTGAAGTCGATCACCTCGTCGCGCTCGTCGGTGATCGACATGCCGGCGATGATGGTGTCGTAGTTGCCCGACACGAGGTTGGGGATGATCGAATCCCAGTCATTGGTGACCCATTCGCAGGTCAGCCCGGCACGGGCGCACATCTCGTCGCCCAGCTCGCGCTCGAAGCCGTCGATCTCGCCAGCGTCATTGATGAAGTTGTACGGCGGATACGCGCCCTCGGTCCCCATCCGGATGGTGTCCTGGGCCAGCGCCGAGCCGGCCAGCACGGCCAATGCGGCGGTCGCGGTCAGCAGTCTGTTCATCGTCTCACTCCCTGTTTGTCGGTCGGGCGGCGGATCACGCCGCCATGGTGGATTGCAGGAATTGCCGCAGCCTTGTCGAGCTGGGGTTGGAAAACAGCGTCTCGGGCGGGCCCTCTTCCTCGACCCGGCCCAGATGCAGGAACACAACCCGGTCAGACAGATCGGCGGCCAACCTCATGTCATGGGTGACCAGGATCATGGTCCGTCCCTCTTCGGCCAGCGCCTTGATGACGCGCACGACCTCCTGTTCCAGTTCAGGGTCGAGCGCCGAGGTCGGCTCGTCGAACAAGAGCGCCGTGGGCTCCATCGCCAGCGCCCGGGCGATGGCGGCGCGCTGCTGCTGGCCGCCCGAAAGCTGGGCCGGCCAGGCATCGGCCTTGTCGCCGATCCCGACCTTGTCGAGCAGCGCGCGGGCGCGATCCTCGACCTCGGCCCTGGGCTGGCGCAGCACGGTCAGCGGCGCCTCCATCACGTTTTGCAGGATTGTCATATGCGCCCACAGATTGAACTGCTGGAACACCATCGAAAGATGCGTCCGGATGTCGATCACCTGCTTGCGGTCGGCCGGCTGGCGGGCATGGCCCTCGCCGCGCCAGCGCACCGGGTCGCCGCGAAACCGGATGTCGCCCTGCTGGCTGTCCTCAAGCAGGTTGAGGCAGCGCAACAGCGTCGACTTGCCCGACCCCGACGAGCCGATCAGCGACACCACATCGCCGCGATGGGCGGTCATGTCGATGCCCTTCAGCACCTCGAGCGCGCCATAAGCCTTGTGCAGGTCGCGCACCTCGATCACGGGTCCGCCATTCGGATCGGTCATGCTGTCAGGCCCCTTTGCCCCGGTCGGCGCAAATCTGGGCGCAAAGCGACCGCGATTGCAACGGGAAAGCGCAGGAAACGGGCAGGGCGGTGGCGATGCCCGATATTCGGGCAGGGTCGGAAAAGAGCGCCTTCAAAGCGCCGCCATCACGTCATCGGGGATATCGAAATTCGCGGTGACCGCCTGGACGTCGTCGTCATCCTCCAGCGCCTCGATCAGCCGGACGATCTTTTGCGCGCCGTCGAGGTCAAGCGCGGTCGTCGTCGATGGTTTCCAGATCAGCTTCACCGTGTCGGCTTCGCCGAGCGCCGTTTCAAGCGCCTGGGCAACGGCGGCAAGGTCGGTATCGGCGGTGAAGATGGTGTGGCCGTCTTCGCCGCTTTCCACATCCTCGGCGCCGGCCTCGATCGCGGCCTCCAGCACGCTGTCGGCATCGCCCGCTGTCGACGGATAGCCGATTTCCCCCTTGCGGGCGAACATGAAGCTGACCGCGCCGGTCTCGGCCAGGTTGCCGCCCGCCTTGCCAAAGATCGACCGGACATTCGACGCGGTGCGGTTGCGGTTGTCGGTCATCGCCTCGACGATCACCGCGACGCCGCCCGGCCCGTAGCCCTCATAGCGGATTTCCTCCAGCGTCTCGGCATCGGCGCCCGACGCCTTGGCGATGGCGCGTTCGATCACGTCCTTCGGGACCGAATTGGCCTTGGCCTCGCGCACCGCCAGCCGCAGGCGCGGGTTCTTGTCGGGGTCGGGATCGCCCATCTTGGCAGCCACCGTGATCTCGCGCGAGAGCCGCGAGAACAGCTTCGAACGTGCCGCGTCCTGCCGCCCCTTGCGGTGCTGGATGTTCGCCCATTTGGAATGGCCCGCCATGGCCCGGCTCCGTCCTGTCTTTTGGATGCGGGGGGTGTATCGCGGGG
>DNSZ01000208.1 GCA_003500165.1 Paracoccaceae bacterium | reverse complement strand
ATCAGGCGGCGATGACCGAGGCGGCGCGCGATCTTGCGGCGATGGAGGTCCATGTCGCCGGTCTGGCCGAGCCGCCCGACCACATCGCCGTGCTGCTGGCCGCGATGGCCGAACTGGTGCGCCGCAATGCGACGGCGGCGGCGCAGGCCGAATTCCTCGACCGGCATCTGCTGGGCTGGATCGGCGCCTTCGCCGAGGATTGCCGTGCCTTCGACCGCGACGGGCTGTATGCTGCCGTGGCGACCGCGACGGCCGACTATCTGCGCGCCGATCATCGGCGGCTGACGCGCGATGCGCGATAACGCAAGAGACGGGGTGGCAGGGCCATGTGCCGACGCCACCCTGAAACACAAAACGAGAAGGAGGGAAGCCATGACGGATACGACCACAGCGACACCCCGGGCGGGGCTGTCGCGTCGCGCCTTTCTGGGAAGCACGGCGGCGGCCGGGGTTCTGGGGGCGGTGGCCCCATCGGTCCTGGCGCCCGGGGCCGCGCGCGCCGCGGTGATGGACGGCACCACGACCAGCGCGTCGCATTGGGGGGCGTTCACCGCCACGGTCGAGGGCAGCCGCTGGACCGCGGTCGAAGCCGCACCCTATGACCCGCACCCGACCCCGATGCTCGAAGGGGTGCTCGATTCGGTCTATTCGCCGACCCGGATCAAGTATCCGATGGTGCGCAAGAGCTTCCTTGAGGGCGGCCCGGGCACCAACACCGAATTGCGCGGGTCCGAGGAATTCGTCCGGGTGAGCTGGGACGAGGCGCTCGACCTCGTCACGTCAGAGCTTCGCCGGGTCGAGGAGACCCATGGGCCGGCGGGCACCTATGCCGGCTCCTATGGCTGGAAAAGCACCGGCAAGCTGCACAACTGCCAGAACCTGATGCGCCGGATGCTCAACATCAAGGGCAGCTTCGTGAACTCGTCGGGCGACTATTCGACGGGCGCGTCGCAGATCATCATGCCGCATGTGGTCGGCCGGCTGGAGGTCTACGAACAGCAGACCGTCTGGCCGGTGGTCACCGAGAGCACCGAGTTGCTGGTGTTCTGGGGCGCCGATCCGATGGTGACCAACCAGATCGGCTGGATCATTCCCGATCACGGCGCCTATCCCGGCATGCAGGCCTACAAGGACACCGGCAAGCCGGTGATCTTCATCGATCCGGTGCGCAACGAAAGCTGCGAATTCTTCGATGCCGAGTGGATCGCGCCGAAACCCCAGACCGACCTCGCCATGATGCTGGGGATCGCCCATACGCTTTATGACGAGGGGCTGCATGACGAGGCGTTCCTGGCCGACTATACCTATGGGTTCGACCTGTTCCTGCCCTATCTGACGGGCGAGAGCGACGGCACGCCAAAGGACGCCGACTGGGCGGCCGGGATCAGCGGCGTCGATGCCGACACGATCCGCGATCTGGCGCGGCGCTTTGCCGCCAACCGCACGATGCTGGCCAGCGGCTGGTCGATGCAGCGCCAGCATATGGGCGAACAGCGCCACTGGATGCTGGTCACGATCGCCGCGATGCTGGGCCAGATCGGCCTGCCGGGCGGCGGTTTCGGGCTCAGCTATCACTATTCCAGCGGCGGCTCGCCCGGGGCGAACGGCCCCGTCCTGCCCGGCATCACCGATGGCGGCAAGGCGGTCGAAGGCGCGGCCTGGCTGACCGAATCGGGGTCGGCCTCGATCCCGGTCGCGCGCGTCGTCGACATGCTGGAAAACCCCGGCGCGACGTTCCAGTTCAATGGCCAGGACTACACCTATCCCGATGTGAAGATGGTCTATTGGGTGGGCGGCAACCCGTTCTCGCATCACCAGAACCGCAACCGGATGCGGCAGGCCTGGCAGAAGCTCGAAACCGTCGTGGTGCAGGATTTCCAATGGACCGCCACGGCGCGCCATGCTGATATCGTGCTGCCCGCCACGACCTCCTATGAACGCAACGATATCGAACAGTTCGGCGACTATTCGCTGAAGGGCATCGTGGCGATGAAACAGGTCGTCGAACCCGTGTTCGAGGCCCGCAACGAATACGACATCTTCGCCGATATCTGCGAGCGTCTGGGTGATCGGGAGGCCTTTACCGAGGGCAAGGAAGAGATGGACTGGATCCGCGAATTCTATGCCTCGGCCCAGGATCAGGGCGCGGCGATGGGAATCGACATGCCCGATTTCGACAGCTTCTGGGAACAGGGCGATGTCCGGTTCGAGGTCACCGAGGAAGGCCGGTCCTTTGTCCGCTATGCCGATTTCCGCGACGACCCGCTGCTCGAACCGCTCGGCACGCCGACCGGGCTGATCGAGATCTATTCGCGCAATATCGAGAAGATGGGCTACGAATTCTGCCCGCCGCATCCGACCTGGATCGAACCCGTCGAACGGCTCGACGGGCCCGGCGCGGCCTATCCGCTGCATGTGCTGACCAGCCATCCGCGGCGGCGGCTGCATTCGCAGCTGTGCGGTACCAAGCTGCGCGAGGGCTACGCCGTCGCGGGGCGCGAGCCCTGCCTGATCCATCCCGACGATGCCGCGGCGCGCGGGATTTCGGATGGCGATGTGGTCCGCGTGTTCAACGATCGCGGCCAGTTGCTGGCCGGCGCGGTGCTGTCCGACGCGCTGCGGCCCGGGGTGATCCGGGTCAACGAAGGCGGCTGGTACGATCCGGTGTCGACCGAACCCGGTGCGCTGGACGCCTATGGCGACGTGAACAATCTGACGGTCGATATCGGCACCTCGGAGTTGGCCCAGGGCAATTGCGGGCACACCGCGCTGGCCGATGTCGAGAAGTTCGAAGGCGAGCTGCCGCCGGTGACCGTGTTCGAGGCCCCGGCGGGCGCGGCCTGAGGCGGGCCCGCTCCGCCGCCCTTGCGGGCGACGTCGCGGGGCGGGGCGGTGCCCGGCCCAACGGGCGGCCATGTGCGCAGCACATGGCCGCCGGGCGGGAGCACCCGCTGTTGCCGCTTGCAGGGGGCCGGTTCAGGATCGTTGGGTTGGTGCGGCCGCTCCGCCGCCCTTGCGGGCGACGTCGCGGCTGGGCCGTTGGGCGAGCACTCTGACCGGTGAGCGGCTGGATCATTCCGGCGCGACGCTGCGCTGCGGCAACGGTTTTGCTTTTCACCGATCCTCAGACATGGCACGGAGTCGGCAACGTCAGATTGCCGCGCGGGAGGCCCACCAATGCGAACCGGACAGACCCATCTTTTCATCCCTGGACCCACCAACGTGCCCGAGGCCGTCCGGCGCGCCATGAACGTCCCGCAACAGGACATGCGCGCGGCCGATTTCGGTGCGCTCACGCTGCCGCTTTTCGCCGGGTTGAAGCGCGTGCTGCGCACCGAGAGCGGCACCGTCTTCCTGTTTCCGGGGTCGGGCACCGGCGCGTGGGAGGCGGCGATCACCAACACGCTCAGCCCCGGCGACCGGGTGCTGATGAGCCGGTTCGGCCAGTTCTCGCATCTCTGGGCGGAAATGGCCGAGCGGCTGGGGCTCGAGGTCGATCTGATCGATGTCGACTGGGGCGAGGGGGTGCCGGTCGAGACCTATGCCGAAAGGCTGGCCGCCGACACCGGCCACACGATCAAGGGCGTCTTCGTCACCCACAACGAAACCGCGACCGGTGTGACCTCGGATGTCGCGGCGGTGCGTGCCGCACTCGACGCCGCCGGCCATCCCGCGCTGTTGTTCGTCGACGGGGTGTCGTCGATCGCCTCGATCGATTTCCGGATGGACGAGTGGGGTGTGGATCTGGCCGTGACCGGCAGCCAGAAGGGGCTGATGCTGCCTGCCGGGCTTGGCGTTCTGGGGGTCAGCGCCAAGGCGCTGGCGGCGTCCGAGACGGCGACCATGCGGCGGGCCTATTTCATCTTTGCCGACATGGTGGCGATGAATGCCGGGGGCTATTTCCCCTACACCCCGCCGACGCCGCTGTTTCACGGCCTCGCCGCCGCGCTTGCCCGGATCGAGGCCGAGGGGCTCGACGCGGTGATCGCGCGCCATCATCGCCTGGCCGAGGGCGTGCGCCGCGCGGTGGCGGCCTGGGGGCTCGATCTGGTGGCCGCCCGGCCGGCGCTCTATTCCGACACGGTTTCCGCGATCCGGGTGCCCGACGGCGTCGATGCCCGCGAGGTGATCCGCATCGCCTATGAGCGCTACAACGCCTCGCTCGGCTCGGGGCTGGCGCAGCTGGCCGGACGGGTTTTCCGGATCGGCCATCTGGGCGATCTGAACGAGGGCATGTGCCTTGCCGCGCTCGGCATTGCCGAACTGGCGCTGAACGAGGCCGGCGCCCGGGTCGAATTCGGCGCCGGCGTGGCCGCGGCGCAGGCCTATTACGCCGAAACCCGCGACGGCGCGGGTGCGGTCGCGGCCGCCGCGGAATAGGGAGAACGACCATGAGCCACACGCTGCACCCGCTGCGCGTGCCGCGCCTGCACCGCTCGGAACTGGCGGTTCCGGCGTCCAATCCCGGCATGGTGGAAAAGGCCGCCGACAGCGCCGCCGATGTCGTCTTCCTCGATCTCGAGGACGCCGTGGCGCCGCCCGAAAAGGAGCAGGCGCGCAAGAATGCCATCGAAGCGCTCAACGACATCGACTGGGCCGCGAAGGGCAAGACGGTATCGGTGCGGATCAACGGCCTCGATACCCAGTACATGTACCGCGACGTGGTCGACGTGATGGAGCAGGCAGGCGACCGCGTGCACACGTTGCTGGTGCCCAAGGTCGGCGTGCCTGCCGACCTCTACATGGTCGAGGCGATGGTCAACCAGATCGAGCAGGCAAAGGGGCTGACGACCCGCGTCGGGCTCGAGGCGCTGATCGAGACCGCGCTCGGCATGGCCAATGTCGAGGCGATCGCCCGGTTCGGCGGCCGGATGGAGGCGCTGCATTTCGGCGTTGCCGACTATGCTGCCAGCCTGCGTGCGCGCACGGTCAATATCGGCGGTCTCAACCCCGATTATCCGGGCGATCAGTGGCACGCCGCGATCAGCCGGATGGTGATCGCCTGCCGGGCCTATGGGCTGCGCGCGGTCGACGGGCCGTTCGGCGATTTCTCCGATCCCGAAGGCTACCGTGCCGCTGCACGGCGGGCCGCGGCCCTGGGCTGCGAGGGCAAATGGGCGATCCATCCCAGCCAGATCGAACTGGCCAATGCGGTGTTCAGCCCGCCCGAGGCCGAGGTCGACAAGGCCCGGCGGATCGTTGCCGAGCTGAAAAAGGCCGAGGCCGAGGGCCGAGGGGCGGCCAGCCTCGACGGCAAGATGATCGATGCGGCCTCCGAACGGATGGCGCAGAACGTGATCGGCCTGGCCGACGCCATCGCGGCCAAGGGATAGGGGCGGACCATGGACATCCACGAACATCAGGCCAAGGACATTCTTGCCGGGTTCGGCCTGCCGGTGCCGCAGGGCGGGCTTGCATTTTCGCCCGAACAGGCGGCCTTCCGCGCCCAGGAGCTGGGCGGCGAAATGTGGGCGGTAAAGGCGCAGATCCATTCCGGCGGCCGGGGCGAGGCCGGCGGGGTCAAGCTGTGCCGGTCGGATGCCGAAGTGCGCGATTTCGCGGCGACGCTTCTGGGCAAGCGGCTGGCAACGCGCCAGACCGGCGCCCCGGGCAAGCTGGTCGATCGGGTCTGGGTCGAACGCGCCACGCCGATCGCGCGCGAGCTCTATCTGGGCTTCGTTCTCGACCGCAAGACCGAGCGGATCATGATCGTCGCCTCGGCCGCGGGTGGCATCGAGATCGAGGAGATCGCCCAGACCGACCCGGCCAGCCTGCGCCGCATGGTGGTCGATCCCGCGGTCGGCCTTGCGGCCTATCAGGCGCGCGAACTGGCCTTTGCGCTGGGGCTTGGCGGTGGCCAGGTTCAGCAGATGGTCACCGCGCTGCGCGCCTGTTACCGGGCCTATCGCGACCTTGACGCGATGATGGTCGAGATCAATCCGCTGGTCGTGACCGAGGATGGCGATCTGGTCGCGCTGGACGCCAAGATGAGCTTTGATACCAACGCGCTGTTCCGCCGCCCGCAGGTGCAGGCGCTGCGCGACAGGGCGCAGGAGGACCCGCGCGAGGCGAACGCGGCCGACAACGGGCTCGCCTATGTCGGGCTCGATGGCGATATCGGCTGCATCATCAATGGCGCGGGCCTGGCCATGGCGACCATGGACATGATCCAGCTGTCGGGCGGACAGCCGGCGAATTTTCTCGATATCGGCGGCGGTGCCAGCCCCGACAGGGTCGTTCAGGCCTTCCGCACCGTGCTGACCGACCCTAATGTCAGCGTGATCCTGGTGAACATCTTTGCCGGCATCAACCGCTGCGACTGGGTCGCCGAAGGGGTGGTCAAGGCCTATCGCGAGGTCGGCATGACGATCCCGGTGGTGGTTCGGCTGTCGGGCACCAATGTGGCCGAGGGTCAGGCGATCCTGCGGGCATCGGGCCTGCCGCTGATCACCGCCGATACGCTGGCCGAGGCCGCCGGCAGCGCCGTCGCGGCGCGCCCGAAAGACGCAGCCTGAAGGGGACCGAGACATGGCGATCCTGATCGACGAGACCACCAAGGTCCTGGTGCAGGGAATGTCGGGCCGGATCGGCCGCTTCCATGCCGAGGAAATGATCCGCGCCGGCACCCAGGTGGTGGCCGGGGTGACCCCGGGCAAGGGTGGCACGACCTGCCTTGACCGGCCGGTCTTCGACACCGTCCGCGAGGCGGTGGAGGCCACCCATGCACAGGCAAGCCTGGTCTTCGTGCCGCCGCCCTTTGCCGCCGACGCGATCATGGAAGCGGCCGATGCCGGCATCCGGTTGGCGGTCTGCGTGACCGACGGCATCCCGGCCCAGGACATGATGAAGGTCAAACGCTTCCTGCGGCGCTATCCCGAACACCGCAAGATGCGGCTGATCGGGCCGAACTGCGCCGGGGTGATCTCGCCCGGGCGGGCGTTCATGGGCATCATGCCGCCGCATATCTACGAGGCCGGCCGGGTCGGCATCGTCAGCCGGTCGGGCACGCTGGGATACGAGGCCGCCAGCCAGATGCAGGCGCTCGAAATCGGCGTGTCGACCAGCGTGGGGATCGGCGGCGACCCGATCAACGGCTCGTCCTTCCGCGATATCCTCGAATTGTTCGAGGCCGATCCCGACACCGATGCGGTGATGATGATCGGCGAGATCGGCGGCCCGCAAGAGGCCGATGCCGCGGCCTATGTCCGCGACCATATGACCAAGCCCGTGGTCGCCTATGTCGCGGGGCTTTCGGCGCCGAAAGGGCGTAAGATGGGTCATGCGGGGGCGATCATTTCGGCCTTTGGCGAAAGTGCCCAGGAAAAGGTCGAGATCCTTGCCGCTGCGGGAATAACGGTGGCACCGAATCCGTCGGCGCTGGGGGAGACGGTGGCACAAGCCCTGGCCGGGCGCGTGGCGGCCTGAACTTCCCTCACCGGCCCGCCCGCAGTTCCCGGCCGCGCGTCCGCGCGCCTCGGGTCTTGCGGCCCCGGGCGCGCGGCGCTATCGGATCGGCCCGGCGGGTGATTAGCTCAGTGGTAGAGCGCTTCGTTCACATCGAAGATGTCGGCGGTTCGAATCCGTCATCACCCACCATCGCCACCCGGCCCCCGGGGTGATTAGCTCAGCTGGTAGAGCGCTTCGTTTACACCGAAGATGTCGGCGGTTCGAATCCGTCATCACCCACCAGGGCACAGCCACGGTGTGAGGCTGCGGCTGGCGCATTCGCCCGCCAGCGCCTATGTCTCTGACATCGGCAGATGAGAGAGACCGCGATGAGCTGGAACCCCGCGCTTGACCCGCAATGCCCGACCGGCGACGCCGTCGATGCGATCGAAACGCTGATCGTCCCGCGCGCCCGCGATCTGGGCGGGTTCGAGGTGCGCCGCGCGTTGCCCGCGCCAGCCCGCCAGATGGTCGGGCCGTTCATCTTCTTCGACCAGATGGGCCCGGCGGAGTTCGTGACCGGGCAGGGGATCGATGTCCGCCCGCATCCGCATATCGGACTGGCCACGGTCACCTATCTCTATCGCGGCACCATGCATCATCGCGATTCGCTCGGCACCGACCAGTGGATCGAGCCGGGGGCCGTCAACTGGATGGTGTCGGGCCATGGCATCACCCATTCCGAACGCACCGATGGCGCGGCGCGCCAGGCACCGCTCAGCCTGTTCGGCATCCAGACCTGGGTCGCGCTGCCCGCGGGCGCCGAAGACGGCGCCGCCGGGTTCCAGCATGTCGCCGGGCGCGATCTGCCCGTGCTGGAGGGCGCGGGCAAAAGGCTGCGGCTGATCCTCGGCTCGGGCTGGGGCGAACGGGCGCCGGTCGATACCGCGTCCGAGATGGTCTATGCCGATGTCGTGCTGGCGCCGGGTGCGGCCATCCCGCTGCCCGACGAGCACGAGGATCGCGGCGCCTATGTCGTCGAGGGCGCGGTCGAGGTCGCGGGGCAAACCCATGCGGCCGGCCAGATGATGGTGTTCTGCCCCGGCGACCGGCTGGCGCTGAAGGCCGGTGCCCAGGGCGCCCGGCTGATGATCCTGGGCGGCGCGACGCTGGAAGGGCCGCGCTATATCTGGTGGAACTTCGTCGCCTCGTCGAAGGAACGGATCGAGCACGCGAAAGAGGCCTGGCGGCGGGGCGACTGGGAGCATGGCCGGTTCCGGCTGCCGCCGGGGGACGATGCGGAATTTACCCCGCTGCCCGACCGCCCGGGGCCTTGATACCAACGGTCATCGGGAATGACCGTT
>DNSZ01000314.1:4273-4804 GCA_003500165.1 Paracoccaceae bacterium | reverse complement strand
CCAAAAAGGCGAGGTCGCCGCCCCGCGTCGCCCGGTTGCGCAACAGCGTGGGGGGGTTTTCCCCGCCCGCCGCGAACAGTTCGGGCAGGCCGTCGCTGTCGCAGTCGAACACGGCGAGCCCGCCGCCGACGAAATGCGCCCACCCGCCGTCATAGACATGCGCCGGCACCGCCACCGGCGCAAAAAGCGGCGCCGCCCCGGCCCCCCCCGCAAGGAGCGCCAGCAGCGTGCCCAAAGCCTGCGCAATCGCCCGATTCATGGGCGCGACTGTGGGCGCGGGCGCGCAAAAAACGCAAGTTGATCTTGCCCGCGCCGCTGACTAGGGTGCGACGCAATGACCCGGGTCCACCCGGGACAGAGCGACGACAACGTCCCTTGGGAGGAAACCATGAACCGTCTTACCGCCGCCGCCGCGGCGCTGACCGGCCTGGCCTTTGCCACCGGCGCGCTTGCCCAGGATCTGACCGTCGGGGTCAGCTGGTCGAACTTCCAGGAAGAGCGCTGGAAGACCGACGAAGCCGCCATCAAGGC
>DNSZ01000314.1:0-4256 GCA_003500165.1 Paracoccaceae bacterium | reverse complement strand
GGCTATGACCGGCTGATCGACGACGATCGCGCCTTCTACCTGACCTTCGACAATGTCGAGGTCGGCCGGATGCAGGCGCGCGCGGTTCTGGAACGCGCACCCAGCGGCAATTACGTGATGATCAAGGGTTCGCCCACCGATCCCAACGCCGACTTCCTGCGCGGCGGCCAGCAGGAGGTGCTGCAAGAGGCGATCGATGCAGGCGACATCACCATCGTCGGCGAGGCCTATACCGATCAGTGGCTTCCCGCCAATGCGCAGCGCAACATGGAACAGATCCTGACCGCGACCGACAACGAGGTCGATGCCGTCGTCGCGTCGAATGACGGCACCGCCGGCGGCGTTGTCGCCGCGCTGACCGCCCAGGGCATGGCGGGCATCCCGGTGTCGGGCCAGGATGGCGACCATGCGGCGCTGAATCGCGTCGCCAAGGGCACCCAGTCGGTCAGCGTCTGGAAGGATGCGCGCGATCTGGGCCGGGCTGCGGGCGAGATCGCCGTGGCCATGGCCGGCGGCACCGCGATGGCGGACATCCCCGGCGCGGTTCAGTGGACCTCGCCCTCGGGCAATATCCTGTGGGCGCGCTTCCTGGCGCCGGTCCCGGTGACCCAGGACAACCTGTCGACCGTGGTCGATGCCGGCTGGATCCCGCTCGAAACCCTGTGCCAGGGGGTCGAGGGCGGCCCGGCGCCCTGCAACTGATCCAGGGGCACGGCCCCGCCCCGGCGACCTGTCCGGGGCGGGCGCCCGGAACAGGCTGATCCATGGCTGACAGCGCCGATCTTGCCCCGCCGCGGCAGAAGCGCAGCTTCTTCGCGACGCTCGAACTCGACACCCGCCTGCTGGGGATGATCGGGGCGTTCATCCTGATCTGCGCGATCTTTCAGCTGTGGACCGGGGCCCGGTCCGTGCAGGATACGGTCAACCCGCTGACATGGCTGATCGAGGGGCGGTTCCTGACCCCGCGCAACATCTTCAACCTGACGATCCAGACGGTCAGCGTGGCGATCATGGCCACGGGCATGGTCTTCGTGATCGTCACGCGCAATATCGACCTGTCGGTGGGCGCGCTGCTGGCGACCTGCTCGGCGACCATGGCCATGGTCCAGACAGCGGTATTGCCGCAATGGTTCGGCCTGGAACTGGGACATCCGGCGATCTGGTTTCTGGCCGTGATGGCCGGCATGGCCGTCGGCGCATCGATCGGCGCCTTTCAGGGCTATATCGTCGGGTTCCTCACGGTGCCGGCCTTCATCGTCACGCTGGGCGGGCTTCTGGTGTGGCGCAACGTCGCCTGGCACCTGACCACCGGCCAGACGATCGGGCCGCTCGACCCGACCTTCATCACCTTCGGCGGCATCGAGGGCACGCTTGGCGAGACCTGGAGCTGGGTGTTCGGCGCGGTCGCCACAGCCTTCGCCCTTCTGATCATCTGGAACGCCCGGCGCAACAAGGTCGCGCATGACATGCCGACCAAGCCGATCTGGGCCGAGGCAGCGCTGGCCGCGCTGGCGGCGCTGGTCATCCTGGGTTTCGTCTGGGTTCTCAACAGCTATGACGTGCCCGATCTGCGGCTTGAGCGTGAGTTCGAGGCGCGCGGCGAGGTCATGCCCGAGGGCTATACCGCCGCTTTTGGCGTGCCCTATTCGGTGCTGCTGTTGATCGTGATCGCAGTCGCCATGACCATCATCGCACAGCGCACGCGGCTGGGGCGCTATATCTTCGCCACCGGTGGCAACCCCGATGCCGCCGCGCTGTCGGGGATCAACACGCGGCTGCTGACCGTCAAGGTCTTTGCCATCATGGGCGTTCTGTGCGCGATTTCCGCGGTCGTCGCCTCGGCCCGGCAGAATTTCCATTCCAACGATATCGGGACGCTGGACGAATTGCGGGTGATCGCCGCCGCGGTCATCGGCGGCACGGCGCTCGCGGGCGGGGTCGGCACGATCTATGGCGCGATCCTGGGCGCGCTGATCATGCAGTCGCTGCAATCGGGCATGGCGATGGTGGGCGTCGATGCGCCCTATCAGAACATCGTTGTCGGTGTCGTGCTGGTCGAGGCGGTGCTGCTCGACATCGCCTATCGCGACCCGGTAGTGCGGCCCAAGGTCTGGGAATTCCACCTTGTCGTCGTGCCGATCGTCGTCTTTGCGCTTGCCTCGCCCACCATCGGGATCGTGCTGCTGCTGGGGGCGGTGGTCGAATTCGTCCGGCGCTATCGCAAGGGGCTTCTGAAATGACCGCACCGCTTGTCGAAATGCGCAACATGTCGATTTCGTTTGGTGGCATCCACGCGGTCGACGATGTGACCGTGGACCTGTACCCCGGCGAAGTCGTGGGCCTGCTGGGCCATAACGGGGCCGGCAAATCGACGCTGATCAAGATGCTGTCGGGCGCCTATCAGGGCGATGCCGGCCAGATCCTCATCGACGGGAAGAAGGTCACCATCAGCAATCCCCGCGATGCCCGCGCCCACAATATCGAGACGATCTATCAGACGCTGGCGCTGGCCGACAATCTGGATGCCGCATCGAACCTGTTTCTGGGCCGCGAGCTGGTCAACGCCATGGGTCTGGTCGACGACGCGGCGATGGAATCGGAAACGCGCAAGATCATGGCGCGCCTCAACCCGAATTTTCAGAAGTTCAAGGCGCCGGTCTCGGCGCTGTCGGGTGGGCAGCGCCAATCGGTGGCGATTGCCCGCGCGGTCTATTTCAACGCCCGCATCCTGATCATGGACGAACCGACCGCCGCGCTGGGTCCGCACGAAACCCAGATGGTCGCGGAACTGATCGACCAGCTGAAGGCCGAGGGGATCGGGATTTTCCTGATCGACCACGACATCCATCAGGTCATGCAGCTGTGCGACCGGGCCAGCGTGATGAAGAACGGCAGGCTGGTCGGCACGGTTCGCGTGGCCGATGTGACCGACGACGATCTCCTGGCGATGATCATCCTGGGCAAGATGCCCGATATGGCGGCCTGACGGGCGCGGCGCCCGTCATTCGTCGGTCGCGGGCGGCGGGCTGTCCGGTGCAGGACGTGGCGGGGGCAGCAATTCGTGAAACAGGTAGTAGCCGCTGACCTGATAGGGTCCGGGCATCGAACCCGGTATCAGCGTCAGCATCTGCTGCAGATGTTCGGGTTCGACATAGACCCGGTACCCCTGGTCGAGCGCCTCGGAAAGAAACGCCGCGTCGCGCCGATACGCATAGGGCATCGCCAGATGGGAGTCGGGCCGGGCAAAGAAGGACGGGAACAGCTCGGGCCGACCGTAATAGACGCTGCGCGGCGGAAGCCCGGCGAACGTCGCCGCCGCAATGGCGGTGCCCTGCCGGTTGGTGCGGTCGTAGCGGATGTCCTGAACGGCGAAAAGCAGCGCCAGCCCCACCCCGATGGCGAACATGAACTGGGTGCCGATCGCCAGGCGGGGGACGCGCCGCGCGCCCCATCCGGCGGCCAGCGCGATGCCGGCCGATGCGGTCAGGACATGGGTCGACATGATCTGCTGCGCGCCGTCAAAGCCCGATGCGTGCAGCACAGACCACAGCGCGGCCAGCCCGCCGGCATAGATCGCGCCCAAGCCCAGGACCAGCCCGCCCGCCCCGGTCATGTCGGCCAGGCGATGCCACAGCCACGCCCCGACAACGGCAAGGAGCGGCAGCAGCGGCAGGAAGTAGCGCATGTTGGCGCCATAATTGCCATGCCAGGACCGCAGGATGAACGGCAGCGTCCAGACGAAGGCGGCCAGCGCGCACAGGATCAGCACGCGGCGTTCCCGCGCCGTCAGCGGCAGGAACACGGCGCCCAGCAGGCAACCGATCCAGGGCATGTTCTGACCCAGCGCCTTCTTCGGCAGTTCCCAGAAATACACGACGCCGTTCCATTCGGTCGGTTCGAAATTCGGAAGCGGCTTGGCGTCGACGACAAGACCGAAAAAGCCCTGGCCATAGGCGATGAAAAGCGCCCGGACCGGCGGCACCAGCAGGGCAAGGGCGGCGGCAGCACAGGCCAGCAGGATCCACGGGCCGCGGCCCGGTTGCCAGCGCAGGCCGCGTGCCACGGCAAGGCACAGAAACGCGCCCGCGACCAGCAGGATGACCGGCACATGCCCCGAAAGCTCGACCCCGCCCGGTTTGTCGAGGCCATAGGTCAGCGGGTTCCACCGGTCGAACTTATAGTGGTTGACCCAGCTGGCCAGCGCCAGAAAGGGGGCGAGGCCAGCCAGGCCGGCGCCGATCATCGACCATGGCCGC
>DNSZ01000022.1 GCA_003500165.1 Paracoccaceae bacterium | reverse complement strand
AAGCGGCGGCCGTTGCGCTCCTGCGTGACATTGCCATGCGCGTCATAGGTGAAGAGGGCATCGACGCGGCGCCAGGGCCGGTCGGCCACCCCGTTCCAGGATTCCACTACGGTGACATTGCCCCGAAGCGGCGGCTTCCAGTATTCGCCGTACCCGCCCGAATGCAGCGCGCGATCATAGGTGAAGAACCGGGCCGACAGCCAGCCCCGGGTGTCGGAAGGATCGTTGCTGGGCACCCCCATATAGGCGCCGCGAACCTCGACCGACGGCTTATCCACGATATATTGCTCGAGATTGCGGACATATCGGTACAATGTGGAGCGGTTGTCATACTCCGGCGTTTTGTCGACGGCCCTGAACCCGTCATAGGCGATCCTCGTCGGCATGCCATAAAGGTCGCGCTCATACTGAGTTCTCCGGATAACGAACGGGTCGTCGCCCCAGCCCCAGCGCTCGCGGATTTCCTCGCGGGTCTGCTCGGCCCGCATCGGCAACTCCCCCGCCGCCGTCGCCTGCCAGTTGTTGATCTGCAGCCGCCAGGTCGTGCCGGTGCCGGAACTCAGATCGCCGTCCACCACCGTGCGGGATTTCACCCGGCCCTTCAGCCCCCAATGGCCCTGCTCATAGGTGGTGACCACATTCAATGGCCTGTCGAGCCCGCGAAACGTCGCCGTGACCGTCCGGAACCCCAGCGATTTGCGATAGTCGTGATCATAGGCGAAACTGGTGTAGCTGTAATCGACGATCCGCCGCGCCGTATGCGGCGCGCCGCCATCCCGTTCGATGCGCGACACCAGCATGCGGTTGCCCGGAAAATCGGCGCTGTTCTGCGCCTGCATGTCATGCTGCCCCATCGGCGTATAGTCGATCCGCGTCGTCAGACCCTGCGGATCGGTCATCCGGCGCAGCAGGTTGGGGCCCACCGTCCCCGTGTTCCAGTAGATGCGCAGCGGGTTGCCCGAGGCCGCGTCGACCAGACCGTCGCCGTCGAAATCCCCCGCACCGTGGAAATGCGGCACCCAATTGTTGTCGCCGCCAATCGGAATGAATTGCCGCCCGTTCGACAGGAAGATCCTGACCGGGGCAGGCGCCTCTACAAGGGCCGAAGTCCTTTGCGCTGTGCTCAGGATCAGGTCGCCGAACCCGTCGCCATTGACATCGGCAATCTGCATTCGGCGCACCGCTTCGCGTGCATTGATCCGAAGGTCGAGCAGCGCGCCCCAGTTCGAGTCCCAATTCGCGAAACCGTTGCCCTTCGAAAGCTGAACGGACAAGCCATCCGCATCGTCCGAGCGAGGATTGTGGTGGACCACATCCTGGGCGCCGTCGCCATTCACGTCGCCGATTGCAAAGGAAGCCCCACCATCTGAAAAAAACGGCGCACGATTCAACTGCCGGCTTGTGAATCGGCCGTCCACGACCTCATAGACCCAGCGCGTGTCCCGGCGCAGGATCGTATCCAGACCGTCGCCATTGATATCGGCCACCAAGGCGCCGTTCGCGAGATCGAGACAGAAGGAAGCATTATTTGTAAGTTTCCAATCCCGTTTCAGCCTGCTGCCGTCCAGCTGATATGCATCCCGCCGGTCGATGACCTCGCTCTCCGGATCCCAATCAAAATTGCCCAACAGCCTAGGCGCGCCACTATGGCAATCCCGCATAGATGCGTTGCCTTTTGTGCGACCGCTTCCGTCTGGTCGAAGCTCTCGCGCTTCAAGTGTGTACTCGGTCGTTTGATGATTGTCCCGGTCTTCCGTTGTCGAGGCCACGTAGATCTGATGAACGCGCCCGGTTTCAAGGCTTGGGCCAGAAAATCCAATCGTTTGTCGGGTTTCCCACCAATGGAATGATCCACCCTCCCTCCCGCGACTCCTTGAGTAGCGGACACTCTCGCTCCGCGCCATTCCAGACCGCGTTCTAGCAATTGATCGATCGATGCCAAAGCTGTAACGATAGTCGAGGGCCGACTGGTATGGAACGCTCAGGTATTCGCGGCAGTCCTCGCCTCTTGGTGTACACCGGGTTTGGTACTCTTCGTAGCGATAGGGCGGAAACAACAGTTCATCGCGCTTGTCGCCGTTGATATCGGCGGCATAGGCAAGCGATGCAGTGGCCCGCCCGCCATAGGTCCGCGCGGTGAACGCGGTATGGTCGCCGCGATAGTCGAAGGTCCAGGATGGCAGCTGGGTTCCGCCGGTGATGCGGGGGCCGTTGCTCTGCTTTTCGAAATCGCGGCCATATTGGCGCACCCGGGTCAGCAGCAGCGTGCCGGTCTGCGCGCTTTGGCTGTACTCCAGCCCATAGGCGCGGATCGGCGTGTCGCCATCGCGCACCTCGACCGAACGCAGCCGCCGCCACTGGATGCCCAGGAACTGCGTCCCGGTGGCGTATTTCGTTCGGGCGTGGGTCGGCTTCCAGTCATAATTCAGCCAGATGTTGTAGCCGCCATAGGCGATATGCCGCGGCGCGGTGGAATAGCCCATCCCGCTTTGCGAGACCTCATAGGCAATCGTCACCACATTCGGTGTCGCCTGGGTGTCGCGGATTTCGGTCAGCAGCCAGCGGGTCTGAAAGACCAGCCGGAACCGGCCAGGATCGTTCTGGAACGTGGGATCGGCGGGGTCGAACCCGGCCACCGCCCCGACCGTTTCATAGGTGTAGCGGGTGCCATCGCGGTCGTAGACATGGAACTCCGCCACGCCGCGGCTGGCATCGCCGACGAAATCGATCCGGCGGTAGTCGTCCCGCAGCGTCGTCATGCTGCCGCCCGCGCTGCAGCTGGCATTCGGGATGGTGGTCTTGTAGCGCTCCGGATAGGGGTACCACTTTTCCCAACGCTCGGTGTTGGTCGCCGCCTCGTCGGCGCAGGCCAGCAGTTCCACCCCGTCCAGCAGGAACACGTCGCGGCCGCGCTCGTGATGCGGCGTCCCGCCGCCGACGCTGCGCTTCTCGATCGCCGACAGACCCGCCAGCCGCCAGCCATGCGCCACATAGCTGTCCGGCCCCGTGCCCCGCCATTGCGAGTTGTAGCGCAGCCCCAGAGCAGGCTCGAGCCCGCGAAACCCGGGTATGTCGAACGGCACGAAGGTCGTGAACGCCCCGTCCGTGCCCACATTGTCGGGCAGCGCAACATTCTGCACGGTGACCGAATCGGGCAGCGACGGCCCGCTCTCTTGCGCCCGCGCGGGGCTGGCGGCCAGAACGGCCAGACACATCGCCGCGGCCAGAACGGCAACGGCATCACGGAACGGGAAAGCAGGCATGGGAAGACCCCCGGGGACGGCTGAGATCACGTCAACGTGACCAGACGAGAGGGATTCGTCAACGAAAAGTTAACGCACCCGCAACCAGCTCACCGAATCCACTCTCTCCCAACAGCGCCGCTGGGTCGCCGCGCCGCCGAGAAGTCCGTCCGACCGCCCCATGCAACCGGCACGGGTGACAGGGATCAATGGCCGTCGCGCCCGGCGAGCCATTCCCGGAGTTTCGACCAGCGCGAGCGTCCCGAGGCGTTGCGGACCGCGATGGCGATGGCCTTGCGCTGTCCGGTCAGCACCACGAGCTTCTTGCCCCGGGTGATGCCTGTACCGAGCAGGTTGCGCTGCAGTATGGCGTAATGCTGGGTCATGACCGGGATGACGATGGCGGGGTATTCCGATCCCTGGCTCTTGTTGATCGTCACGGCACAGGCGGGAACCAGCATGTCGCGTTCGCCAAAGCCGAACGCGACCGGGCGGCCGTCGAACCGCACCCGGACCTCGCCGTCTTCGTCATCGACATCCTCGATCATGCCGATATCGCCGTTGAA
>DNSZ01000293.1 GCA_003500165.1 Paracoccaceae bacterium | reverse complement strand
CTGGCCTGATGGATCTGTCGCAGGACAAACTCCAGCTCGCGCTCGCGACCCCGGAACAGCGGACTCCCCGGCGGCAGGGCGCCGCTGGTCTTGAACGGAGAATAGGCGGTGAGGCGCAACTGCACCCGGGCCTTGCGGTGCAGCCCGGCGTCGATCTTGCCCTCCCGGGCCGCCTGCACGACATCGGCAAGCCGCAATACGGCGACCCGGCGATCCGGGTCCATGGGCAATGCATCGGCGCCGGGTCCGAGAAGCAGAACCCTGGGGCCGTACTGGGGAGCGGCCAACGGGGGTGTATCCTTGTCGGGCCGGCCCTGCCAACGGGTTCGATCGGCTTCACGAGCTCGCTCTTCGGCCTGGCGCTGGGCGTTGGAGAAGGTCGTCAGCGGCTGTTCGCAAGCGGCCGGGAGCCAGAAGACATGGCTGTCCGGATCATCCGAACCCGAATCATCCGAACCGGGCATCTCCGGGGCGTCGACCTCGGCCTCCCAGAGGCCGAAGCAGGCCAGCGGCAGTTCCAGCAGCGGTTGGTTCCAGCTTTCCGGGCTTGGCGCCAATCGCCGCAGCCGGGCCGGTTTGAACAGCTCGGCGAGGACGCGCGCGATCTCCGATGAGTCCGCCGGATGCGTCCACAGGGTCACGAGTCGGCGCAATTTTTTGATCTCGGCATCGGCCACATCGGGCAGCAGCGCCTGCAGCGTCGCCGTCGGCAGCTCGGCCAACTCGGCCGGCGCGACCACCTCGCTGAGACCGCGCCCGGGGCCGGCGATGGCCGCATAGACCGCGGTGGCCTGTTTCGCCAGCGATAGTCCCGAATGCTGGTGGAAGAGTCCGCGGATCAGGTCGCGGTAAGGCGGCTTGGTGCGAAAGACGCCGTCGATCAGCCGCCCGAGACCGAGCCTGCTCAGCCGCTGCAAGCTGACATGGCGTTGCTCCTTGCCGCGGTGCCTGGACAGGGCCAGCAGCGAGGCCGGCACGCCGGTGGTTCCGGTACCGCCAAAGCCCTCGACGGCGAGTCGATCCGGCGGCGTCAAATCCGCCCCCAGCTGATATAGGCTGGTGCTGGAGAAGGGTCGGCCCGCGGGCTGGATGCACTTCGGTCGACCTCTGCGGGTGGTCGAGAAATAGTCTTCAGCGGCCACCTGGCCGGGTCGAACTTGAAGTCGTTTCAGGTCAGTGACGGCGACACTGCCCAACAATACATGAACCAGGTCGTTGGCCGGCAGGGAGCGGAGCTGATCGAGCAGTTGCTGCTGTTGAGCCTGATCCGCCAGGAAATCCGAGATAGGTTGCGGATGGCCGTCCGCGCCACCGCTGGCGCTGCGCAGCCAGCGCAGGATCAGGCGCGGATCGGCGCCAAGGGCCTCGACCGCGGCCTCCGGGTCGGCATGCCGATCCCGCGAGTGCTCGTCCACCAGGGTTACGAGTTCGCGATGCAGGTCCGCATGGATAGGGCTCGATGTCGTCCCGTCCTCGGGATGCAGCGTCAGCCGATGCGCGGCCAGTTCCGGGATATGGCCCAGCCCGTGGGCGCGCAGCCGGTTTGCATGGCGCGACGACACCAGCAGGATCAAGGGCCGCGAGCCGGTCTTTCGCTCCCGGAGCCGGGCGATCCAGGCGGCGAGCACGCCGGGGGCCTCGCCCTCGAACAGCCGGGCAAGCAGCTCGTCGCAGGGACCGACCAGGATCGGCAATGCGCCGGGTTGCTCCTCGGTGACCTGGGCAATGGCCGCGTCGATGCCGTCGCTGTCGATGCGGCCATGGGCATAGCGCCGGCCGACCCCGGTGTCGCGAAAGGCGCCGTCGAGATCCACTTGGGCGCCCTGGTCGACCCACTCCTGGATCAAGTGGTCTCGGCCCAGATCCGCATCCAGGACCGCGACCGCCACCGGTGCGCGGGTATTGCGCAGTTCGCCGATCAATGCCTGGTAATGCAGCGGCAGGGCCGTCGGCAGGGACAGCGGCCCGGCTCGATTGGCAACCGGGGCGTCCAGCGGAAAGGTCCAGGTCTCGGCGATGACGAGGCCCTTGGCGTCGGTGAGCTTGGTGGCGACGCGAAGCTGCCGCTGTCCGGGCTCCACATAGCCGTCGAGGGTGACCTCGTCCACCGGGAAACGGCCTGGGTAGTTCAGATGGCTCAGCGGCGGCTCCAGCTTGGGATGACCGCCGCGCAGGCCCTGGTCGCCAGCGGCGGACAGAGCGATGGTCACATCATAGCGCGGCCGAAGACCCTCGGCATGGACGCTGAAGGTCGCCGATACCCGATCGTTTTCGTCGCGCTGCTGGCGTTCCAGCACCAGCCGCGGCCGGACCAATTGCAATAAATAGCGATGTTCCTGCTCCAGTACCTCGGTGATGTCCTGCCGCGCCGCGAGCAATAAGCCGTCGATCGAGCGTATCCAGAGGTCGGCGGGTTGCGCCGGGCCGACGGAGGCAACTTGCGAGACTTTCAAATGCCGGAGGCTGTCCTCGATGCAGCGGATGCGTTGCTCCAGCGGGTCGGCGTCCGCCGCCACCGGGACTCGCGGCAATTCGCGACGCAGCCGCTTGGAAAACAGTT
>DNSZ01000145.1 GCA_003500165.1 Paracoccaceae bacterium | reverse complement strand
CACCCGATGCGCGCCGGCCTGCCGCCCCTCAGAGTTTCGAACTGATCACCCCGGTGGCGAAACCGGCCATCCGGAGCTCGCCGAACAGGCGCTGGTATTCGATCTTGGGACAGCGGTTCTGGATCACGGTCAGCCCGGCCGCCTCGGCCCGGGCGGCGGCCTGCGCATGCGTCACCCCGATCTGCATCCAGATCACCGACGGAAGCGGCACCAGCGCCAGCGCCGCCGCCACGATATCGGGCACCGCCTCGGAGCGGCGGAAAATGTCGATCACATCGACCCGGGTGCCCTGCGGGATGTCGTCAAGCCCGGCGCGCACGGTTTCGCCGAACAGCGCCTGGCCGGCATGGCCCGGATTGACCGGGATCACCCGGAACCCCTTCAGCGACAGATAGCGGGCGACATAGTGCGACGGCCGCACCGGATTGGGCGAGACGCCGACGCAGGCAAAGCACCGCGCGGCAGTCAGAATGCGGCGCAAGTCCGCGTCGCTGGGGGCCCGTTCCATGGGGCCGGCCTAGACCGCCCGGGCGCCGGCGCCAACCGGAAATGCCGGCCCGCGATTGCGGCGGCCAGACCGACGGCCCTTGACCCTGGCCGTTATCCGCCTCCGGCCCCGCCCAACCGCCAATCCTGTCCCATCCCATTGGCAAGACCGGTGGTCGGACGGGGCGGCGGGGCGGGCGCCATGGCTCAAACGCATTGCGCAAGGGCATTACCGCCACCACAGCTTTGCCGCCTTGATCCGGCTGCGGATGATCCGTTCCTTTCGCGGCAGGAAGTCCCGCTCGAACATCGCCCGGACCTGTACCCCCTTGCCCTGATAGATCAGTTTGCGCGCCGGCTCCCAGTCGCGCAGCACCCGTTTGATCGGCGGCTCCCGGGCCAGACCTTCCAACAGCGCGACGACCGCGTCGGCCTCGCGCGCATAGAGCAGCGGCAGGCAGCGCCAGTGGCAACTGACCGTGCCGTCGATCAGCCCCGGGGGCAGCGCGTCGCGGCCCCCGCCCAGCCCGTGGATGACCAGCGGCAGCGCGATCTGGTCGAGCCAGGGGTCAATCGCCTGGTCTTCAAGTTCGGGTGGCGGGTCGTCGCGAATGCCCCGCGCGATTTCAAGGAAACGGGCGCCGAACACCGCCGGATCGCGATGGAAGAAGAAGCCGGCATTGAAGTAGAGATACCGCTCCCAATGATCGGCGGGGTGGCGGGTGTCGAGCGTGCCTTGGAAATCGAGCCCGAAGCGGTCGTAAAGCGATCGCCAGATCGCGGCATGGTCCGGCCCATAAAGCGTGGGCTTCGGCCAGGTGCCTTCGCGCCGCAGCGACGCGCCGGGCCGGTCGAAATCGAACGGAACCTCGGAAAGCGGCCGAAGGATCAGCGTATCGGTATCGAAGAACACGAAGGGCCGGCCGGGATCGAGCGCCTGCAGCCCCTCGATCTTGTTGCCATGCGGCCAGGCGGCGCCGAAGGCACGGCTTTCGAAGGGCCGGATGAGCGCGCGGAACCGGCCGGTCAGAAGATCGCGCGCCGCATCGCCGATCCTTGGGTTGCGATCGGGCCAAAGCGGGCCGGGTTGCGGTTCGACGAAGATGAGCCGCCCGGGGAAATCCGGATTGGTTGCCCGGAACGCGGCGGCGAAGAGCACCGCCTCGAACGCCAGCCGACCCCGCTGGACCACCGCCATCACGTCGTAGATTTCGGTCACGCGCCACCGCCGGGAAGCCCTGACGCCCCGATAGCGGGCCCGGTTGCGCGGGCGCAAGGGCCGCGTGGCGGGATCCGGTTGGCAAGGGAATGGTGGGCGACCCTGGAATCGAACCAGGCATGGGTCTCCCCGGCGGATTTACAGTCCGCTGCCGCACCTTGCAGCGCGGCATTGCGCGCGGCTGATCGTTCGCTGCATTCCGCCCCGACGACCGGTTCGCGGACGGATCCGCCATCCGGCCCGACCTGACCGCACAGAGGTGCAGCGCTGTCACAACACTGTTGCGCGGCAGATGTAGCAAGGCGACCGAACCCCACCAGAAACGCAGGGACATCCGGGATGATAGCACGACTTATGACGGCCACATCGGCGATCGCGCTGATGGCAGGCACCGCGACGGCCGAGAATTTCAACCGTATCGCCTCCTTCATGGTCGCGGAAAACGCGCCCGATGCCGAGGAAAGCTCGGCCGAGATCATCGCCGCAACCGCCGACGGCATGACGCTGGTCTACACCGACAGCCCCGCGGGGATCGTCGGCTTCATCGATCTGTCCGACCCGTCTGCGCCGGCGGCTGCGGGCGCCATCGTGCTGAACGGCGAGCCGACCTCGGTCTCGGTCATGGGCAACACGGCCTATGTCGGCGAGAACACCTCGGAAAGCTACACCCAGCCGTCGGGCGTGCTGCATGCCATCGATGTGCAAGGCCGCGACGTGCTGGCCACCTGCGATCTGGGCGGACAGCCCGATTCGGTTGCCGTCTCGCCCGATGGCAGCTTTGTTGCCGTGGCGATCGAAAACGAGCGCGACGAGGATCTGGGCGATGGGCGTGTCGGCCAGATGCCGGCAGGTTACCTGACCATCACCCAGACCTCCGATGCGGGCCTCGACTGCGCCAGCACGATGATGGTCGACCTGACCGGTCTGGCCGACGTGGCCCCCGAGGACCCCGAGCCGGAATTCGTCTCCATCAACGGCGAAGGCGAGATCGTCGTCACGCTGCAGGAGAACAACCATATCGTCGTGGTCGCCCCTGCCGGCGAAGTGCTCAACCACTTCTCCGCCGGCGAGGTCACGCTTGAAGGCGTCGACACGACCGAAGAGGGCGCGCTCGTCTTCGAGGACACGATCACCGTGGTGCGCGAGCCTGACGCGGTCACCTGGATCGACAACACCCATTTCGCGACCGCCAATGAAGGCGACATGGATGGCGGCAGCCGCGGCTGGACCATCTTCAGCCAGGATGGCGAGGTCGTGTTCGATGCCGGCATGAGCTTCGAGCGGGCCATCATCGAGATCGGCCACTACCCCGAGGAACGCTCCGGCAACAAGGGCGTGGAGCCCGAGAGTGTGACCTTCGGCAGTTTCGGCGGCACGCCCATGCTCTTCGTCGGCGCCGAACGGTCCTCGATCGTGGGCGTCTACGATGTCTCCGATCCGGCCAATCCGGTTCTGACACAGCTTCTGCCGTCGGGCATCGGCCCCGAAGGCTATGCCGTGATCGAGGATCGTGGCCTTCTGATCTCGGCCAACGAGACCGACGATGCGGGTCCGCGCGCCCATGTGATGGTCTTCGAGTTCCAGGATGCACCGGCCGTCTATCCGCATCTGACATCGGCAGGCGCCGACGAGTTGATCGGGTGGGGCGCGATCTCGGGGCAGGTCATGGCCGAAGACGGCACGATCTTTGCCGTCTCCGACAGCTTCTATGGCATGCAGCCGACGATCTTTCACATCGACGTGTCGGAAACCCCGGCGCGCATCGTCGATGCCATCCGCATCACGCGCGAGGGCCAGCCTGCGCAACTGATGGACATGGAAGGCATCGCGCTTGACGGCAATGGTGGCTTCTGGATCGCCTCCGAGGGCCGCTCGGACCGTCTGGTGCCGCACGCGATCTACCATGTGGGCGGCGACGGTGCGCTGGCGGATTACATCCCGCTTCCGGACGCGCTTCTGGCGGTCGAGCGTCGCTTCGGCTTCGAGGGCATCACGCGCGTGGGCGACATGCTCTATGTGGCCGTGCAGCGTGAGTGGCGGGATGATCCCGAAGGCCACGCGAAGGTTCTGGGCTACAACCTGGAAACCGGGGAATGGTCCGTCATCCACTACCCGCTGACGCCGGCCGAGACCGGTTGGGTCGGCCTGTCGGAGATCGTCGCCCACGGTGAGCACATCTACTTCATCGAACGCGACAACCAGTTCGGGAACGCCGCCACCAAGCGCATCACCCGTGTGCCGATGACGGCGATGGACGGCATGGTCGCCCTTGGGGAAACTCCCGCGGTGCTGGACCCCGAAGAGGTGGTGGACCTTCTGCCATACCTGACCTCGACGGGCGGCTATATCCTCGACAAGGTCGAAGGTCTGGCGATTGCCGAAGACGGCACGATGTGGGTGTCGACCGACAATGACGGTGTCGACGACCATTCCGGCGAAACGATGTTCTTCGCGATCCCGCCGATGTAGGCTGCCAAGTCGGGCGCGTGGACCCCGCAGGCCGGCGCCAGCGCTCATGCCAACGGTCATGGTTCATGGCCGTTGGTATCGTGGCAAGACGATGACGACCGCGGCGGGGGAGCAGGCCGAAAGCATGATCCCCCGCTACTACCATGGCAGCGCGTTGCGACGGGCCGCCAACCCTTGCGCCTGGCGAAGCTGTCTTCGGTCATCTGGCACTCGCGGCGGTCCTGATACCAAGCTGCAATGAG
>DNSZ01000107.1 GCA_003500165.1 Paracoccaceae bacterium | reverse complement strand
CGTAGCACCAACTGGTGCCGACCGGCTGGCAGATCGACCGCGCCGCGATACCACCGGGACCCGCGCGACCTGTCGACGGGCCAGGCGGCCAGCATTGTCCAGGTGCCCTCGGCCTGCAGCGGGTCGAGCGGCAGCACTTCCTGCACGGCGCCGGGGTGATCGCGCAAGTCCAGAAACCAGATTGCCGCATCGACCCGCAGGCTGTCGACGGCTTCGCTGCGTAACTCCAGATCGACCGTGACGGGCCCGGGTGCCAGCGGCTGCGCTGGATAGACCCATGCCGACACCGTGGACGGTTCGGCGCCGCCTTCGAGGTTCCAGGTCGCCGCCGGTTCGGAACCCGCCTCGGGGGCGGCGGGATCGGGCGGCGCTGTGGGCGCGGCCGGGGCTGCGGCGGCGGGCGACGCATCCCGCGGCGGCCCCTCGGTCACGGCGAATTCCCGGCCGACAAAGACTTTGGAGTTTCCGCCCGGGGCCTGCGCCTTCAGGATCATCTGGTAACGCCCCTGGGGCAATTCGGTCGATGCGATAAGCGAGATTTCTTCGACAGGCCCGAGCGGGCCCGGTTTCTCGATCGCCTGGCCAAGGCGCGGCAACCCCAGCCAGTTCGCGGCGGCGGCCTCGGGGCCGGCCTCGAATTCCTCGAGCGGCATTGCCACGTCGACCTCCAAAGCACCGACCGCGCCAAGGGCGCGCGCCCAGACGGTATATGTGACGGGGGTGCCAAGCAGGTCGCCCGCTGTTCCGGCAACACAGGCAAACCGCACCGGCAAACCGCTGTCCGGCGGGCCTGGCAGGGCGTGGCAAGTGCCGGCATAGAAGCCGTCGTCATTCCCGCCGTAGAAGAAGACCGTCGGTTCGCCCGGCGGTCCGGTATTGTCTTCGTCGGCATGCAACAGGGCGAACCACATGCGCGCTGGCATGCCTGTATTTGTGTAAATGCTCCAACCAGCCCAGACCGCGCCGAAAAACAGGACCGATCCGAACACGATCAAGGTGCCAAGGGAGATGTTCTTCACGCTTCACCCCAGTGTCCTGGCCAACCCGGCCGATCCCACCATGCGCAGGCCACGGGCGCCGCAAAGGCGCCGCTGCGGTCTTTCGGTGCCATCTGCTGCGGGTCCCATTGCGCGCGGCGTCGGTCGGGAAGCGGCATCACCGAATTCAATCCCCATCTTGCGGACCGCGATTGCCTGATCGCAATGCCGTAGTGACGTGACCAGCGTCGGTGTCCCAACACCCACGGGGATTGTGTGCGGCCCATCACGCGACCTTGTCAAGTTCCCGCCGGGCGGCGGCGCGCGGCGTGCCCGTGGGGCATCAGCGCCCTTGGCGCCGGGCGGTTCACCGGGTAACCCATCGCGAATCTCCATCGGTTTGCGCGCCGTGGCCCGCATGGGGGCATGCCCGCCAGTCCGCGTGGCGGATGCGCTTCACGTCCGCCCAGTGTCCGATGCAGAGGTGAAAACACAGTTGAACCGGTTGCAAGGCGCGCCTATCGTCGCTTCGGTTTTTCCAGCAAGGGAATGAAAGCGATCGCCCGCAGACCCCACAACGCCCCGCCGGTGCGCGATACCGGCCCCCGTGTCAACGACCGCATCCGCGTCCCGCGAATCCGCCTGATCGGCGCCGATGGTCAGAATGTCGGCCTCAGCACGCCTGAACAGGGGATCCGGATGGCCCAGGAGCTGGGCCTCGACCTGGTCGAGATCTCGCCGAATGCCGACCCGCCGGTGTGCAAGATCATGGATTTCGGCAAGTTCAAGTACGAAACCCAGAAACGCGAATCCGAAGCGCGCAGGAAACAGAAGACGATCGAGGTGAAGGAGGTGAAGTTCCGCCCCAACACCGACACCCATGACTATGACGTCAAGATGCGCAATGTCGTTCGCTTCCTCGAGAATGGCGACAAGGTGAAGGTCACGCTTCGGTTTCGCGGCCGCGAGATGGCGCACCAGAATCTGGGACGCGATCTGCTGGAACGGGTCGCCGCCGATGTCGCCGAGATCGGCAAGGTCGAGAACATGCCGAAGATGGAAGGTCGGCAGATGGTCATGATGATCGGCCCGACGCGGTAGATCCATGGCCCGCCCGACGAGCGCGCCCGCGCCGCGCTATCGTTGCGCGGCGCCGGACGGTCGGCTCGACTCGCCGGTGTTTCACCGCAACGTCGAACCGCTGCTGGCCGCGCTGACGCCGCTGCTGGAAGGCCGGTCGGGAACGGCGTTCGAGATCGGCTCGGGCACCGGGCAGCACATCGCCGCCTTGCGGCGCGCCTTTCCCCGGCTGGTCTGGCAGGCCTCCGATCCCGATCCGGTGCATCGGAAAAGCTGCGATGCCTGGTCGCCGGCGGCTTCGCCCGCGCTCGATATCGACGCGGCCTCCGATTGGCCCGACCGTCCCGAGGTGGCCGGGCTGGCGCCGTTCGCGCTGATCCTCAGCCTCAACGTCGTCCACATCGCGCCCTGGTCGGTGGCGATCGGTCTGGTCGCCGGGGCGGGCCGTGCCCTGGCGCGCGGCGGGCTTCTGGCGCTTTACGGCCCGTTCCGCGAGGATGGCGCCCATACCGGGCCCGGCAATGCCGCCTTCGACGCGCAGTTGCGCGCGCAGGACCCGGCCTCGGGCCTTCGCGATACGGCCGATCTGCGGTGGCTGGCCGAGGGCGCCGGGCTCGCGTTCCGGGCGCTGGTGCCGATGCCGGCCAACAACCGGCTGATGCTGTTCGAACGCACCCGGCTTGCGCCGGGGACGCCCGGCGCCTAGTAGCCACGGTCATTGCTCCTGACCGTTGTCCGCCTGCCGCTCTGCCCGACCACCAATCCCGTCCTATCCAATTGACAAGACCGGTGGCCCAGGCCGGGCGGAAGGCGGACAGGCGCAATGAGCGGAACTTATTGCGCCTTGGTAAAAGCCGCCACAAGGAACAGGTCATGCGCCAAGCCATTCACACTGCGGGCGATTTTGTGTCCGATCTTGGCATCCGGGCGCTGATCTGGCTCGCCCTGCTTCTGCCCTATCGCTGGCGGGTGCCCGCAGCGGGCTGGGTCGCGCGCCACGCCGTCGCGCCCCTGGCCGGATTCGGGCCGCGCATCCGCGCCAATCTCGACCATGTGCTGCCGGGCATGAGCGAAGCCGAACGCCGGGCCCTGATCCGCGAGGTATCGGACAATGTCGGCCGTACATTTGTCGAGTTCTATTCGCATGCGCCGTTTTCTGCCCGGATGCGCGATGTCGAGGTTCAGGGCCCGGGCAAGGCCGCGCTCGACCAGGCCCGTGCCGAAGGCCGCCCGGCCATTCTGGTTTCGGGGCATTTTGGCAATTACGAAGCGATGCGGGTGGCGTTCGGCGCCCGCGGCGATCCGGTGGGCGCGCTCTACCGCCCGATGAACAACCGTTTCTTCAATCGCCACTACGCGGCGGCGATGACGCGCATCGGCACGCCGCTTTGCGCCCGCGACCGGCAGGGCATGGGCCAGCTGATTCGGCACATGCGGGCCGGCGGCGTGACCGGCATTCTGATCGATCAGTTCTTCGCCAACGGGGCCGCGGTGACGTTTTTCGGGCAGACCGCCCCGACCGCCACAGCCATTGCCGAGCTTGCACTCAAATATGATGCGGCACTGATCCCGTCCTATTGCATCAGACAGCCCAACGGGCTCGACTTCGAACTGGTGATGGAGGCCCCGGTGCCGCATACCGACCCGATCACCATGACCCAGGCCTGCAATGACAGCCTCGAAGCGCGGGTGCGCGCCCATATGGGCCAGTGGCTGTGGATTCACCGCCGCTGGAAACCCGAGCGTCAGCGCAGGCGCGCCGCGGCAAGCACGCGGCCCGGCCCGTCCTCCTGAACCAGAACGACGATGTCGCGGTCGACGGCAGCGGGCACGCGGGCGCTCCACGGGTCGTGGCCGTCCCAGATGCCGACCGCGCGCCAGTCGGTCACCACATTGCGGTGATCGAGGGTGCGGCCGGCATTCTCGCCCCGGGTGACGGTCATCCGCGCGGCCGGCAGCACCTCGACCACATGGATCGTGGCCGGTATCGCCCGGTCGCCCGGCAGGACGGTGACCTGCAGCTGACCCCCCGTCTGGCGCGCCAACGCGATCCGGGCGCCGCCCTGGGCGTCCCGGGCTGCCGCCAGCGCATGCCGGATCGCGGCCTCGTCCGCGCCGGGGACGAACGCCGTGCCGTTGATCACCAGCTGCGGGGTGTAGACCATCTTCTCGCCGGCATGGCGGGCATAGGCCCGTTGCCGGGCCGAGTTGCGCGGGGCGGCGAACGGGTCGCGCCAACCCAGATAGTCCCAGTAATCCACATGCAGGGCGATCGCGATCACGTCCGGATCGGCGGCAAGCCGGCGCAACAGCGCATCGGCCGGCGGGCAGGACGAGCAGCCCTGGCTGGTGAAGAGTTCCAGCAGGATGGGCGCGGGACCGGTCGCCGGTTCGGCGCGCGCCGGACCCTGCGCCACCGTCAGCGCGACGCCCGACAGCAACAGCAGCAACACCGGTATCCAGGCAGGCAGCACGCGACGCATGACTTCTCCGCATTTCATGGCCGGCGGACTGTCGCAGCGCCGTCCCGCCGGGGCGAATCAAGCCTTTGCGAGCGGCGGTCGGCGGGTGGCGGGACCGCACCAGACGTGGGGATGAGAATTCCCGAGGACCTGAACAATCAGGTGGGCGCCGGGTAACGGGGCCACGACCCCGGCAGAGCCAGCCCCCTCGGAAATGGGTAAGGCCACCGGAATTGGTCCCACACGGAAAGGGCAGTGCCCGCCACGCGGGAAGTTAGGGCGCGGGGGCCGGCGCCGCAAGGGCGGCTTGTCAAATGTTCCTGCATTGTTCAGTAAGGACCGATGGACGCGCCCCCGCCCGGACGGCTTCTGGCCCGCGGCACCTGCCGGATGCTGCGCCACTACGACTTTGCCTGCGTGACCGAGTTCGTGCCTACGCCCGGGCTGCGGGTCGATGTGATGGCGCTGGGCCCGCGCGGCGATCTGTGGATCGTCGAATGCAAGAGTTCGCGCACCGACTTCACCTCGGACCGGAAATGGCAGGGCTATCTGGATTGGTGCGACCGGTTCTACTGGGCGGTCGATGCCGCCTTTCCGGACGATCTGCTGCCCGCCGATACCGGGCTGATCCGGGCCGATGGCTTTGGTGCCGCGATCCTGCGCGAGGCGCCGGCCGCCCGCCTGCCCGGCGCCCGTCGCGCGGCGCTGATCCGGCGGCTGGCCCGCCACGCCGCCTTTCGCCTGCAGGGGCTTGACGATCCGCCGCCCGGTGGCTGATCGCTGCGGCGCCGGCCGGGCTGGACGGCACCGGGTCGGGTGCCTAGCCTTTGCGCAAAGGGGGGCGCCATGCTGCGATACGCGTTGGGGCGGCTTCTGGGGCTTTCGCTGACGCTTTTCCTGGCCAGCGTCGCGGTGTTCACGGTGGTCGAGGTGATCCCGGGCGATCCCGCCCAGATCATGCTGGGGATGGAGGCCACGCCCGAGGCGCGCGCCACCCTGCGGGCCGAGCTTGGGCTCGATCGCGGGCCGGTGGCGCGGTATCTTTCCTGGGCCGGTGGGCTCTTGCGCGGCGATCTGGGGGTTTCCTACACCTATCGGGTGCCGGTCGCCGATCTGGTCGCCGAAAGGCTGGCCGTGTCGGTGCCAATGGCGGCCTATGCCCTGATCCTCGCGCTCGCCCTCGGGCTGATCGCCGGCGCGCTGGCGGCGGCGCGGCGCGGCGGCCCGGTCGACCTGCTGATCACCGGGCTGACCCAGATCGGCATCGCGATCCCGAATTTCTGGTTCGGCATGCTGCTGGTTCTGCTGTTCGCGATCACCCTGCGGATGTTTCCCGCGGGCGGCTTTGCGGGCTGGCAGGACGGGCCGGGACCGGCGCTCCATTCGCTGACGCTGCCGGCCATCGCGCTGGCCCTGCCGCAGGCGGCGATCCTGGCCCGGGTGATGCGGGCCAGCCTGATCGAAGTGATGGAGCGCGACTTCATCCGCACCGCGCGGGCCAAGGGGCTGAGCCGCGGCCAGGCGCTGCGCCGGCACGGGCTGCGCAACGCGCTGGGTCCGGTGCTGACGATCCTGGGCCTGCAGGCCGCGTTCCTGCTGGCCGGGGCGATCATCATCGAGAATGTGTTCGCGCTGCCGGGGCTGGGGCGGCTGTTGTTCCAGCAACTGGCGGCGCGCGATCTGGTCGTCGTCGAAAGCGTGGTGATGCTGCTGGTCTTTGCCGTGGTGCTGATCTCGTGGTGCGTCGACATCGCCTATGCGGTGGCCGACCCGCGGCTGCGGCGGCGCTGATGGCGCGGCTCGGTCTGGTTCTGGGGGCGGTGCTGACGGCGGTCTTCGTCGGTGCGGCGCTGATCTCGCTGGTCTGGACGCCCTGGCCGACCGACGGGGTGAACATCGCGGCCAGCCTGCGCGGGCCGTCGGCCGCCCATCCGCTGGGCACCGATCATCTGGGCCGCGACATGCTTTCGATGCTGATGGCGGGCGCCCAGACCTCGCTTGCGGTGGCGCTGCTGGCGGTCGGGTTCGGCCTGCTGCTTGGCGTCCCGCTCGGGCTTGCCGCCGCGGCGCTGCGGGGCTCCTGGCTCGACGCCGCGATCATGCGGGCGAACGACCTTGTCTTTGCCTTTCCCGCCCTCGTGATCGCGGTGCTGATCACGGCCGCTTTCGGCCCCGCGGCGACGAATGCCGTGCTGGCCATCGGCATCTTCAACACGCCGGTCTTTGCCCGGGTCACGCGGGGCGCGGCGCTGTCGCTGTGGACGCTCGACTATGTCCGGGCGGCACGGCTGGCGGGCAAGGACGCGGCGCGCATCTCGGTCGAACACATCCTGCCCAACATCGCCCCGATCCTGATCGTCCAGGCCTCGATCCAGTTCTCGCTCGGCATCCTGGCCGAGGCCGCGCTGGCCTTCATGGGGCTGGGCGCGCAGCCGCCGCAGCCCAGCTGGGGCCGGATGCTGGCCGACGCGCAGACCCAGGTGATGCGCGCGCCGCAGCTGGCGGTGCTGCCGGGGCTTGCGATCACGCTGACGGTTCTGGGGCTGAACCTGCTGGGCGACGGGCTGCGCGACCGGCTCGACCCGCGCCGGGCGCCGCCGTGACGGGGGGCGCGTCGTGCCTCTGCTGACGGTCGAGGCCCTGACGCTCGACATCGCCGGGGCGCCGATCCTGCGCGATCTGTCGTTTGCCCTCGCCCCCGGCGAGATCGTCGGGCTGGCCGGCGAATCGGGATCGGGCAAGTCGCTGACCGCGCTTGCCATTGCCGGGCTGTTGCCGCCTGGCGCGGCGCTGTCGGGCACGGTCCGGCTGGCCGATCGGGTGCTGACCGGGCTGTCGCAACGCGCGCTGTGCAGCGTTCGCGGGCGCGACCTGGCGCTGGTGTTTCAGGAACCGGCCACCGCGCTCAACCCGGTGCAGACGATCGGCGACCAGGTGGCCGAGACGCTGTTGATCCACGGTGCCGCCAGCCGCGGCGCGGCGCGGCGCGCGGCGCGGGCAATGCTCGACCGGGTCGGGCTGCCCGAACCGGCCTTTCCGCTGGGCCGGTTTCCGCACGAACTGTCGGGCGGCCAGCGCCAGCGCGTTGCCATCGCCATGGCGATCGCGCTGCGCCCGGAACTGCTGATCGCCGACGAACCGACCACCGCGCTTGACGTCACCACCCAGGCGCAAATCCTCGACCTGCTGCGCGGCCTGGTGGCCGAACAGCGGATGGGGCTTTTGCTGATCTCGCACGATCTGGCGATGCTGGCCGACATGGCCGACCGGATCGCGGTGATGCAGGCCGGCCGCATCGTCGAACAGGGCCGCACCGCCGGGCTGCTTGGCCGACCCCGCGCCGCCTATACCCGCGCCTTGCTTGCCGCGGCCAGCCACCGACCGGTTCGCCAGCCGATCGCCACGCCCGAGCCGCTGATCACCGTGGCGGGCGCCCGGCGCGCCTATCGCGGGCCGCGCCGCGGGTTGTTCGGGCCGCACCGGATCACCGAGGCGGTGAAGGGCGCGGCGCTGACGCTGCATGCCGGCGAAAGCCTTGGGCTGGTCGGCGAAAGCGGCTCGGGCAAATCGACGCTGGCGCGCGCGATCCTGGGCCTCGAACCGCTCGATGCGGGGCGGATCGCCATGCAGGGCCAGACGATCGGGCCCGGCCGGGCAACGCCGAACGCGACGCGGCGCCACCTGCAGGCGGTGTTCCAGGACCCGGCGGGCTCGTTCAACCCGCGTCACCGGGTGCGCCGCCTGCTGGCCGAGCCGTTCCATCTGCTGGGCGGGCCGCCCGCCGATATCGACAGGCGGGTGGGTGACGCGCTGCGCGAGGTCGGCCTGAAACCCGACCATGCCGACCGCCTGATCCATGCGTTTTCGGGCGGCGAGCGCCAGCGCATCGCGATCGCCCGCGCGCTGATCATCCGGCCGCGCGCGATCGTCCTCGACGAGGCGGTCTCGGCGCTCGACCTGCGGGTGCGGGCGCAGATCCTCGATCTGCTGGCCGGGCTGCAGCGCGATCACGCGCTCGCCTATCTGTTCATCGGCCACGACCTGGCGGTGATCCGGGCGATCACCGACCGGGTGCTGGTGATGCGGGCGGGCGAAATCGTCGAGGCCGGCCCGACCGAAGCGGTGTTCCGCGCGCCCCGCCACCCCTATACACAGGGTCTGATCGCGGCGCTGCCGCGGCTTGAAAGGGGGGTGCGCAAGTGACACCGGGGCCGCGAAACCTGATCACCGATGTGGCCGGGCTGCGGGTCGGCCATGGCGCCGATGCGGCGCTGCGCAGCGGGGCCACCGTGCTGGTGGCGGATGCGCCGTTCACCGCGGCGGTGCATGTCATGGGCGGCGCGCCCGGCACGCGCGAGACCGATCTGCTGGCGCCCGACAAGACGGTGCAACAGGTCGATGCGCTGGTGCTGTCGGGCGGTTCGGCCTTTGGGCTCGATGCCGCATCGGGGGTGGCCGATGCGCTGGCCGAAGCCGGGCGCGGTTTCGCCATCGGCCCGGCCCGGGTGCCGGTGGTGCCCGCTGCGATCCTGTTCGATCTCCTGAATGGCGGCGACAAGGGCTGGGCGGCGAATCCCTACAAGGCGCTGGGCCGGGCCGCGCTGGCGGCCGCCGCGGCCGATTTCGCCATCGGCAGCGCCGGGGCCGGGACCGGAGCGGTGGCCGGCGACCTGAAGGGCGGGCTCGGCTCGGCCTCGGCGGTGCTGGCCGACGGCCCGACCGTCGGCGCGCTTGTTGCTGTCAACGCGCTCGGTCGGGTCACCCGGCCCACGGGCCATTTCTGGGCCGCCGATTGCGAATTCGGGGCCGAGTTCGGTGGGTTGGGCGCCGGCCCGATCCCCGATCCGGGGGTCGAGCCGGAACGGCCCACCCATCTCGATGGCAATACCAGCATCGCGATCGTGGCCACGGATGCGGCGCTGACCCAGGCGCAGGCGCAGCGGCTGGCCGTTGCCGCCCAGGATGGGCTGGCCCGCGCCATCCGTCCCAGCCACACGCCGCTTGACGGCGATCTGGTCTTTGCCGTCGCCACCGGGGCGCGGCCGCTTGCCGATCCGGTCTGGCAGCTTGCGCTGCTGGGTCACGCCGCAGCGCAATGCCTGGCGCGGGCCGTGGCGCGCGGTGTCTGGGCCGCCCTTCCGGCCCCGGGCGATCCGGTGCCGGCCTGGTGCCAGCGCTTTGGCGATCTGCGTCCGCCGCCCGGGGCATGAGGCGGCGAACGGTCATTTTCAATGACCGTTGATCATGGGCTCGCAACGGCCCCGTGACCAGCGCGGCGAACTGGGTTAGGCTGCCGTCGATGGCCGATCTTTTCGGTACCCAGGATGAAACCGCATCCGAACCGGGCACACCGCGCCCGCTGGCCGACCGGCTGCGGCCGCAAAGCCTTGACCAGGTGATCGGCCAGGAGGCGCTCNNGGCGCGGCGGGGCTCGCCTTCGAACAGATCAGCGCGATCTTTGCCGGGGTCGCCGATCTGAAACGGGTGTTTGCCGCCGCCCAGGCACGGCGCGGCAACGGCCGCGGCACGCTGTTGTTCGTCGACGAGATCCACCGCTTCAACAAGGCCCAGCAGGACGGCTTTCTGCCGCATATGGAGGATGGCACGATCCTGCTGGTCGGTGCGACGACCGAGAACCCGTCCTTCGAGCTCAACGCCGCGCTGTTGTCGCGGGCCCAGGTGCTGGTGCTGCACCGGCTCGACGCGGACGCGCTGGCCGCGCTTCTGACCCGGGCCGAGAGCGAAACCGGCCCCCTGCCGCTGACCGGGGATGCGCGGGCGCAGATCATCGCCATGGCCGACGGCGACGGGCGGGTTCTGCTGAACCTGGCCGAGCAGGTGGCCGGCTGGGATGCCGCCGCGCCGGTCGATGCCGCTGCCCTGGCGACCCGGCTGAATGCCCGCGCCGCGCAATACGACAAGACCGGCGACCAGCATTACAACCTGATTTCTGCCTTGCACAAATCGGTGCGCGGCTCGGACCCGGACGCCGCGCTTTACTGGCTGGCGCGGATGCTGGCCGGCGGCGAGGATCCGCGCTTTCTGGCCCGACGGATCACCCGCATGGCGGTGGAGGATATCGGGCTGGCCGATCCGCAGGCCCAGGGCCTGTGCCTGGGCGCCTGGCAGGTCTATGAGCGGCTTGGCAGCCCCGAGGGCGAACTGGCGCTGGCCCAGGCGGTGATCTATCTGGCGCTGGCCCCGAAATCGAATGCCGCCTATCGGGCGTTTTCGGCCGCCACGACGGCGGCGAAAAAGACCGGATCGCTGCCGCCGCCGAAGCATATCCTGAACGCGCCGACCAGGCTGATGAAGGATCAGGGCTATGGCGCGGGCTATGCCTATGACCATGACACCGAAGAGGGGTTTTCCGGCCAGCACTATTTCCCCGAGGGGATGGACCGGCAGGTCTTCTATACCCCCGTCGAGCGCGGTTTCGAACGCGAGATGGGCAAGCGGCTGGCCTGGTTTGCACGGCTGCGGGAGGAGGCGGGCGAGGCTTGACAGCCGCCGCCCGGCCCGGTTGACGCCGACCCGGAAGGAGAACCCGATGTTTCCCACCCTGCTTCAGGTCGCGTTGGGCGGCGCCATCGGTGCCACGCTGCGCTATCTGACCGGCTATTACGCGGCCGCCTGGCTGGGCCGGGGTTTTCCCTGGGGCACGCTGGCGGTGAACCTGATCGGCTCGGCGCTGATGGGGCTGCTCTACGTGGTGCTGGTGGAAAAGGCCGGCGCACGCCTTGCGCCGTTTCTGCTGGCCGGTGTGCTGGGCGGCTTCACCACCTTTTCGGCGTTTTCGCTCGACGCCTTCGCGCTGTTCGAATCGGGGCGCCGGGTGCTGGCCGGCGCCTATGTGCTGGGTTCGGTCGCGGGCGCGCTGGCCGGGCTGGCCGTTGGTATCTTTGCCACGCGGGCGGCGTTGGGATGACCGGCGTCGCGCATCACCGGATCGGCGAGGACGAGGCCGGCCAGCGCGCCCGCGACCG
>DNSZ01000078.1 GCA_003500165.1 Paracoccaceae bacterium | reverse complement strand
TTCAAGGGCAGGCGGCAATCGTGCATACGAGATACATCTTTATGCGGCGCTCCCGCGCCGTCGTCGGAACCACAGGGAGGAGCGTCATGCGCGCATTCGGGATCGCTGCCGCCATCGGAATCGTCGGGGCCGGCATGGCCGCCGCGCAGCAGGCCGATCTGCCGGTGATCGGCAGGCCGCAGCCGGGCGGCATCGGCTTTCAGCCGGCGGTCACCGGTCAGGCGCGCGACATCCATTTCCTCGACGGGATGTTGATGTGGATCCTGGCCGGCATCTGCCTTCTGGTGCTGGCGCTGCTGGTGATCGTGGCGATCCGCTACAACGCCACGCGCAATCCGGTGCCGGCACGGTTTACCCACAACACCCCGCTGGAGATCGCCTGGACGGTGGTGCCGGTGGCGATCCTTGCGGTGATCGCCGTCATTTCGCTGCCGATCCTGTTCAACCAGCAGCGCATCCCGCCCGCCGACGTGACCATCAAGGCGACCGGCAAGCAATGGTTCTGGAGCTATGAATACCCCGACCACGAATTCGGCTTCGACAGTTTCATGCTGCAGCGGGATCAACTGGCCGAGCATGGCTATGCCGAGGAGGACTATCTGCTGGCCACCGACACCGCGATGGTGGTGCCCGTCGGCAAGACCGTCGTGGTGCAGGTGACCGCCGCCGACGTGATCCATTCCTGGACGATCCCCGCCTTCGGGGTGAAGCAGGACGGGGTGCCGGGCCGGCTGGCCGAATTGTGGTTCGAGGCCGAGCAGGAGGGCATCTATTTCGGCCAGTGTTCGGAACTGTGCGGCATCAACCACGCCTATATGCCGATCACCGTGAAGGTGGTCAGCGAAGCGGCCTATGAAGCCTGGCTCGACCAGGCGATCGCCGAATATGGCGGGGTGCCGCGCAGCGTCGAGCAGGCGGCCCTGCAATGAGCGGGCGGCGTCCGATCCCCGCCCAGGCGCTGGCGGTCCCGGCCGAGCCGGGCCTTGGCGCCTATTTCCGTCTGCTGAAACCGCGCGTGATGTCGCTTGTCGTGTTCACCGCGCTCGCCGGGCTGGTGGCCGCACCGGTCTGGCCGCATCCGGTGCTGGCCGCGGCTTCGATCCTGTTCATCGCGATCGGCGCGGGCGCGGCCGGGGCGCTCAACATGTGGTGGGATTCCGATATCGACCGGGCCATGCGGCGGACCCGTAACCGCCCCGTGCCAGCGGGCCAGATCGCCCCCGATGCGGCGCGCGATCTGGGGCTGGGGCTGGGGCTGTTGTCGGTGATCATGCTGGGGCTGGCGGCGAACTGGCTGGCCGCGGCGCTGCTGGCCTTCACGATCTTCTTCTACGCCGTCGTCTATTCGATCTGGCTGAAGCGTCGGACGCCGCAGAACATCGTGATCGGCGGGCTTGCCGGGGCGATGCCGCCGCTGGTCGGCTGGGCCGCCGCCACCGGCGGGCTGGCGGTGGAACCGCTGTTGATGGTGGCGCTGATCTTCTTCTGGACGCCACCGCATTTCTGGGCGCTGGCGCTGTTTGTCCGCGACGATTACGACACCGCCGGGGTGCCGATGCTGACGGTCACCCATGGCCGGGCCGAAACCCGCCGCCAGATCCTTGCCTATTCGGGGGTGCTGGCCGGGACCGCCCTGGCGCTGGGGCTGTCGCCGGCTGGCGGGCCGCTGTTTCTGGCGGTCGCGTTCTGGGCCAATGCGCGGTTCCTGCGCGCGGCCTGGGTGGTGCGCCGGCGTGACGATGCCACGGCCGAGGCCGATGGCTATGCCGCCGAGAAGCGGCTGTTCCGGCTGTCGCTCGGCTATCTGTTCTGGCACTTCCTGGCCCTGATGGCGGCTTCGCTGCTGACCCGGGCGGGGCTGGGCCTGCCGCTGGTGTGGTGATGGCGCTGACCCGGCAACATCCGCTGGCCACCCGGCGCCGCGGCCGCAACGCCGGTGTCGCGCTGGCGCTTGCAGGCTTTGCCGCGGTGGTGTTCGCGATCACCGTGGCAAAGCTGTCGTCGGGCCAGATGATCGAGGGCTTCGATCACACGCTGCGGCCGTCCCTGCTGGAGCCGGCCGAATGACCGGGCGCGGCCGCACGGTTGCCGGCGCCGTCGGGCTGGTGCTGTTCATGGGCGGTATGGGCTGGGCCGCCGTGCCGCTTTACGACTGGTTCTGCCGGGTCACCGGCTATGGCGGCGCCACATCGGTCGCCAGCGCGGGCGGCGCCGCGCCCGAGATCCTCGACCGCACCATCACCGTGCGTTTCGACGCCTCGACCGAGCGCGGCATGCCCTGGCAGTTCCGCCCGCTGCAGCGCGAGATGGAGGTCCGGCTGGGCGAGACCGGCCTGGCCTTCTACGAGGCGCACAACCCCACCGACCGACCGGTTGCGGGCAGCGCCAGCTACAATGTCGCGCCGTTCTCGACCGGGCAGTTCTTTGTCAAGATCGACTGCTTCTGCTTCGAACAGCAGGTGCTGGGCCCGGGCGAGCGGATCGAGATGCCGGTGAGCTTCTATGTCGATCCGGCACTCGCGGACGATCGCGAGGCCCGGCACAGCCCGCGCATCACGCTGAGCTACACGTTCCACGAAATCGATCTGCCGGAAGATCGGGCGGCGGTGCCCGCCGCGCCGGCAGCGGAAGGGGGCTGACATGGCCGGACACAAGAATCACGACTATCATGTGCTGCCGCCCAGCCTGTGGCCGCTGGTCGCGTCGGTCGGCGTCTTCACCATGCTGTTCGGCGCCGTGCTGTGGTTTTCCCCCAGCGTGATGAACAATCAGCCCTGGGTGTTCCTGATCGGCCTTGGCGTCGTGCTGTTCTCGATGGTTCGCTGGTGGGCCGACATGGTCGCCGAAAGCCGCGCCGGCGAGCATACGCCGGTGGTCCGGATCGGGCTGCGCTATGGCTTCATCCTGTTCATCCTGTCCGAGGTGATGTTCTTTGCCGCCTGGTTCTGGTCGGTGTTCAAGCACACGCTCTACCCGATGAACGCGTATCCCGGCTCGCAATATGTGCCGCCCGAGATCCATGCCGTCGACCCGTTCGGCCTGCCGCTGATCAACACGCTGATCCTGCTGTTGTCGGGCTGCGCGGTGACCTGGGCGCATCACGAGCTGACCACCGATGGCGACCGGCGCGACGTCAAGCTGGGGCTGCTGATCGGGATCGGCCTGGGGGTGATCTTCACCGGGTTGCAGGCCTATGAGTATCGCGAGCTGATCCTGCATCACGACTGGGTCTTCGGCGAGGACAAGTTCTTTTCCAACTTCTTCATGGCCACCGGTTTTCACGGGCTGCACGTGATCATCGGCGCGATCTTCCTGTTCGTGATGTATCTGCGGGTGCGGGCGGGGGATTTCACGGCCGAAAAGCATGTCGGCTTCGAGGCCGCCGCCTGGTACTGGCATTTCGTCGACGTGGTGTGGCTGTTTCTGTTCCTGGTCGTCTATATCTGGGCGCTGTGAGGCGCGCGCCGCAAGGCCCTGGCCCGGGCCGCAGGGACGGGACATGCGGCTGACGGGCGCGTTGATCTTCGGCCTTGGCGGGGCGGCCATCCTGATCTGGCTGGGGCTGTGGCAGGTCCAGCGGCTGGAATGGAAACAGGGCGTGCTGGCCGCGATGGCCGCGCGCCTCGGCGCCGCACCGGCGCCGCTGCCCGCCGCCCCCGATCCATCGGACAATTACCGCGCCGTGACGGTCGGTTGTGGGTTCGAGGCGCGAGAGCTGTTCGTGCTGACCAGCCGGCGCGGCCAGGGCCCGGGCTATCGGCTGATCGTGCCCTGTTCCACGCCGAACGGGCGGCGCGTGATGGTCGACCTGGGTTTTCTGCCGCAGTCGCAGAAGGATGCGGCGCGGGCCTATGGCGGGGGCCGGGTGACCGGCAATCTGCACTGGCCGGACGAGATCGATCCGTGGTTCACCCCCGATCCCGATCTGGATGCCGGTATCTGGTTTGCCCGCGATGTGCCGGCCATGGCGCGCGTGCTGGAAACCGACCCGGTGCTGGTTGTCGCCCGGCAGACGGTTGGCGGGCCGCCCGGCGTGACGCCATGGCCGGTCGACACCGCCGGCATTCCGAACAATCACCGGCAATACGCGATCACCTGGTTTTCGATGGCCGTGCTCTGGCTGGGGATGACAGCGTTTCTGGTCTGGCGTATCACCCGCCGGACAGGCTAGGCGGGACGGCCCATGGATTATGTTTCGACGCGCGGGAAGGCGCCCCATCTGGGCTTTACCCAGGCGATGATGGCGGGCCTGGCGCGCGATGGCGGGCTTTATGTGCCTGCCGAGCTGCCGGTATGGGGTGCCGACGACATCGCCGCGCTGGCCGGCCTGCCCTATGAGGAGGTGGCGTTCCGGGTGATGCGCCCGTTTCTGGGCGGCACCATCGGCGACGACGATTTCCGCGCACTGATCGCGGCCGCCTATGCCGGGTTTGCCCATCCTGCCCGGGCGCCGCTGGTTCAGCTTGGCCCGGGGCATTTCCTGCTGGAACTGTTCCACGGCCCGACGCTGGCCTTCAAGGATTTCGCGATGCAGCTGATCGGCCGGCTGTTCGATCACGAACTGGGCCGGCAGGGGCGCGCCGCGACCATCGTCGGCGCGACCTCGGGCGATACCGGATCGGCCGCGATCGAGGCATTCCGCGGGCGCACCAATGCCTCGGTCTTCATCCTGTATCCAGAGGGCCGGATCACCGAGGTGCAGCGCCGCCAGATGACCACGCCCGTCGAGGCCAATGTCCACGCCCTGGCGCTGAGGGGCGATTTCGACGCCTGCCAGGCGCGGGTGAAGGACATGTTCAACGATTTCGCGTTTCGCGATGCGGTGGCGCTGGCCGGGGTCAATTCGATCAACTGGGCGCGGGTGCTGGCCCAGGTGGTCTATTACTTCACCGCCGCCGTGGCGCTGGGCGCGCCCGGCCGGGCGGTCCGCTTCACCGTGCCCACCGGCAATTTCGGCGACATTTATGCTGGGGCCGTCGCCCGCCGCATGGGCCTGCCGATCGAACGGCTGGTGGTGGCAACCAACCAAAACGACATCCTGCACCGGGCGCTGTCGTCCGGCGATTACCGGGCCGAAACCGTGCGCCCGTCGATCAGCCCGTCGATGGACATCCAGGTCGCATCGAATTTCGAGCGTGCGCTGTGGGATGCGCTGGGCCGGGACGGCGCCGCCGTCGCCGCGCTGATGGACGAATTGAAGGAAACCGGCGGCTTTTCCATCCCCGAAAACGCCCGCGGCGCGCTGGCCGCGGTCTTCGCCTCGGGCCGCGCGGCGGAGGATGCGACCCGCGCCACCATCGCCCGCATCCATGGCGAAACCGGGATGCTGATCTGTCCGCACACGGCTGTCGGCGTCAATGTGGCCGAGGCGCAACCGCCCGGCGCGGCGCCGATGATCACCCTGGCCACCGCCCATCCGGCGAAGTTTCCCGACGCGGTTGAGGCCGCCACCGGCATCCATCCCGCCCTGCCGCCGCATATGGCCGATCTGTTCGACCGGCCCGAACGGGTGACCCCGGTGCCCGACGATCTGGTCGCCATCGAAACCCTGATCCGCGAACGGACCATCGCATGACGGCCGAACTGCACCGCCTGCCGAACGGCTTTCGCATCGCGGTCGAGCCGGTGCCTGGCGCCACATCGACGGCGCTGGGCATCTGGGTCACCGCCGGCGGCCGGCACGAGGCCGACCACGAAACCGGCATCGCGCATTTCCTGGAACACATGGCGTTCAAGGGCACCGCGACGCGGTCGGCCCGCGACATCGCCGAGACGATCGAGGATGTGGGCGGCTATCTCAATGCCTGGACGGCGCGCGACATGACCGCCTATTACGCCCGCGTCCTGCCGGACGATGTCGATCTGGCGATGGCGCTGCTGGCCGATATCCTGCGCGCGCCGGCCTTCGACGCGGACGAGATCGAGATCGAGCGCGGCGTCATCCTGCAAGAGATCGGCCAGGTTGCCGACACCCCCGACGACATCATCTTCGACTGGCTGCAGGAAGCCGCCTATCCCGGCCAGGCGATCGGGCGCAGCCTGCTGGGCCCGGCCGAGCGGGTGCGCGGCTTTACCCGCGCCGATCTGACGCGCTTCACCGCCAGCCAGTACGGGGCAAACCGGATGATCCTGGCGGCGGCGGGCGCGGTGGATGTCGATGCGCTTCTGGCGCGGGCGACCGCGCTGTTCGGCGACATGGCCCCGGCGGCGGCGGCGTGCACCCTGCCGGCGCGCTTTGCCGGTGGCGAACGGCGCTGCGACCGGGCGCTGGAACAGGCGCATATCGCCCTGGCGTTTCCTGCGCCGGGCTATCGCGATGCGGATTTCTTCGCCGCCCAGGTCGCCACCGTGGCGCTGGGCGGCGGCATGTCCTCGCGCCTGTTTCAGGAACTGCGCGAGGTGCGCGGCCTTTGCTACAGCGTCTTCGCCCAGGCCGGCGCCTGCGACGATTCGGGGCTGATGACGCTTTATGCCGGAACCGGCGGCGAGACCGTGGCCGGGCTTGCCACCCTGGCCGCCGACGAGATCCGCCGCGCCGCCGACGACCTGTCCGAGGCCGAAATCGCCCGCGCCCGCGCCCAGATCAAGGCCGGGCTGCTGATGGGCCTCGAAAGCCCCTCGACCCGGGCCGACCGTCTGGCCAGGATGGCCGCAACCTGGGATCGGCTGATCCCGCTCGACGATACCGTCGCCGCGATCGAGGCCGTCGATGCCGCCGCCGCGCGGGCCTGGCTGGGCGGGCTGTGCGGGCCTGGCGGGCTGGCCATGGCGCTTTACGGCCCGGTTGCCGGCGCGCCCGACCTTGCCGCGCTGTCGGCGCGCCTTGCCGCCTGATGCGGCTGCGCCGGCCGCGGGCGCCCGGCCTTGAGACCGAGCGGCTGACGCTGCGTCTGCCGCGCCATGCCGACTATGCCGCCTGGGTGGCGTTGCGCCGCGACAGCGCGGCCTTCCTGCAACGCTGGGAGCCAAGCTGGGCGGAAGATCATCTGACCCGCTCGGCCTTTGCCGCGCGGGTGTTCTGGTCGGTGCGGGCGCAGCGCCAGGGCCAGGCGCTGCCGCTGTTCCTGATCCGGCGGCCCGATCGTGCGCTGCTGGGCGCGGCCACGCTCGACAATGTGCGCCGCGGCCCGGCCCGCACCGCGACGCTGGGCTACTGGATCGGGGCGGCCCATGCCCGCCAGGGCTACATGCGCGAGGCGGTGGAGGCTGTGGTCCAGCATGCCTTCATCCGCATGGATCTGTCCCGGATCGAGGCCGCGACCCTGCCCGAAAACATCGCCTCGCGCGCGCTTCTGGAACGGGCAGGGTTCAAATATGAAGGCGTCGCGCAGGCCTATCTGCAGATCGACGGGCGCTGGCGCAATCATGTGCTGTATGCCAATCTGCGGTCCGACCGGCGGGGTCCGGCGGATCCGGCGTGATCTTGGCCGGCGCCGCCCTAGGATCATCGAAAACGCACCGGAGGCCGCCGATGATCCGACCCGTCCACGCTCTGCGATTCGCTTTGTCGCAAATCCGCCCGCGCGCCGGGGGCGCCGGGACGTTCCACGCCGCTGCCCTGTGCTGCGGCCTTTTCACCGCCGCGCTGCCCGGTGCGGCGCAGGCGCAAAGCCATTGCATCGCCCTGGCCCAGGACACGCCCGGCGTCGAATATGTTCACAAGGCCAGCTTTGGCACCCCGCTGCCCGACCACACCGTGCGGATCAACTATGTCGCGCATGCCACCTTCGTGCTGGAAACGCCGGCCGGGGTGACGGCCGCCACCGACTATACCGGCTTTCTGGGCGCGACCGCGTTTCTGCCCGACATCGTGACGATGAACATCGCCCATTCCAGCCATTTCACCCGCAATCCCGACCCGGCGATCCCGCATGTGCTGCCGGGCTGGGGGCTGGGCGAGACGCCGGCCCAGCACAATCTGCGGGTCGAGGACGTGCTGGTGCGCAACGTGCCCACCGATATCCGGTCGGCCTGGCAGGACGGGCGCCGCGACAACGGCAACTCGATCTTCATCTTCGAGGTGGCGGGGCTGTGCATCGGGCATCTGGGCCACCTTCATCACGAGCCAAGCGAGGCGCAATATGCCGCGATCGGGCGGCTCGACGTGGTGATGGCGCCGGTCGATGGCGGCTACACGCTGGACCGCGCCACCATGGTGCGGGTGCTGACGCGGCTGCGGTCGTCGCTGATCCTGCCGATGCACTGGTTCGGGCAGTCGAACCTCGATGCGTTCCTGGCGGATATGGAGGCGCATTTCACCGTGGTCGACCGCGGCGACAGCGCGATCGAGGTTTCCCTGCGGTCGCTGCCGGCAACGCCCACGGTCTGGCTGCTGCGGCCGCGATACCTGCATGACGACCGTTAGCGGATGGCGCTGAACGCAGCCGACCAGGCGTTCGCCGAAAGGCTGGCGGCGCGGCTGCCACCGGGCAGTTTGCGGCCGTTCTCCAGCCGCTATGCCGAAGAGCCGCGCGGCCGGTTCCGCAGCCCGGCGGGGCTGGTCGTGGCCCCCGAAAGCCCCGAAGCGGTGGCCACGATCGTACGGGCCTGCGCGGCGGCGCGGGTCGGGATCGTGCCGTTTGGCGGCGGCACGGGTCTTGTGGGCGGCCAGATCCTGGCCGAGGGGCCCACCCCCGTCATCCTGTCCACCGAGCGGCTGAACCGCATCCGGTCGGTCGATACCGTCGAGGATGTGCTGGTGGCCGAGGCCGGGGTGACGCTGGCCGCAACCCGTGCGGCAGCCGAAGCGGCGGCGCGGCTGTTTCCGCTCTCGCTCGCCTCCGAAGGGACCGCCAGCATCGGCGGGGTGCTGGCGGCCAATGCCGGCGGCGCCCAGGTGCTGCGCTATGGCAATGCCCGGGCGCTGTGCCTGGGGGTCGAGGCGGTGCTTGCCGATGGCGCGATCTGGCGCGGCCTGACGCCGCTGCGCAAGGACAATCTGGGCTATGATCTGCGCGATCTGCTGATCGGCGCCGAGGGGACGCTGGGGATCGTCACCGCGGCCAGCCTGCGGCTGTTCCCGCGGCCGGCGCGGCTGGCAACCGGCTGGCTGGCGGTGCGCGACCCGGCTGCCGCGCTGGCCGTGCTGGCCCGCGCCCGGGCCCATCTGGGCGACGCCGTGACCGCCTGCGAACTGATCCACCGGCAGGGCCCCGATTTCGTCGCCGAGACCCTGCCGCAGCTCCGCCAGCCGCTCAGCCCGGCGGCCGAATGGGCCGTGCTGCTGGAGGCCGGCGGTTCGGGCGATCTGGACATCGATGCGGCGTTCGAGGCGGCGATCGCCGGGGCGATGGCGGCGGGCGATGTCAGCGATGGGGTGATCGCCCGATCCGAGGCCGAGCGGGCCGCGCTATGGGCGCTGCGCGAGGCGATCCCCGAGGCCAACCGCAGGATCGGCGCGATCTCGTCGCATGATATCTCGGTGCCGCTGGCGGCGCTGCCCGGCTTCATCGCCCGGGG
>DNSZ01000069.1 GCA_003500165.1 Paracoccaceae bacterium | reverse complement strand
CCCACCCGCCGCGCGCCGGGACGGGCTGGCGGACAACGCCATGGCCAAGGGCCGCCCGGATCACGCCTCCCGTATCTTGGCCTCGACGGGCCAGCGCGGGGTCGGCCCGATCTTGGGGCCGTAGCCGAGACGACAGAGCATCTGGACCGTCCCGCCATCCGGGGCGAAGCGGGCATGCACAGCGTCGTGGATCGCCGCCATCTCGGGATATTCCTGCAGCGCCTGGCTGAGCGGGTGGAACCCGACGCCTTCGCCCGCCGCGGCGAGGTTCAGCCGAAGCCAGTCGCGCCCCGCCGCGATCTGGCTGGCGCGGGCATTGTCCGGCGTGACGGTCCAGATATGCGCAACCGCCGTGTCGATCGGCGCCGTCGTGGCGGTCCTGCCCTGCTGGAACGCGGTGCTTTCGGGATCGCTGGCGGCCTGCCGCGTGAAAAGACCGAAGAGGCGCATCGCCTCGAACGTCGGTCCGCGGAATTCCAGACCGTCGGGGTTGGCCTCCACCTCACGGCGTCCGATGCGGAAAAGCTCCACGCTTTCGCGGAATGTGCGCGGCGTATCGATCTCGATTTCCATGGCGCGGACGGTCAGGGCACGCAGCTCTGCGACCTCCGCCGGATCGTCGGTGAAGCCCACCTCGGTGCGTTGTGCGGCCGCGGCGATCCGCGCCAGCACCGCCGACGGGACCGGGCGCGACATGTCGTAGGGTTCCTTGTTGCTGCGCCGGATCGCGGCATGCGCGAAAAGCGGATCGGGCGCCGCGGTCGTGGGGCGAAAGCGGCAGATGGCGGCGGGGCGTTCGTCAAGTCCTTCGGGGTCTTCGCCCTGGGGAAACAGATCGACTGCCACGGCATACCCGTCCTGAAGGGCGGCCATGCGCATCAGTTCGAGGAAGCAGCCAAGGGAGACGGTGATCTGCCGGTTGAACGGGTCGGTTTCTGGCAGCATCCGGGCCAGATCGGGGTAGAGCACCGCCTGATCCGGGGTCGCGAGGTCGACCTTCCAGGGCTGCATGTTGTGCGAGTTCGGCGCCAGGATAGCCCAGCTGAGCGCGCGCATCCGGGGATCGTCGTACTGGCCCGCCTTCTCCCACGGCAAGAGTGCGGTTTGCAGCGGGCGGGTGATCTCCCAGCCCACACCGCCCGCGGCGGCAAGGATCGTGCCGCCGCCGATCAAGGCAAGGGTCTTCCGGCGAGACAGGCGCATGGGCGGGGCTCCTATATGATACGATATCAAACTATATAGTCCGACATCGTATGAGATGCAAGGGTGTGGCATGGATGCCGAGGGCCATCGTCGTTGACGCCGGGTATCACGTCATCGCTGGCTCGTCGAAGGCGTGGGGCCCACCAGCGCGTCGGGTCGACAGGCCCCGCGCCTAGCTGCGCGGGCCGACCCGGTTGACATGGCCCATCTTGCGGCCGGGCCGGCTTTCGGCCTTGCCATAGAGGTGCAGTTGGGCGCCCGGCTCGGCGGCGAGGGCAGGCCAGTCCTCGTCCGCCGCGCCGATCAGATTGGTCATCGCGACATCGGCGTGTCGCACCCCGTCGCCCAACGGCCAGCCGCAGATCGCCCGGACATGCTGCTCGAACTGGTCGACGGCGCAGCCCGCCTGGCTCCAGTGGCCGGAATTGTGCACCCTTGGCGCGAACTCGTTGACGATCAGCCCCTCGGGCGCGGCAAAGAACTCCACCCCGATGACCCCGACATAGTCGAGTGCGTTCAGGATATGCCCGGTGGCCAGCACCGCGTCCTGAAGCCGCGACCGCGGCAGCGGCGCGGGCACCCGGGTGGTCCGCAGGATGCCGTCTTCATGGGTGTTCAGCCCCGGGTCATAGCAGACCACCGCCCCGTCCATCCCGCGCGCGCCGATCACCGACAATTCGGCCGTGAACGGCACATGCGCCTCGAGGATGGCGGGGACCGCGCCGATCGCCCGCCAGGCCGTCGCGGCATTGCCCGGGCCCGCGATCCGCGCCTGTCCCTTGCCGTCATAGCCCATCCGGCGGGTTTTCAGCAAAGCCGGCGCGCCGGTATGGGCCAGCGCGGCGGCGATGTCGTCCGGCCCGTCCACCCGCGCATAGCGCGCCGTCGCAAGGCCAAGGCCGGAAAGGAAATCCTTCTCGTCCAGCCGGTCCTGGGCGACCGCCAGCGGCGCCTCGCCCGGGCGGACGGGTGCGTGGCGGGCCACGGCCTCGACAGCGGCAACGGGAATGTTCTCGAACTCATAGGTCGCCACATCGACGGCGCGGCCGAATGCGGCCAGCGCGGCGAGATCGTCGAACGGCGCGCGGCTGTGGCGCCACGCCACCTGGGCCGCCGGCGGGTCTTCGCCCGGATCGAGGACATGCGCGCGCATCCCCAGCCGGGCCGCCGCCATGGCCAGCATCCGGCCCAGCTGACCGCCGCCAAGGATGCCGATCACGGCGCCGGGGGGCAGCGGCTCAGTCATTGTCTCTTGGCGCCTCGGCCACCGCCGCCGTCTGGGCCGCCCGCCAGGCCGCCAGGCGGTCGGCCAGCGCGGGGTCCGACAGGGCCAGGATCTGGCCGGCGTAAAGCGCGGCATTGGTTGCCCCCGCCGCGCCGATCGCCATGGTGCCGACCGGCGCGCCGCGCGGCATCTGCACGATCGACAACAGCGCGTCGAGCCCATCGAGCACCCGTCCCGGCACCGGCACGCCGATCACCGGCACAAGCGTCTTCGACGCCACCATGCCCGGCAGATGCGCGGCGCCGCCCGCCCCGGCGATGATCGCGCCCAGGCCGCGGGCCGCGGCCCCGGCGGCATAGTCCCACAGCCTGTCGGGCGTCCGATGCGCCGACACGATGCGCGCCTCGTAGGGGATGTCGAGCGCGTCGAGCGTGTTCGCTGCCGCGCGCATCGTCTCCCAATCCGACTGGCTGCCCATGATGAGTCCGATACGCGCCATCGCCGCCCTCCGTTCCCGGCCGATTCTAGCCGTTGGCGCCGGCGGGCGAAATCGCAATCGTGCGGTCGCGGCCGCGATAGGGTTGGACCGCGGCGCGCGATCTGGCCTAGAAGGGCGCGAAGCCGCGCAACAGGGAGAGCGCCGATGAGCGAAATCGCCGATATCACCGCCCGCGAGATCCTCGACAGCCGGGGCAACCCGACGGTCGAGGTCGATGTCACGCTCGAGGATGGCACGATGGGCCGCGCGGCCGTGCCCTCGGGCGCGTCGACCGGCGCTCATGAGGCGGTCGAAAAGCGCGACGCCGAGCCCGAGCGCTATGGCGGCAAGGGCGTGCGCGAGGCGGTGGCGGCGGTGAATGGCGAACTGGCCGACATGCTGCTGGGCATGGACGCGACCGAACAGGTCGCCATCGACAAGCTGATGATCGCCGCCGACGGCACGCCGAACAAGTCGCGCCTCGGGGCCAATGCGATCCTGGGTGTGTCGCTGGCGGTGGCCAAGGCGGCAGCGGCGTTTTCGCTGCAGCCGCTTTACCGCTATGTCGGGGGAACCTCGGCCCGGGTGCTGCCGGTGCCGATGATGAACATCCTCAATGGCGGGCAGCACGCCGACAACCCGATCGACATCCAGGAATTCATGGTGATGCCGGTGGGCGCACCGACCCTGTCGGAGGCGGTGCGTCAGGGCGCCGAGATCTTCCACGCGCTGAAGGCCGGGCTGAAGGCGCAGGGCCTGTCGACCGGCATCGGCGACGAGGGCGGGTTCGCCCCCGCGCTGACCTCGGCCGAGGCGGCGCTCGACGCGATCATGGCGGCGATCGAGGCGGCGGGCTATGCGCCCGGCCGGGACACCATGCTGGCGCTCGACTGTGCGGCGACCGAGTATTACCGCGACGGGTCCTATGTGATGGACGGCACGGCGATGACATCGGACGAACACATCGCCTTTCTGGCCGGGCTGCTGGACGCCTATCCGATCTTTTCGATCGAGGATGGCTGCGCCGAGGACGATTGGGACGGCTGGGCGGCGATGACCGAGATCCTGGGCCAGCGCTGCCAACTGGTCGGCGACGATCTGTTCGTGACCAATCCCGAAAGGCTGCGCCGGGGGATCGCGGCGCGGTCGGCGAATGCGCTTCTGGTCAAGGTCAACCAGATCGGCACCCTGACCGAAACGCTCGAAGCCGTCGAGATCGCCCAGCGGGCCGGCTTTGCCTGCGTGATGTCGCACCGGTCGGGCGAGACCGAGGATGCGACCATCGCCGATCTGGCGGTTGCCACCAATTGCGGCCAGATCAAGACCGGCTCGCTTTCGCGTTCGGATCGGCTGGCGAAATACAACCAGCTGATCCGGATCGAGGAACAGCTGGGCGAGGCGGCCGAGTATGCCGGGCGGTCGATCCTCGGCTAGGCGGGGGCGGGTTATACCAGCTTGCACTAATC
>DNSZ01000263.1 GCA_003500165.1 Paracoccaceae bacterium | reverse complement strand
TGATGATCGGGCCGGACGTTCCTGTGCGCTGGCGCTTGACCGACGCAGCCGCTCAGATTTTTCCGGTCAGTTCCGGCACCGCCTCGAACAGATCGGCGACCAGGCCGTAATCGGCGACCTGAAAGATCGGCGCCTCTTCGTCCTTGTTGATCGCCACGATCACCTTCGAATCCTTCATCCCCGCCAGATGCTGGATGGCGCCCGAAATGCCGCAGGCGATGTAAAGCTCGGGCGCGACGACCTTGCCGGTCTGGCCGACCTGCCAGTCATTCGGCGCGAATTCCGAATCGACCGCCGCGCGGGACGCACCGACCGCCCCGCCCAGCTTGTCGGCCAGGGCCTCGATCACCTCGAACGCCTCTTTCGAGCCGACGCCGCGCCCGCCCGAGACCACGATCCGGGCCGAGGTCAGTTCGGGCCGGTCGGTCGCGGCGACGTTGTCCTCGACCCATTCCGAAAGCCCGGGCGCCGCCGCGGTGGAAACCGCCTCGACCGGGGCGCTGCCGCCTTCGCCTGCCGCCTCGAAGGTCGAGGTGCGAATCGACAGCACCTTGACCGGATCCTTCGAGCGGACCGTCTGCACCGCGTTGCCGGCATAGATCGGCCGCTCGAACGTGTCGGCATCGACAATCCCCGAAACGTCCGAGATCACCATCACGTCGAGCAGCGCCGCGACCCGGGGCAGGATGTTCTTGGCCGAGGCCGTCGCGGGCGCAGCGATATGCGCGTAGCCGTCGGCCAGCGACACGACCAGCGCCGCGACGGGTTCGGCCAGCGCATGGCCAAGCGCCGCATCGTCGGCGACCAGCACCCTGGACACGCCATCGAGCCCGGCCGCCGCATCGGCCGCCGCGCCCACGCCTTCGCCCGCGACCAGCACGGTGACCTCGCCCAGTTCCCTGGCCGCGCTCAGCGCCTTGGCCGTCGCGTCGGTGGCCAGTTCGGAGCCGTTGAGCTCCGCCAGAAGCAGAACCGCCATCAGATCACCCCTTCCTTGTCGCGCAGTTTCTCGACCAGCTCGTCGACCGAGCCGACGATCACGCCGGCCTCGCGGGCGCGCGGCTCGACCGTTTTCAGGACCTCCAGCCGCGGGCTGACATCGACCCCGAAATCGGCCGGCGTCTTTTCGTCGATCGGCTTCTTCTTGGCCTTCATGATGTTGGGCAGCGAGGCATAGCGCGGTTCGTTGAGGCGCAGATCGACGGTGACGATCGCGGGGAGCTTCACCCTGATGGTTTGCAGCCCGCCATCGACCTCACGCGTGACCGACGCGGTGTCGCCCTCGACCTCCACGCCCGAGGCAAAGGTCGCCTGGCCCCAGCCGAGCAGGGCGGCCAGCATCTGGCCGGTCGCGTTCATGTCGTTGTCGATCGCCTGCTTGCCGGCCAGCACCAGGCCGGGCTGTTCGGCGTCGATCACCGCCTTGAGGATCTTGGCCACGGCGAGCGGCTCGATATCGGTGTGCACATCGTCGGCGGCCACCACCAGGATCGCCCGGTCCGCACCCATCGCCAGCGCGTTGCGCAGCGTCTCTTGCGCCTGCTTGACGCCGATCGACACGGCGACGACCTCGTCGGCCTTGCCGGCCTCCTTCAGGCGGATCGCCTGTTCCACCGCGATCTCGTCGAACGGGTTCATCGACATCTTGACATTGGCGAGATCGACGCCCGATCCGTCCGCCTTCACGCGGACCTTCACATTGTAGTCGATCACGCGCTTGACGGGCACCAGCACCTTCATCTGCGCATTTCTCCTGTGGGGCATTTACACCGGCGCCCTGTAGCGAAAGACGCGGCGGGGGAACAGGGAAAAGTGGCGCGGCCGGTTGCGGTCGCCATTTGGGCTGCCTGTCCTATCTCTGGCACAAGGCAGCAAAGGGAGCCCGCCCATGACCCGTCTTTCCGACCTGTCCGGTGCAGCCATTGGCGAGTTGGTGCTGATCCTCGTCGGGCTTGTGGTGGCGATCTATCTTTACCGAAGCGCGGGCCAGCGGCTGGCGGCCATGCAGGATCGCGCGAAAACCGGTCAGGCCAAGGTGCCGGCGCGGAAAAGCTCCACCATGATGGACGAATAGCACAGCACCGTCGCGGCCAGCACGAAGACGTGCCAGATCGTGTTGTGAAACGGCAGCCGCTCCCACAGCAGGAAGATCACGCCGCCGGAATAGAGAAGCCCGCCGAACAGCAGCAGCAGGAAGGCCGGCCCGGACAAACCGTCCACCATCGGGCCGCCCCAGAATGCGCCGGCCCAGCCGATGCCCAGGTAAAGCGCCAGCGCGACCCATTTGACCAGCGGCAGCCGGGTGCCAAAGGCAACGAGCGCCGCGCCCAGCCCGGCCGCGCCCCAGATCCCGGCCAGGAACGGCCCGGCATGAATCCCGGTCAGCACGGCAAAGGGCGTATAGGTGCCGGCGATCTTGAGGTAGATCGCGGATTGGTCGATCCGGCGCAAAAGCGGGCGCAGATGCGCGGCCCGGACCATGTTGTAAAGCGCCGAGCAGCTGAGCATCGCGATCAGCGTGACGCCATAGATCGTGGCGGCGGTGACGGGGCCGACATCGCCGGCCCACAGGGCGGCCAGCGTCACCATGACCGGCACGGCGATCAGCGCGGCGAGCACCCCCAGCATGTGAACGGCAGCGTCCGACCAGTATTCGGCGGCGCTGTAGACCATCGATTCCCGCGGCTTGAACATGCGCATCGGCCCGCTCGGGCCGCCCCCTGATGTCGGTGTGGAGAGGCATGCGACACCGGCGCGGGGGCGCCTGTCAAGCCCATTATGCGACAAATTGGCGCAAACCCGGCGGGCGACCGCCTATCGGTTCGCGCCGGGCACCCACAGGACGTCGGCCTTGCCATCGTCATTCGCCACCCGGGCGGCGACGAAGAACCAGTCCGACAGGCGGTTGAGGTATTTCACCGCGTCCTGGTTGATCGTCTCCATGGTGGCGAGTTCGACGACCATCCGTTCGGCCCGCCGCGCCACCGTCCGGCACTGGTGCAGATGCGCCGCCGCCGGGCTGCCGCCGGGCAGGACGAAGCTGCGCAAGGGTTCGAGCCTTGCGTTCATCGCGTCGATCTCGGCCTCCAGCCGGGCGACCTGTCCGGCCTGCATGCGCAAGGGCGGGTATTCGGCCTCGGCCTCGCCGTCGCGTGCGGGGGTGCACAGATCGGCGCCCAGATCGAACAGGTCGTTCTGGATTCGCGACAGCGCGGTGTCGACCTCGCCCGTCACCGGCAGCCGGGCAAGGCCCAGGACGGCGTTCAACTCGTCGACCGTGCCATAGGCGGCGACGCGCACCGAATGCTTGGCCACCCGCGAGCCGTCGCCCAGGGCGGTTTCGCCGGCATCCCCGGTCTTGGTATAGATTTTCGACAGGACGACCATCAGCCGCCCCGGCCGGCCACAAGCACGAAGATCACGATCAACAAGACCGCCAGCGCCTGCGCGGCAAGCCGATAGCGCATCATCTGGTTGCCATGCTTGCGGTTGAACTCGCCGCCGCGGGCGAACCCGCCGATGCCGATGGCGAGGATCACCGCCACCAGAAGGGCGACGCCGATCACGGCGTAAAGCAGGATGTTGTCGGCCAAAGGCATACCTCCCCTTGCGGTTTGCCCGCTCTCTAGACGACCGCCGGCGGGGATGCACGCCCCGATTGCCGGCCTACCACCCCGCCCGCATCCGGTCCCAGACCGCGCCGGGCAACAGCGTCGCGAATACCCGGGCCAGATGCGTCGGCACCGTGATCGGGTAGCGCGCCTGCGGCCGCCGCGCCGTCAGCGCGCGGATCAGCGCCCGGGTGACCGCCGCGGGCGGCAACTCGAATCGCGCCGGTGTGCCGCTGTCATCGTAAAGCCGGGGCAGAAAGCGCGTTTCGTAGAAATCGCGCAGCGCCGAGGAGCGCCAGTCGATCCAGCGTTCGAAATGCGGTTGCGAGTTCACGCGGATGCGGGTGGTGATCGGGCCGGGCTGCAGCAGCACCACATGGATGGACGTGCCCCGCAGTTCCAGCCGCAACGTGTCCATCAGCCCCTCGATCGCGAATTTGCTGGCGTTGTAGGCGCCGCGCCAGGGCAGGGCGGCAAAGCCAAGGACCGACGAGCAGGTCACGATCCGCCCATGCCCTTGCACCCGCATCACCGGGATCACCCGGCGGGTGAGGTCGTGGACGCCCACGACATTCGCCTCGAACACGGCGCGCAGCGCGCCCGCCGGCGTGTCCTCCACCGCGCCGCCGATCGCATGGGCGCCGTTGTTGTAAAGCACATCCAGCGTGCCGCCGGTGCGCGCCAGCGCCTCGGCCACGGCCGCCTCGATGCTGGCGGGATCGGTGTGGTCGAGCCGAAAGCTCTCCAGCCCCTCGGCGCGCAGCCGCTCGCAATCGGCCTCCTGCCGGCAGGTGGCGAACACCCGCCAGCCGCGGGCCGCCAGCGCATGCGCGGCGTCATGGCCGATGCCCGAGGAGGAGCCGGTGATGAGGATGGAGCGCTGTCCCATTATTCTTCCCGCTGGACCCCGTTTTCCGCCCGGGCTACACCGTATCTATGGCCAGCACGGTTGACGACCCCCAAATGCCGGAAGAGGTGGCGGTGGAACCGCTCGACCGGGCGCTTGGCTCGCGCTATCTGCAATACGCGCTGTCGACCATCATGCACCGCGCGCTGCCCGATGCCCGCGACGGGCTGAAGCCGGTGCAGCGGCGCATCCTGTTCGCGATGCGCGAACTGGGGCTGACCGCGCGCGGCGGCTTTCGCAAATCGGCCAAGATCGCGGGCGACGTGATGGGGAACTATCACCCGCATGGCGATGCGGCGATCTATGACGCGATGGCCCGCCTCGCCCAGGATTTCGTGGTCCGCTATCCGCTGGTCGACGGGCAGGGCAATTTCGGCAACATCGATGGCGACGGGCCGGCCGCGGCACGCTATACCGAGGCGCGGCTGACCGCGGCGGCCGAGGCGCTGATGGAGGGCCTCGACGAGGATGCGGTCGATTATGGCCCCAATTATGACGGCACGGCCGAGGAACCGCTGGTGCTGCCCGCTTCCTTTCCCAATCTGCTGGCCAACGGGTCGAGCGGGATCGCGGTGGGCATGGCCACCAACATCCCGCCGCATAATCTCGACGAGCTCTGCGCCGCCTGCCTGCATCTGCTGAAGGCGCCGAACGCGCGTGACGAAACCCTCTTCGACCTGGTGCCGGGCCCCGATTTCCCCACCGGGGGGGTGATCGTGGAACCGCCCGAGGCCATTGCCGAGGCCTATCGCACCGGCCGCGGCGGTATCCGGCTGCGGGCCCGCTGGCAGGTCGAGGAGTTGCCGCGGGGCATGTGGCAGATCGTGGTCACCGAAATCCCCTGGCAGGTGCAGAAATCGAAGCTGGTCGCCACCCTTGCCGCGCTGGTCGAGACGAAGAAGGTGCCGCTCTTGGCCGACATCCGCGACGAGAGCGCGGAAGACGTGCGGCTGATCATCGAACCGAGGGCCCGCACGGTCGATCCCGAAGTGCTTATGGCGCTGCTGTTCAAGCAGTCCGAGCTTGAGACGCGCTTTGCGCTCAACATGAATGTGCTGATCGACGGCCGGGTGCCCAGGGTCTGCAGCCTGCGCGAGGTGCTGCGCGCCTTTCTCGACCATCGCCGCGATGTGCTGCTGCGCCGGTCGCGGTTTCGCCTCGGCAAGATCGACCACCGGCTCGAGGTGCTGGAAGGCCAGATCGTCGCTTTCCTCAACCTCGACCGGGTGATCGAGATCATCCGCACCGAGGATGAGCCGAAACCGGTGCTGATGGCCGAGTTCGACCTGTCGGACATCCAGGCCGAGGCGATCCTCAACACGCGGCTGCGCAGCCTGCGGCGGCTGGAGGAAATGGCGCTGCGCGAGGAACGCGATGCGCTGCTGGTCGAACGCGCCGGGATCGAGGACATGCTGGCCGATGAGGCCGCGCAATGGGCGCGCATCGCCGAGGAGTTGCGGGAGATCCGGCGGCGTTTCGGCAAGGACGCGCCCGGCGGCGCCCGGCGCAGCAGCTTTGCCGAGGCCGAGGCGGTCGATCTGCCAACGCCCGAGGCGATGCTGCCCCGGGAACCCGTCACCGTGGTCTGTTCGCGCATGGGCTGGATTCGCGCCATGAAGGGCCATCTGGGGGCGGACGCGGCGATCAAATACAAGGACGGGGACGAAGCGCGCTTCGTGATCCCCACCGACACCGCCGCGCAACTCTTGCTGATGGGCTCGAACGGGCGCGCCTACACGCTGGGGGTCGCCAGCCTGCCGGGCGGGCGCGGCATGGGGGAGCCGGTGCGCCTGATGATCGATCTGCCGAACGAGGCCGACATCGTCGCCCTGCTGCCCGCGACGCCCGATCTGCGGCTTCTGGTCGCGTCGACGGCCGGCGACGGCTTCGTCCTGCCGGGCAGCGCCGCGCTCGCCCAGACGCGCGCCGGCAAGCAGGTGCTGAATGTCCGCCAGGGCGTGGCGGCCCGGGTCTGCCGGCCGGTCGCGCCTGGGCATGACCATGTCGCCGCGGTGGGCGAGAACCGCAAGGTGCTGGTCTTTCCGCTCGACGAGGTGCCCGAGATGGCGCGCGGCAAGGGGGTGCGGCTGCAGCGGTTCAAGGATGGCGGGCTGTCGGATGCCATCACCTTTGCGCTGGCGGACGGCCTGTGCTGGCTGGACCCGGCCGGGCGCACCCGCACCCAGAGCGATCTGGCCGAATGGATCGGCAAACGGGCAGGTTCCGGCCGCATGGCGCCGCGCGGCTTTCCCAAGAGCCACCGTTTCGATTGAGCGTCCACGGACCGTGACACAGCCGCGCCGGGCTGTTATCCCCACCTTCATTGAGAATGGCCGTTCGCCCCCCAACGGCCCCGGTTCCCCGCTTGCGCCACCAAGCTTGTCCTATCCCATTGGTAAGGCTGGCATTTGGGCGGGGCCGGAGGCGGACGGGCGCGATGAGCCATTGTCATCGCGCCTTGGTACTGACGGAAACAGCGATGCGGGATATCTGGGAAAACATTACCTCGGTGAAGCCGGGCGCGCTGGGGATCGCCTATACCGGCACGGCACCCGGGCTTTTCCTGCGGGTGGTGATCGACGGCACGCTGACGGTTCTGACCCTCGGCGTCTATGGGGTCTGGATGGTCCATCGGGTGCGCAAATACATGATCACATCGATCGCGCCGGGTGGCGATGGCCTGGAATACCGGCGCAGCGCGCTTTCGGGCCTGGGCGGGACGCTGGCCGTCGCCCTCGGCCTCGCGCTTTACCTGCTGGCCGTCAATGCGGCGCTGTTTCAGGCCAGCCTGCTGACATGGCCGTTTCCCAACGATTCGCTGGCCAATATCCGCCCGGACCTGGTGGCGGCGGCCAGCGCCATCGCGCTGCTGCCCTTCGCCGGAGCGCTCGCCTATGCCCGGCAGCGGCGGACGATCGGATCGATCCGTTGGCGCGGCGTTGCCTTCGGCATGCGCAAAGGCGCGTGGTCCTATTCTGTGCTTTGGCTGGCGATGACGGTACTGACCATTGCCAGCGCCGGGCTGCTGTGGCCGCTGCGGACCTTCTGGCTGGCAAGGTTCCGCGCCGACCGGACCACGTTCGGCAAGTTGCGGCTGCGCCAGCGGGGCAGCTGGCGGGCGCTCTACCAGCCCTTTGCGGCGATCCTGCTCAGCGTTGTCGCTGCCATTCTGGTGCTGCGCTTTGTCCGGCTTTCCGGGGCGGCCGGCATGGTGCTCGACGGGGCGATCGTGGCCGGCATGCTGGTCGCCTATGTCCATTACCGCGTGCAAGCCTTTGTGATCCTGACGAATAACAAGCGGCTGGGCCGGGATGTCCGGTTCCGTTCCGATGCGCAGACCGCCGATGTCCTGGCCATCGTGATCTCGGGCTGCGTCATGCTCGCTTTGGTCGCCGCGATCGTTTTGATTTTCGTCGCCGTCGCAATGTTGGCCGTGTTCGCGATCCAGGCGGCGATGGCGGGGTGGCGGCCGCTTTCCGGCGCGCCGCTGCCCGAGGCGCCGATCGCGTTCCTGTCGCGCGTCCTGCTTGACGGCGACCCGCCTGTCGCGGCCCTGGTCGCTGCCATTCCGCTGGCCATTTTCGGCGTTGCGGTGTGGATGGCGATGATCCGGCAGGAGATCCTCGTGCATCTCGTCACCACGCTCGACCTGCGCCGGGTCGACGAAATCGAGGACGCCGTGGATCGGGCCCGTCCCACACCCGATACGACGGCGCAATGAGTCGTACTCGTTGCGCGCCGGTATGCGTCACGCGGCGTCGGTCTTGCGCGCGATATAGTAGCCATAGCTGACAAAGGCGCGGTTGCGCTCGTAAAGGCCGATCTCGGCCTCTTCGGCGGCGACGATGGCGCGCGCTGCCGCGGACCGGTGATGGCGGTCGAGGAAGCCGGCGAAACGGCCCTGCATCGGCCGGTAATAGCCATCGAGCCAGCAGGATTCGGGCAGCGGGAAATAGCCGATCGGCGTGTAGCCGAGCCGTTCCAGCACCGCCATCTTGGCCGCGGCGGTATCGACTTCGGGGTATTCCGCGTCCCAATGGGCCTGCAATTCCGCCGGCCGCGTGGCGGTCAGCCAGCTTAGTTCCGACACCGCCAGGACCCCGCCCGGTTTCAGATAGCGCCGCCAGGCCTCGGCCCCGGCGGCAAAGCCGATATTGTAGATCGCGCCCTCGGCCCAGATTGCGTCGAATTGCGCCTCGGCGAAGGGCAGTGCGTCCATCGATGCGGCGAGCGTGGTGATCCGGTCCGCGACCCCGGCGCGCGCGGCCGCGGCCGCGAGGACTTGCAGGAATTCGGGCAGGAAATCGACGGCGGTGAGGCGCGCGTCCAGCTCGTCCGCCAGAACCAGTGTCGAGGCACCGGTGCCGCAGCCGATATCGGCCACGCTGAGGCCGGGCTTGCCGCGCAGACCCGACAGGGTCACCGCCAGGCGGGTGGCCGCGTCGCTGCCCGGCCCCTGGCGGGCGCCGTCCCGATGCAGATCGATCAGCAATTGCAGGTCGTCCAATTCCTTGCCTCCGGTTTCTTGTGCGAATTCGCGGCAGGTTCAGCCAGGCCGAAGATCGAGCGTGTGGCGCGACAGCGGCTCGGCGCCCGCCGGCGTGACCAGCGAGGTGCGGCCAGGGCACATCGCCAGCCCGGCATCGCTGTCCATCAGGATCATGTGCAGAAAGAACGTCATGCCGGCCGCGATGACCGTCGGGTTGCCGGCATGGATCATTGCCGGTTCCATCCAGCTTGGCGCAAAGCGGGCGCCGACCGCATAGCCGCAGGCATTGAGCCGGGCATGGCCGAACCCGGCCGCGTCCAGCACCTGCGCATGGGCGTCGAACACCGCCCCCAGGGTGTTGCCCGGGCGCAGGGCATTCTCGGCCGCCAGCAGCGCCGCGGTGGCGGCGGCATGCATCGTCCAGTGGCGCGGATCGACCGGGCCGACCGGCACCGTTGCCATCATCGGCGCGTGATAGTGGCGCCACACGCCCGCCCATTCGAGCGTGATCTGGTCCTGCGTCGACAGGGTGCGCCGGCCGCTGGCATAGCGGCACAGCAACGCCTGCGCGCCCGAGCCGATGATCGCCGGGTTCGCCGGATAGTCGCCGCCGCCCGCGAACACCGCGCCCTGCAGCGCGGCAAGGATGGCCGACTCGTCCGCACCCGGGCGGATTTCGCCCAGTGCCGCATCAAAGGCAGCGTCCGACAGCGCGGCCGCCTGTCGGATGCAGGCGATCTCGGCCTCGGATTTCACCAGGCGCAGGGTCGGGACAAGGTCCGATGCCTCCACCAGCGCGGCCACGCCGTCGAGCGCGGCGGCGAGTTTCCGGCCATTCGCAGCGGTCAGCCCATGGGTATCGGTCTCCACCCCCAGCCGCTTGCCCGCCAGACCCAGATCGCGCAGCATCCGGGCCAGATCGTCGGCCGGTGTCGCGCCGGCCCGGTCCACCCAGATGCGGATGTCGGGAATCGTCGAGGTCAGCTGCGCCTGGCGCAGATCGGCCGACCGGGTCAGCAGCGCCGGTTCCGCACCGCCGATCACCAGGCATTGGAAGAAACAGTATCCGAAGGTGTCGTAGCCGGTCAGCCAGTACTGGCTTTCGGGCGCGAACAGCAGCATCCCGTCAAGGCCGCGTTCGGCCATGGCAGCCCGTGCCCGGGCCATCCGGGCGGCGAATTCGTCGGTGGTGAAATGCAGCATCGGCGGTCTCACAGCAGGATGGCAGACAGCAGGCGGCCGTAATCGGCCTGCCCGTTCTGGCAGGTCCGGCGCCAGGAAAAGAACCGCGCCGGGTCGGACCATGTGCAGTGGCCCGTCCAGTGCGCCGCGCCTACCCGCGCGCGGCGCAGGCGGTGCAGGCCGAAACCGGGCAGGTCGAACAGCGCCCGGTCCCCCGCACCCGGGGCGAAGAAGCGCGCGTTGCCCGGATCGTCATCGCAGAAGCGCGTGACGAATTCCGGCCCGACCTCATAGGCCTGCGGGCCGATACAGGGCCCGATCACCGCGGCGACCCGCGAACGCTGCGCCCCCAGCCCTTCCATCGCGTCGAGCGTCGCCTCCAGCACGCCCGCCAGCGCGCCCTTCCAGCCGGCATGGGCGGCGCCGGCCACCCCGGCGGCGCGGTCGGCAAACAGCACCGCCATGCAATCGGCGGTCAGCACGCCAAGGGCAAGGCCCGGCGTCGCGGTGACCATCGCGTCGGCGCGGGGCCTGGGCAGGGCAGGGGCGGCGTCAAGCGTCAGGCATCTTGCCGAATGGGTCTGGTGCAGGGTGACGAGCCGCGCGGGCGCGGTGCCAAGTGCGGCCGCCGCCCGGGCCAGGTTTTCCGTCACCGCGGCGGGCGCATCGCCCGAGCCGGGTCCGCAATTGAGGCTGTCGAAAAGCCCGGTCGACACCCCGCCCGCCCGGGTGAAGAAGCCATGCGTCACCGGGGCCAGGGCGCGGTCGGTGATCGGTCGAAGGCTCATGCGGCACATCCGGGCGGCGGCGGCGTGCCAACGGCGTGAAGCCCCAGCACCTGAAACAGCGTTCCCATTTCATCGGGATGGGTCAAGCGGCGATGCGCGGCGACATGGCTGCTGCGCGCTGCCCCCGTCAGGTTGCGCGCCAGCGCGCGGGCGCGTTCGGTGATGCCCAGCCGTTCGAGGAACACGCCCTGCGGGGTCAGCGATGCAACCGCCGCGCCGGCCTGTCGGGCGGCCGCTGCCAGCGCCGCAAAATCGACATGCGCGGTCAGATCGGCCTGTCCGGGTTCGGCCAGCGGGTCGGCCGGCTGGTGATCCTTCACCGCCTGCAGCGTGTCGCCGATGCCGCCCCAGGCGCCATAATCGACGATCAGCGCCGCGCCGCCATGCCGTGCGATCCGTTCCGCGACGGCGGTCACGATCGGGTCGGCTGCGGCGCGGCGTTCGATGACGGTGCCGTCGGGCACCCCGGCCGGCGGCGGCGGGCCGGGCACCGGGCCGGCCGGGGCGCGCGCGAAGGCCAGCGCGCCCTGTGCGTCCAGCGTCACCATCCGTTCGTGCCAGCCGCCCGGCCCGCGCTGGAACTGGCGCACCGGCAGTGCATCGAAGAACTCGTTGGCGATCAGGAAAAGGGGCTGCTGCGGCAGGGCGTCGATCTGTGCGATCCATGTCGCCGCGCTGCCCGGCAGCATCTTGCCCTGCCGCGCCTTGAGGACCGGGCTTGCCTCCAGGAGCCAGAGGCGCGCGGCCGCCCGAAACCCCGGAACCGTTGCCGTGGCGCGGCCCAGATCCGCCATCAGCGTGCCCCGGCCCGGCCCCAGCTCGGCCAGGGTAAAGGGATCGGGCCGGCCCTGGTCGATCCAGGCCTGGGCCAGCGCCAGCCCGATCAATTCGCCGAACATCTGGCTGATCTCCGGCGCGGTGGTGAAATCCCCCGCCTTGCCCAGCGGATCGCGGCCCACGTAATAGCCGTGTTCGGGATGGGTCAGGCAGGCGGCCATGTAGTCGGCCACGGTGATCGGCCCGCCGGCCGCGATCTGCCGCGCCAGAACCCTGCCCAGCGGGCTCACGCCGGGCGTGGCCGCGCCGCCCGCCAGCGCGCCACAACGATGATCAGCAGCCCCAGGATCAGCATCGGCAGCGACAGCAGCTGGCCCATGGTCAGCCCCCAGGCCTCGGCGTTCGTGCCGAACCGGATCACATGGCCGAACGGGTTGTCCGGCGTGATGAACGGCGCGTCGGCCTGGCGGAACCCCTCGACGAACATGCGCGCGGCGCCATAGCCGGCCAGAAACAGCCCGACCATCTGGCCCGGCACCTTCAGCCCGCCGCGCCTTGTGGCGAGCCACAGCAACGCTGCGCCCAGCACCAGCCCTTCAAGCCCGGCCTCGTAGAGCTGCGAGGGATGGCGCCCGCAGGGTCCCTCCCAGCCCGCCGGGCAGAGCTGCGCCAGCGGGTCGGGAAAGGCGACCGCCCAGGGCACGGTTGTCGGCCGGCCCCACAACTCGCCATTGATGAAATTCGCGATCCGGCCCAGGAGCAGGCCCGGCGGGGTGGCCACCGCCACGGCATCGGCCACCTGGATCACCGGCAGCCGGTTGCGCCAGCCATACAGCACCAACGCCACCACAACCCCCAGCATGCCGCCGTGAAACGACATGCCGCCCTGCCAGATCGCCAGGATTTCCATCGGATGATCGAGGAAATGGCCCGGCTGATAGAACAGCACGAAGCCAAGCCGCCCGCCCAGGATCACGCCCAGAACGATCCAGGTCAGCAGCCCCTCCACCTCGGCGGGGCGCATCGGGACGGTGTCGCCAGGCCACAGGGCAGGGCGGCGCATCAGTGCCAAGACGATCCCCAGCCCGATCAGGATGCCGACGATATAGGCCAGCGCGTACCAGCGCAGCGCAAACCCGATGCCCCAGAAGGACACCGAGAAGATCTCCGGATCGAGGTCCGGAAAGGGGATCACATACTGCATCTGCCCGCGCACGCCGCCCAATGCGGGCCTTCCTGTCGCAGCCCCCGTGGCGCGTCAACCGCGGGCTTTGTCCGTGGCGGCGGGGTTGCCCGGACGGGGCGACCTGCCCATATAGGGCAGGACGCCAGATGGAGGCCGCGATGGAAAGCCGGAACAAGGTGCTCGACGATCTGTCGAAGCTGATGACGAACGCCATGGGGGTCGCCCAGGGCGCCCGCGAAGAGGCCGAGACGGCGATTCGCTCGGCGATCGACCGGTGGCTTGCCGATCGCGATTTCGTCACCCGCGAGGAATTCGACGCGGTCCGCGCCATGGCCCAGAAGGCGCGCGAGGAAAATGCCGCGCTGGCGGCCCGGATATCGGCGCTGGAAGCCGCCGAGGCGGAGATGTCGAAAGCGGGTTCGTAGGCCCGCCTGCTGCCAGATCTGCGGCGCAACGGGTCATACCGACGGTCAGTGAGAATGACCGTTCGCCGCCTCCCGCGCCCTTCCTCCCCGCCCGACCACCAATCCTGTCCCATCCCATTGGTAGGATTGGTGGTCGGGCGGGGAGGCGGGG
>DNSZ01000315.1 GCA_003500165.1 Paracoccaceae bacterium | reverse complement strand
AGCTTGCCGGGGATCATCCAGTTCGCCAGATCGCCGTTCTCGGCCACCTCCATCGCGCCCAGGATCGCCATCGCGATCTTGCCGCCGCGGATCATGCCGAAACTCTGCGCGCTGTCGAAATAGGCGGTGTGCGGCAATTCGGTGATCGTCTGCTTGCCGGCATTGATCAGATCGGCATCGACCTCGTCCTCGGTCGGGAACGGCCCCATTCCCAGCATGCCGTTTTCCGACTGCAGGGTGACCGTGACCCCGTCGGGAATGAAATTGGCGACCAGGGTCGGGATACCGATCCCCAGATTCACATACATCCCGTCGCGAAGCTCCTGCGCGGCGCGCGCGGCCATCTGGTTGCGGTCCCAGGGCATCCGATCAACCTCCCTTGTCGGTTCCACGCCTTCTAGACCGGTCGCGCGCAGGGGAAAAGACCGACCATGCGCATTGCGGTTTGCAGCCGGGCCGCGCCGTCCTATACCGGTTGCCAGACGGGACAGCCGGGGGTGCCACATGACCGACAAAGCCATCGCCAGAGCCATCGCCGGCAAGTCGGTGCTGATCACCGGGGCCAGCCGCGGCATTGGCGCCGCGGCGGCGCGGCATTTCGCCGGGCTTGGCGCGCAGGTGACGCTGGTCGCGCGCGACGCGAAAGCCATCGCNNTATGCCGCCATCGCGGCCGTCGTCGGAACCGCCCGGCCCGACATCCTGATCGCCAATGCCGCCGTGATCGCGCCGATCGCCACCCTGGGAAAGAGCGATCCCGAGGAATGGGGCCGGGCCGTCGATATCAACCTCAAGGGCGTCTACAACGCCGCCCGTGCCGCGTTGCCGGGGATGCTGGCAAAGGGCGGCGGCACGATCTTGAACCTCAGCTCGGGCGCGGCGACAAGCCCGCTCGAGGGCTGGTCGGCCTATTGTGCGACCAAGGCCGCGGTGCTGATGCTGACCCGCTGCCTCGACCGCGAATATCGCGGCCGGGGCATCCGCGCGGTCGGGCTCAGCCCTGGCACGGTCGCCACCGACATGCAGCGCACGATCAAGGCATCGGGCATCAACCCGGTCAGCCAGCTGGACTGGGAGGCGCATATTCCGCCCGACTGGGTCGCCCGCGCGCTCGCCTGGATGTGCACCGCCGAGGCCGACGCGCATCTGGGCGGCGATGTCTCGCTGCGTTCGCCCGAGATCCGGGCGGCCGCGGGCCTGCCGACGGGCTGACCGCCCGCGCGCTGCGCGTCAGACGAAGGCGCAGTGAACATGACCCTTTGGGCCGGGTTCGCCTCCTGCGTCCCGCGCCTGGGCCACCAGTCTTCCCAATGGGCTGGCGCAGGATGGGGGGAGGGCCTTAGGGCCGCCACCCCTTCCCCTTGCGCGGAGCCGCCATATGATGCACCTCGGGTCGCGCGTTCGGGACTGGCGGGAAAGGACGGAACATGGCGGATGGCAACAACGCGCCGGCAAGGCCGACCGAGGATATCTCGGTCCGCGAGGTGTTCGGCGTCGAGACCGACATGACCGTGAAGGGCTTTGAAGAGCGCACCGACCGCGTGCCCGACATCGATACGACCTACAAGTTCGACCCCGAGACCACATTGGCCATTCTGGCGGGGTTTTCGCACAATCGCCGGGTGATGATCCAGGGCTATCACGGCACCGGCAAATCGACCCATATCGAGCAGGTGGCCGCACGGCTCAACTGGCCCTGCGTGCGGGTGAACCTCGATTCGCACATCTCGCGGATCGATCTGATCGGCAAGGATGCGATCAAGCTGCGCGACGGCAAGCAGGTCACCGAGTTTCAGGAGGGCATCCTGCCCTGGGCGCTGCGCAACCCCGTCGCCATCGTGTTCGACGAATACGATGCCGGGCGCGCCGATGTGATGTTCGTGATCCAAAGGGTGCTGGAGGCCGACGGCAAGCTGACGCTGCTCGACCAGAACGAGGTGATCACGCCCAATCGCTGGTTCCGGCTGTTCGCCACCTCGAACACGGTGGGTCTGGGCGACACCACGGGGCTTTACCACGGCACCCAGCAGATCAACCAGGGCCAGATGGACCGCTGGAGCCTGGTGGCGACGCTGAACTATCTGTCGCACGACGCCGAAACCGCGATCGTGCTGGCCAAGGCGCCGCATTACAACACCGAGTCCGGGCGCAAGACCGTCAGCCAGATGGTCACGGTCGCCGATCTGACGCGCACCGCCTTCATGAACGGCGAATTGTCCACGGTGATGAGCCCCCGGACGGTCATCACCTGGGCCCAGAATGCTGAGATTTTCCGCAATGTGGGCTACGCGTTCCGGCTGACCTTCCTGAACAAGTGCGACGAGCTGGAACGGCCCACCGTGGCCGAATTCTATCAGCGCTGCTTTGCCGAGGAGCTGCCCGAAAGCGCGGCCAGCGCGGCGGTCGGCTGACGACGCAGTCGCGTCGGCGGTGGCCGCCGCGATCCGTCGCGCGGGCGCCAGATCGAAGCGGGCAGTCCGTTGACCCGGTCATCGGCGAGACACCCTGGCAATGACCCCAAGCGGCCGTCTGCGGGCCGTGTCGGCCGTGGCGCAGCAAGCTTCGCCCCCGCGTCCTGGCGTTCGGGCAGTGCCGGCTCCGGCATCACCAAGCCACCGGATGCGTTCCTGGCAGGGCGGGTCCTGGATAGGCCAGTGCTCCGGACCGTCTGGCGCTTGCCCGCAAGTTGTGGAAGGCTTGGCGTGCCGAGAGCGTGGCGGCAAACCCCGCGCGGGAGATCGACGAGGACGACGGCACGGGGTGGCTTTCTGGAAGCCCTTGCGCGCTGCGACCGGGTGACAAGATGGACGAAACCGAGCTGAAATTCGCGCTCGCCCCCGCGGCGCTCAAACCGCTGCGCGCCCGCGCGGCGCAGCTCGCGGGACGGCGTCTGCCGACCCGCGGCCGTCAGGTGACCAGCACCTATTTCGACACGGCAGGGCGCGATCTGCACCAAAACGGCATCGCGCTTCGCCTGCGCCGCGACGGCGGCCGCTGGGTCCAGACCGTCAAGGCCAGCGCCGGGCTGACGGCCGGGCTGCAGACCGCGCAAGAGGCCGACGCCGTCCTGACCGACGGGCGGCTCGACCTTGCGGCGATTCCCGATGCCGCCCTGGCCCGGCAGCTTTCCCGCGTGATCGAGGGCCACGACCTTGTCCCGCTCTGCGAGACCGCGATGCAGCGGATCCGGACCGATGTCACATCGGCGGATGGCAGCCGCGTCGCGATCGTCTTCGATACCGGCGAGATTCGTGCCAATGGCGCGGCCCAGCCTTTTGCGGAGCTGGAACTGGAACTGATCGACGGAAATCTGGCCGCACTTTACGAGATCGCGCGCGCGCTCTTCGACGCCGGCCGCCCGGCGTTTTCCACCCTGTCAAAGCCCGAACGCGGCGCGCTGCTGGCAGAAACCGGCCGGATCGAACCCGAACCCGCGCCGCGCAAGGCGCACCCCTCACCGGTCGGACGCAAGCAACCCGCCGAGGATGCCGCCCAGGCGGTCCTGCGCGAGGCGTTTGCGCAGATCGCGGCGAATGTGGCGGCGGTGGCGGCCGGCGACGACCCCGAAGGCCCGCATCGGCTGCGCGTCGGGCTGCGCCGGCTGCGCACCGCGATGCTGCTGTTCCGGCCGGTGATCGGATGCCCGGAGATGAACAGGCTCGGGGCCGAGGCGCGCTGGCTTGGGCAGGAGGCCGGCGCGCTTCGCGACCTTGATGTGGCGATTGACGGGATCGTCGCGCCGGCATCCGCGGCCCACCCGGCCGAGCCGGGTTTCGCCACGCTGCTGGCCGCGCTCGGCGACCGGCGCACGGCCCGCCGCGCGGCACTGCGCGCGGTCCTCGACGCGCCCCGCACCGGCGGCTTTCTGCTCGACCTTGCCCAGTTCATCGAGACACGGGGCTGGCAAGGATCGTGGGGGTCGGGCCCTCCGGCGCCAGCCGCCGCGCCGCTGCGCGACGTTGCGCGGGACGCCCTGGCGCGGCGCTGGCGCACCGTGGCACGGCGCGCGCGCGGGATCGAAACGCTGCCGGCCGATGCCCGGCACGAGCTGCGCAAGGCGCTGAAAAAGCTGCGCTATGGCGTCGACTTTCTGGGGCCCGTCTTCAAGCCGAAGTCGGTGCGCGATTTCATCCAGCACCTGAAGACCCTGCAGGATCTGTTCGGCGACCTCAACGATCTGGCCATGGCCGAGGCGCTGCTCACCGGCCCCGACGCGCCCGCCGGCACCGACCCGGCCGCACAGCGGGCCGTTGGCCTGATACTGGGCGCGCGGGGCGTTCGCGCCGAACTGGCCTGGCGCCAGGCGCGTCAATTGTGGGACGAGGTGAAGGCCGCGCCGAAATTCTGGCGCTGATCGCGGCGGGCAAAACGCCCCGCCCGTTGGCGCTGTGCTACAATGCCTCGCCCCGCATCATCCGCGGCCGGTCGCCGGCCAACCCCGCGGCCTGACGGATGAAGGCGCGGCGCAGCGGCGGCACCCGGTCGACCAGGCCAAGGCCCAGATCGCGAACCCCGCGCAGCAGCGGATTGTCGTTCGAGAACAACCCGTTGAAACCGTCCGTGGCAAGCGCCAGCGCGGCCGCGTCCCAGCTTCGCCAGATTGCGTAGCGGTCGAGCACGGGCTGGCCGCCGATATCCTCGCCCCTTCGATGCGCACCGACCAGCACCTCGGCCAGGGCGGCGACATCGCGCAGTCCCAGATTGAGGCCCTGCCCCGCGATCGGATGGATACCGTGGCCCGCATCGCCCACCAGCGCCACCCGCGGCGCGGTCAGATCATGGGCCAGCGACAGCGACAGCGGATAGGCAAACCGGTCGCCCGCCAGTGCGATATCGCCCAGAAAATCGCCAAAGCGCGGGCGCAGCGCGGCCAGAAACCCCGCATCGTCAAGCGCAGCGATGCCAGCCGCCTGATCGCTGCGTTCGCTCCACACGATCGAGGATCGGTTGCCCGTCAGCGGCAGGATGGCCAGCGGC
>DNSZ01000112.1 GCA_003500165.1 Paracoccaceae bacterium | reverse complement strand
ATCAGCGAATCGCGCACAGGGCGCATCACCAGCCCGTTGGCGAAGGCGCGTTCGCGACCGATCAGCCCGGCCGGGCCGGTCTCGGCCGCGAAGGGCGCGCGGGCGGCCTTGTCGGGCGTCAGTTCCAGCGCCGCCAGCAGACCCTTCGACCGGGCCTCGCCGACCAGCGGATGATCGGCCAGCGTCGCCCAGCGTTCGGCCAGATAGGGGGCAAGATCGGCCCCGGCGCGGGTCACGATCCCCTCTTCGTCGAGGATCCGCAGGTTCTCCAGCGCCACCGCGCAGGCCACCGGATGGCCCGAATAGGTGTAGCCGTGATAGAACTCGCCGGCCGTGTTCAGCACCTCGGCGACATGCGCGGTCACCACCGACCCGCCGATCGGCTGATAGCCCGAAGAGAGCCCCTTGGCGATGGTGATGATATCGGGGCGGATGTCATAGGTCTGCGACCCGAACCATCGCCCGGTGCGGCCAAAGCCGCAGATCACCTCGTCGACGATCAGCAGGATGTCATGGGCGTCGCAGATGCGCTGGATTTCGGGCCAATAGGTGTCGGGCGGGATGATCACCCCGCCGGCGCCCTGAATGGGTTCGGCGATGAAGGCCGCGACCCGGTCTTCGCCCAGTTGGGCGATCGTCGCCTCCAACTGCCGGGCCCGGTCCAGGCCGAACGCATCGGGGTCCCTATCGCCCCCTTCGCCGTACCAGTAGGGCTGGTCGATATGGACCACATCGGGCAGCGGCAGCCCGCCCTGGGCATGCATCGCCGTCATGCCCCCCAGGCTGGCGCCCGCCATGGTCGAGCCGTGATAGGCATTGCGGCGGCTGATGATGACGGTCTTCGACGGCTGGCCGCGCGCCGCCCAATAGTGGCGCGCCAGGCGCATGTTGGTGTCGTTCGCCTCGGACCCCGAACCGGCGTAGAAGACGTGATCGAGATCGCCCGGCGCCAGTTCGGCCAGCCGCTGCGACAGCGCGATCACCGGCGGGTGCGAGGTCTGGAAGAAGGTGTTGTAATAGGGCAGTTCCAGCATCTGGCGGCGCGCCGCCTCGGCCAGTTCGGCCCGGCCATAGCCGATATTGACGCACCATAGCCCCGACATCCCGTCCAGCATCCGCTGGCCGTCGGAATCGGTCAGCCAGACCCCGTCGGCGCGGGTGATGATCCGCGCGCCCCTGGCGTTGAGCGCCGCCCCATCGGTGAAGGGATGGAGGTGATGCGCGGCATCGGCGGCCTGCAGGGCGGCGGTGTCGGGGTAATTGCCCAGATACATGAGCGGCCTCCTATTTCGGTGCCAGACGGGCGGCCCCGTCGAGCCGGATGGTCTCGCCATTGACGAAGGGCGTGCGCGCGATCCACAGCACGGTTTCGGCGAATTCCGCCGGGTCGCCCAGCCGGGCCGGGAACGGGATGCCGGCGGCCAGGCTGTCCTGCAACTCCTGGCTCATTGCGGTGACCATCGGCGTGGCGAAGATGCCCGGCGCGATGGCGTTCACCCGAATGCCGTGGCGGGCGAACTCGCGGGCCGCCGGCAGGGTCAGCGCGACGATCCCGCCCTTCGATGCGGCATAGGCGGCCTGGCCGATCTGGCCCTCGAAGGCGGCGATCGAGGCAGTGTTGACGATGACGCCCCGCTCGCCGGTGTCCAGGGGCTCGGCGGCGGCCATGCGGACGGCGGCCAGTCGCAACGTATTGAACGACCCGATCAGGTTCACCCTGACCACCCGCTCGAAGGCGTCGAGCGGCAAGGGCCCGTCGCGCCCGACGATCCGGCCGGCATCGGCGATGCCCGCGCAGTTGACCAGCAGGCGCAGGGGCCCGTGCGCGGCCGCGGCCGCATCCAGCGCCGCCGCCACCGCATCCGGGTCGGCCACATCGGCGGCGCAGCCGATGCCGCCGATCCCCTTCGCCACCGCCTGCGCCGCGCCGTCGTCCCGGTCGATCACCGCCACGCGCGCACCGGCGGCAGCGAGCGCCCGGGCCATGGCCGCGCCCAGCCCCGAGCCGCCCCCGGTCACGACCGCGCCGATCCCTTCGATGTCCATGGCCTGCCTCCCGATCGGTCCCGGTGTCGGGCAAAGCCGCGGGCCGGTCAAGCCGGGGCCACCCGCGCCCGCCCGGGTGCGGGAAGGATTTTCGGCGAAAATCCTTCGGGCGAGGATTTTGCCCCGCGGGTCAGCCGCCGCGGCGGGCGGCGATGGCGCCGAGGATCCGGTCGTTCATGGCCAGATACGGGCTCGCCCCGGCCGCGGCGAACACCGCGCGGGCATCCTGGGCATGGCCTTCGGCCCGGTCCAGATGGGCCGCGTCCCGGGTCTTGTCGAAGAAGGCCAATTCGACATTGGCCAGATTGCCCTGCACCATCGCCCAGTCCAGCGGTACGCGGTCGCGGGTCCATTCCTGCAGCGCCGCGCGATAGGCCGCCACGGCTTCTTCCAGCCGTTCCGTGCCGGCCTCGCGTCCCCCAAGGGTCAAAAGCGCGTTGCCGAGATTCATCTGCGTCGCCGCCCATTTCAGCGGCACGCGGTCGCGGGTGAATTCCTCCAGCGCCGCGCGATAGGCCGCGACGGCTTCTTCCAGCCGTTCCGTGCCGGCCTCGCGTTCCCCCAGGTTCTGGAGCGCGGTGCCGAGAGTCACCTGCGTCATCGCCCAATCGAGCGGCACGCGGTCGCGGGTGCATTCCTCCAGCGCCGCGCGATAGGCCGCCACGGCCGCCTCCAGCCGGTCGGTGCCTGGCTCGCGTTCCCCGAGCCTTGCGAGCGCGGCGCCGAGATTGATCTGCACCGCCGCCCATTGCAGCGGCACGCGGTCGCGGGGGAATTCCTGCAGCGTCGCGCGATAGGCCGCCACGGCTTCTTCCAGCCGTTCCGTGCCTGCCTCCCGCCCGCCCAGGGCCCGAAGCGCGTTGCCGAGATTGTTTTGCGTCGCGCCGCGTTGGTCGGCGTCCCCGGCCCGGGCGCACAGCGCACGGGCGAGCGCAATGGCGACCTCCAGATCGAAATTCAGCCCCTGTTTGTTGCCGCGCGCGTACCAGCGATCCTGCTCTGCCCGCAGCGCGCCGAATTGCGCCGCCGGGTCGGGAACCTCAAGCGCGATCCGAGCCGCGACCCGATCCGCCGCGCGCGCCGCGTCCCGCGCCAGGATGGCCTGTTCCAGTCCGGCATCGAGCAGGCGAAGCCGCCGCGCCGTCGACTCGGCCTCTTCGCGGGCCAGTGCCGCGTCGATCTCGGACCCTGCCCCATCGAAATCGCTCACGGCGGCCAACTCGGCCGCGCGGCGCAGCACCTCGTCGACGAAATCGCCAAGGTTCGAGCCGCGCGCGCCGTCCTCCTGCACACGGATCGCGACCGCGACCGCACGCTCCAACTCGCGCAAGGCGGTGTCGAAATCGCTCGCATCGTCGGTTATCCGCCGCGCCAGTTCGATAAATGTCGCCTCGGTCAGGCGCGGATCGCGCTGCGTGCTGGCCAGAATCGTTTCAAGCAGGCGGGTTTGTTCGTCCGACCGTTCCAGCACTTCCCGGTACACCGCCTGCTGGATCTGGGGTGCGGTGGCCGGGTCGGCCAGGATCGGGGTCAGCGTGGCGCACAACAGGGCCTCGAAGGCGGCGAGGGTGTCGGGCAACCGATGCTCGGGGTCTTTGGCGGTGGCGGCCATGCGGTCGCGCAGGCCGCGCGCGACGGTCGCCGGGTTCAGATTGCCCTGCACCAGCGCCTCTGCGGTCAGCTCGGTGCGGGCCAGCATCTGGCCCAGAATCGCGCGCCGGTCGGGGGTGGGGGCCGTGGCCGCGATATGCGCCTCCAGCGCCCTGGCCATCCGTCGGGCCAGCGCCCTTTGGTCGTTGTCAGCAATCTTGGACAGCGCCACGCCCGACAGCGCCGCCCGAATCACGGCGGTCACGCCGCCGGCACCGGCCAGGCCGGCGAGCGTCGCAAAGGCAGCCGCGATATTGGCCCGGTGCAGGGATTTCTCCAGCATCGCACGCATCATAGGCCGTGGCGGCGCCCAGGGTCCAGCCGCCCGGGCGCTTGCCAAGGCGGGGCCGGCATGGTCCCCTGCGGATCGGGAGGCGTTGGCGATGAACCTTGCGCTGTGGCTCGAACGGACGGCCCGGGCCGCCCCGGACCGGGCCGCCCTGTTCCGGGGCGCCGAGCGGGTGGCGCGTTACCGGGCTTGGCGCGACGCGGCCGCCGGGATCGCGGCGGGGCTTGCGGCCGGGCACGGCATCCGGCCGGGCGACCGGGTGGCGCTGTTTCTGGCCAATGCGCCCGAATACCTGATGGCGTTCTATGGCATCTGGTATGCCGGCGCCGCGGTGGTTCCGATCAATGCCAAGCTGCACCCGAAGGAGGCCGCCTGGATTTGCCGGGACGCCGGCGCCCGTCTGGCGTTTTCGGATGGCGGGCGGGCCGGGCCGCTGGCCGCGGCCGCCCCGGACCTGCCGGTCGTCGATGTCGCCGGGGCGGGCTTCTCCGCCCTGCGGGCGACGGCGCCCGCCCCGGGCCCGACCGCACGCGGCGCGCCGGATCTGGCCTGGCTGTTCTACACCTCGGGCACCACGGGCCGGCCCAGGGGGGTGCGGATGACCCATGCCATGCTGCAGGCGATGAGCCTTGCCTATCTCGGCGATGTCGATGACGTGTCGGCGGCGGATGCCGCGCTTTACGCCGCGCCGATGTCGCATGGCGCGGGCCTTTACAACATGATCCACGTGCTGCGCGGCGCGCGCCATGTGGTTCCGGCCTCGGGCGGGTTCGACACGGCCGAGCTTCTGGCGCTGGCCGCGGACCCCGCCGCAAGGCTGTCGATGTTCCTGGCGCCGACCATGATCCGCCGGCTGACCGATGCGGCGCGCGCGGCGGGCACGCGGGCGGCTGGCATCCGCACCATCGTCTATGGCGGCGGGCCGATGTATGTCGCCGATATCGTCGAGGCGGTCGACCGGTTCGGGCCGCGTTTCGTGCAGATCTACGGCCAGGGGGAATGCCCGATGTGCATCACCGCGCTGTCCCGCGCCGAAGTGGCGGACCGGACCCATCCGCGCTGGCGCGCGCGGCTGGCCTCGGTCGGGCGCGCGCAATCGGTGGTGGAATTGCGCATCGGCGACGCGCGCGGCCACCCGCTGCCGACGGGCGAGACCGGCGAGGTGATGGTGCGCGGGGTGCCGGTGATGCCGGGCTATTGGCAGAACCCAGAAGCGACCGGGAAGGCCCTGCAGGAGGGCTGGCTGCGCACCGGCGATATGGGGGTGCTGGACGAAGACGGCTATCTGACGCTGAAGGACCGATCGAAGGACATGATCATCTCGGGCGGAACGAACATCTATCCGCGCGAGGTCGAAGAGGTGCTGCTGACCCACCCATCGGTGCGCGAGGTCGCCGTGGTCGGCCGGCCCAGCGNNGCTTCGGGCGCGGCTGGCGGGCGCATCATGACCGATCTGGGTGGAAAGACCGCCCTTGTCACCGGCTCGGTGCAGGGCATCGGACTGGCGATCGCCAAGGCGCTGGGGGCGGCCGGCGCGCGGATTGCGGTGCACGGGCTGGCTGGCGAGGGCGAGGCGCAGGCCGCCTGCGCGGCGATCCGCGCGGCAGGCGCGCCCGAGGCGGCGTTCTTTCCCGGCGATTTGCGCGCGCCCGCCCGCATCGCCGAGTTGATGGCGGCGGTCGCGGCCTGGGGCGGGCCGGACATTCTGGTCAACAATGCCGGCATCCAGCGGACCGAAGGCCTGGCCAGCATGCCGCGCGAAACCTGGGACGCGATCCTGGCGGTCAATCTGTCGGCAGCCTTCGACACCATGCGCGCGGCGCTGCCCGCGATGGCCGAGCGCGGTTATGGCAGGGTGATCAATATCGCCAGCGTGCATGGCCTTGTCGCCTCGCGCGACAAGGCGCCCTATGTGGCGGCCAAGCACGGGCTGATCGGGCTGTCGGGGGTCGCCGCGCTGGAATACGCCACCGCCGGATCGAAAGCGACGGGCGGGGTGACCGTGAACTGCATCTGCCCCGGCTGGACGGAAACCGCGATCATCGAACCGCAGATCGCCGCGCGGGCGGCCCGGCATGGCGGCGACCGCGAAGCCGGCATCGCCGATCTGCTGGCCGAAAAGCAGCCCAGCCGCCGCACCTCGGACCCTGCCGAGATCGCCGCGCTGGCGCTGTGGCTGTGCGATCCGCTGGCCCACAACGTCACCGGCGCGGCAATTCCGATCGATGGCGGCTGGACCCGGCAATAGCGCGACGGGCAGGGCGCGATCGAAGGCGCGCCGAGCCGGCCGGCCGCATCACCGATTGACCGGTGCCCGCCGGGCGTTAGCTGGCGCCACATGGAAACGACCCTCCTCTGGTTCAAGCGCGATCTGCGCATCGCCGATCACCCCGCACTGGCCATGGCGGCGGCGCGCGGTCCGGTCCTGCCGGTCCATGTGATCGAGCCCGAGGCGTGGGCGCAGCCCGACGCCTCGGCCCGGCAATACCGCTTCGTGGCCGAGTGCCTGGCGGAATTGCGCGGCGATCTCGCGGCACTGGGTCAGCCGCTGATCCTGCGCCTAGGCGAGGTGACGGCGGTGTTCGACGCGCTGCTGGCCGCGACCCCCTGCACCGCGCTGATCAGCCATCAGGAGACCGGGAACGCCTGGAGCTTTGCCCGCGACCGTCGCGTCGCCGCCTGGACGCGGGCGCGCGGTCTGGCCTGGACGGAACTGCCGCAATCGGGGGTGGTGCGCCGGCTCGGCTCGCGCGATGGCTGGGCGGCGCGGCGCGATGCGTTCACCCGCCAGCCCTGCGCCGGGACGCCCGCGGCGCTGCCCCCTGTGCGGGCCGAGCACCCCGTGCCGCTGCCCTGTCCTGCCGATCTGGGCCTTGCACCCGACCCGTGCCCGGGCCGGCAGGCGGGCGGGCGCCGCGCAGCCGAAGAGCGCCTGGCCAGTTTCCTGACCGATCGCGGCCGAAGCTATCGCCGCGCGATGTCCTCGCCGGTGACCGCCTTCGACGCCTGTTCGCGGCTGTCGCCGCATCTGGCGTTCGGCACGCTGTCGGGGCGCGAGGCCGCCCGGGCCGCGGCACAGCGCAAGGCAGCGGTCCGCGGCACGCGCGAGGGCTGGACGGGCAGCCTTGCCTCCTTCGCCGCGCGGCTCGCCTGGCGCGACCATTTCATGCAGAAGCTCGAAACCGATCCGCGGATCGAAACCGAATGCCTGCATCGCGCCTTCGAAGGGCTGCGCCCGCGCACCCCCGATCCGGCGCGGCTTGCCGCCTGGCAGTCGGGCCAGACCGGCCTGCCCTTTGTCGATGCCTGCATGCGCGCGCTGAGCCATACCGGCTGGCTCAACTTCCGGATGCGGGCGATGCTGATGTCGGTCGCTTCATACCATCTTTGGCTCGACTGGCGGGCGACGGGGGCGCATCTGGCGCGCCTGTTTGCCGATTACGAACCCGGCATCCATTGGAGCCAGACGCAGATGCAGTCGGGCACCACCGGGATGAACACCCTGCGCATCTACAACCCCATCAAACAGGGGCTGGAGCACGATCCGACGGGCCGCTTCACCCGGCGCTGGCTGCCCGAATTGAACGATGTGCCGGACGCCCATCTGCAACAGCCCTGGCGGTGGGAGGGCGCGGGAAGGCTGCTCGGCCGAAGCTATCCCGAGCCGGTGATCGACCCGACCGCCGCCGCGCGGGCGGCGCGCGACGCGGTCTGGGCGGTGCGCCGGCAGGACGGGTTTCGCACCGAGACCGCGCGCCTCGTCGCCCGCCATGCCAGCCGCAAGCGGCCCGGCCGGCCGCCGCTGCGCCGGTCCGGCACGGCGCAACTCAGCCTCGATCTGTGACATGCCGCGCGGGGTCAAGAAGGCCGACCTGCCGGTCAAGACCTGCGCCACATGCGGCCGCCCCTTTGCCTGGCGGCGCAAATGGGCCGCCGACTGGGACGCGGTGCGCTATTGCTCGGAACGCTGCCGGCGCGGCCGTCGGCGGGCAAGGCCGGCCTGATACCAAGCTGCAATGAGCGTGACTCATTGCAGCTTGTCCGCCTCCCCGCCCAACCACCAATCCTGTCCTATCGCATTGGTAAGATTGGTGGTTGGGCGGGGAGGCGGCGAACGGTCATCGTCAGTGACCGTTGGTATGATCGGGGCCCAAGGCTGGCCGGAAGAGGGGCCGAGAACGCATGTTGGATGCCAAGGCTTGGGCGGTCATGGCGAAACCGGGCGACGACACTGCGACCATGATGCAGAAATCGCGCGAGGACCTCCAGTACGGCAGTCTGTCCCCGGACCCGGTTGGCAGGGGCCAGCGCGTTCCTGTCGGTTCCGATCACGGTTTCCCCGCCATTCGTTCCGTCTTGGCTTGCATCGGCCCGGCCGATCGCGATCCTGATGCCAGGCGATGGCCAGCCACGGACCGGCGGCAACCGCCGGGAGGAGGAGGAGCCATGACGACCAAAGCCGTCGCGGATGCCGAACTTGCTGCGCTGAAGGCCGCGATGTCCGATAGCGCCGCCGCCGCGACGGGGCCCGAAGCGGCGCCGCGGGACGGCGCCGCGAATGCCGCGAACGGGTCTTCGGAAGGCCAGGACGCGCAATCGCTGCAGGCGCTGCTGGCCGAACACGGGCTGACGGGCGACGACATGCGCACCCTCCTTGACCAGCTGTCGCACGAACTGGGCGACCTGCCCCGCAACAAACCGGTGCTGACCGCGCTTGGCGCCTTCGCGCTGGGATTCGCGGCCGGGCGACTGTCGAAACAGGAGGCGACGATGTTCACCGATCCGGGCCGCAACATGGCACGCCGCCGTTCCCGGCTGGGACGCGCCATCACCGTCGCGATCCGCGCCGAACGGGTGATTGCGCGCCGCCGGTTTGCGGCGATCCGCCAGCAAACCACGCTTCTGGTCCTTGCCGGTCTGGTGGCGGGGATCGGCGTCGTCATGATCAATATCGCGGCCTTCATCTGGCTGGGGGAACGGTTCGGCCATGCCGGGGGCGGTGCCGTGCTGGCCGGCGCGAACTTCGTGCTCGCCGCGCTGCTCGCGCTTGCCGCCGGGCGGCTCGACCCTGACTCCGGCCTCGAACCGATCGCCGAACTCCGCGACATGGCGGTCGAGGAAATCCAGGCCGAGGCCGACGATGCCATGGCCGAAGCCCGGGAACTGGCGCGCAATGTCCGTGCCATGGCCCGTGACCCGCTGGGCGCGCTGGCGCCGGGGCTTATCGGCCCGCTTCTGGCCATGCTGACCAAGGCCACCAGGAAATAGACCGCCCCCGGCAATCCAGTGGCGGATCGGCTGCACCGCGCTGGTGCGGGCCGCCCGGTCCGGGTGACCGGTGGTTGCCGAGGGCGTGTCGTGCGCGATCAGCTCCACGGGTCCGTCGTGCCGGGCGCTCCCGGGCGCGCGCCCGGGAGCGCGCCCGCCGCGCGGCGGGCGCGTCCCGGTCCCGGCGCAGCGCGCCATTCAGGCCGTGGGTCATCCATCATGACCGTTCGTCGCAGGCCCCTCGGGGCATGCCGCCAAAGCAAAACGCCTATAGGTCGATCGCACCCTCGTGCGGCGTGCCCCGCGGCGCGGGCGCCGGGCCGTCCGGGGCCCCCAGCGGCGGCGCACCGGGCTTGCGCGGGATCAGGATGTCGCCATTCGGCAGCAGCACCGGCGGGTCATAGTGCTCGACCTCGCCCATCAGCCGTTGGAGTTCGCGCAGCGTCGGCGCCATGTCGCCCCACATCTGTCGCAGCATGCCGTTGGCCAGCTCTTCGGCCAGCCGTTCGATCGGACCGGGCGGGTCGTCCTGCGCGAGCGCCGGCAGGGCGGCGGCGCAAAGGACAAGGATGGGAATCGGCCGTCGCATGCGCGGTCCTTACCACGGATCACGCCCGAAATGGCGTGAAAACTGCGACACCTGCCAACACCCGGCGGCCCTGCCCGGCCTAGGCCGCGCGATCGTCCTGGATCTCTTCCCACGCCCGGTTGGCGGCGATCAGCCGCGCCTCGGCCAGTTTCAGCGCCTCTTCGGGCACGCCGCGCGCCATCAGCCGGTCGGGGTGGCTGGCGCGCACCCGGTCGCGCCAGACCTTGCGAATCGCCGCAAGCGGCATGTCCGGGGTGACCCCCAGCACCGCATAGGGGTCGCGCGGCAGACCCGGCATGCAGGCCGCCCGCAAGCGCCGGAAACAGGCCTCGGACAGGCCGAAATCCATCGCCACATCGTGCAGGAACCGGTCCTCGTCGGGATGATAGCTGCCATCGGCCGCGGCGACGTGAAACAGCCCCTCCATCAGGTCGGTCAGCACCTCGGTCTCGCCGCGAAACATCGCCCGGATGCGCCTGGCATAGTCGCGATACCCGGTCACGTCCTCGCGGGCCAGGTTGAAGACCCGGGCCGCGTTCGCCTCGTCCCGGCGGGCGATGTGAAACACCTCGCGAAAGGCGGCGACCTCGTCGCGGGTGACCTGACCGTCGGCCTTGGCCATCTTTGCCCCCAGCGCGATCACCGCGATGGCAAAGCCGACCCGTTTTTCGGGCGGCTTGCGGGCCCGGTCAAAGACCTCGGCCAGGCTTTCGCCGTCGCGCAGCGCGCCAAGCGCATCGGCCAGGCGTGACCAGAATGTCATCGGCATCCCCCGGGCGGCGAAAGCGGCTTGCGCATCAGCACCAGATCGTAGCAGCGGTCGAATTTCCAGCCAACCTCGGGCAGCCGGGCAACCGGTTCGAAGCCGATCGCGGCATGAAAGGCGATGCCGTCGCGGTTGCCGGCAACGATCCCGGCCCACAGGCTGAGCACCCCGGCCGCACGGGCATGCGCCTCGAGCCCGGCCATCAGCGCCCGGCCGACGCCGCGCCCGCGCGCCCCGGGCGCCAGGATGATCGTGTGTTCCATCGTGCGGGCATAGCCGACGCCGGCGCGAAACGGGCCATAGGTGGCAAAACCGGCCACCCCGCCAGGATCGGCGACCAGAAAGGGATGCCCGGCGGCGGCCTTGTCGGCCAGCAGCGCCCGGAGGGCCGGGACGCTCCAGGGAACGCTGTTGAAGGTGATCTCGGTCTCCGCGATCACCGGGTTCCACAGGCCGCAGATCGCGGCCGCGTCCTGATCTGTGGCGGGACGGATCGACATGGCCGCTGTTTGCCCCGGGAAGCGCGCCGCGGCAATCGGCTGCGCTAATCGAAGATCGGGGTGTCGAGCGTCATGTCCTCGGGCCAGGTCAGCTCCTGCGTCACGGTCACCCGCCGGCTGGCGCCGGGGGCCAGATCGATGTCCCACTCCAGCAGGCCGCGCCGCCCGTCGGGGTCGGTGCGCGTCGGTCGGGGATCGGCGGTCCAGTCGATCGCCAGATCGGCCTGTTCGGAATAGGGCACCCGATCGGTCAGCCGCAAGGGCCAGCCATCGCCGGTCAGGTTCTCAACCTCGATCACCACGGTTTCGACCAGATCGTTCGATCGCCGGATCATGCCGCGATCGCCGGCGCTGCGCTCCTCGACATAGCGGGTCAGTTTCAGCCCGGCGATCGGGCCGAAGCCGATATCGGCCTCTGCCCCCGCGGCCAGCGACGGCAATCGCGTCCGGCCCACCAGCGCCCCGTCGAAGGTCAGCGTGGCCGGTCCCGGCAGCAGAAGCTCCCCCGATGTGTTGGTCACCGCGGCATTCACGAACGCCGTTCTGTCGCGGATCGGTGTCGCCCGGGCCGCGACGCGGACATCCAGATCGACCGGAGCGAGCGGCAGCAGAACCGATTCCGCGCCGGTCATCAGATCCACCGGCCGCGGGAAGCGATAGCGGAAATGCAGGCCCTGCGCCCTGACCTGGCCCACCATGCGGTCGGGGACGGGCGCTACGATCACAACCGGCTCGGGGCTGGCGGCGAATTCGCCAGCCAGCCGCGATCGGTCGATGGCGCCAATCCGAAGCAGACGCGGCCGCAGCCGGCTCGCCGCCGTTTGTTCCGCCACCTCGGCGGTCGAGACGGCCAGTTGAACGCCCTGCCAATCCTCTCCGGTATTCTGCCAGACCCCGATCAGCCGTTCGACCCTGAGCCGCGGCTCGGGTGCCCGGTCGAGCGACAGGCGATAGGATGGCTCCCATGTCGCGCCGCCGGTCAGATAGCGCAGCGACAGCGTGCCGGCGGTCGGCGCGTCGAGCACCAGATCGACGGTCAGCAGCCTTGTCTCTGCCATCGGCTCGGGCGCCAGCGCGGCCAGGGCCTGGCGGGCGCTGTCGAGTTCCGCGCGCAGATCGTCGCGCTGGCGTTCCAGCGCCGGTTTCGCCAGGCGGGCGGCCCGCGCCTCGGCATGGGCGGCCTGCACCCGACCGGCGATCATGTCGGCGGTGGCCGCCAATGTGTCGGGCGCGCCCGAGGCCAGAACGCCATCGGGCGCGGCGCCGATCCGGCCGAGGAACCGGATGCTGGCCTCGGCCGCGGCGATGGCTGCGTCGAGCGCCTCGATCTCGGCCGATGTGGCGGCCAGCGCGTCCTGCAACCGCTCGACATTGCGCTCGGCCGCGTCGATGGCGGGTCGGGGTGGCGGATCATAGGCCGGCTGGCGCGCCTCGCGGAAGCCAAGCGCGCCGATCTGCCCAGCCGACAGCGTTTCGACCCGCAGCGTGTCGGCCAGCAACTCGCCCGGCAGGTCGGGAACCAGCAGGCGGTGGCGGCCGGCATCCAGATCGAATTCGGCGATGCGCGTGATTTCGGCGACGCTGGGATAGATCGTGACGGCCGTGACCCGCGACGGCGCCCAGGCGGTGTCGGCAGCGGCGCCGGCGGCGGCCAGCAGGGCGATGAGGAAAATGCACGCACGGAGCATGGCGGTGCCTCCTGTCATGGGCGGGTCGCGGCGGTCGCGATCCGGGGGCCGTCGCGCCGGGCGATAGCGCTGCCGCGGCGCCGGGGCAGCGCGCCTGTCGGGTGCGGCGCAGCCATCGCATCGCGTGCCAGAGCGCCCGGGGCGTGACGCATGCCAGCAGGATGCCTCGCGGCACGACGCGGCGCAACCGGGCTCGGTGACGCGGCCGGCGCGACCGGGATGTCGCTTGGCGTGGCCGGCCCCGATAACGCAATCACCGGGAATGGCCGCTTGTGGGACAGCTGGACGGCACGGCCGCGCGTCGGGCCGGACTGTCCGGGGCTCCGTGCGCGCGTTTCGTGGGATCGGACCCCCGGGCTCAGAACAGGGCGGCCAGGATCATCAGGAGCGTGGCGAAAAACCCGACGGCAAAGAACAGCGTGCGCCAGGGCACCCAGCCGAACGCATAGGCCGGGACATAAAGGATGCGCGCGGCCAGATAGACCCAGGCGCAGGCGGCGGTGAAGCCGTTCGACGCCCCCGACAGG
>DNSZ01000240.1 GCA_003500165.1 Paracoccaceae bacterium | reverse complement strand
CCGCGATGGCCCAATCCTATCTCTACTGGGCAGGCGGCTTCAGTGAGGATGGCCCGGGCGGCGGCGGCGACCCGCTGGCCGGCACCGGACTCGACACGACGATGTGGCAGCGCATCACCGAGGCGGCCGAGCGTCACAACGCACCGGGCGCCTTTACCGCTTTCATCGGCTATGAATGGACATCGGGCCCGGGCGGAAACAACCTGCACCGCAACGTGATCTTCCGCGACGGCAAGGATCTGGCCGATCGGGTCGTGCCGTTCTCTGCCTATGACAGCGAGAACCCCGAGGATCTCTGGGACTGGATGGCGCGCTACGAAACCGACACCGGCGGTCAGGTGCTGGCGATCCCGCATAACGGCAATCTTTCGAATGGCCTGATGTTCGATGACGTGACCATGGCGGGCGAGCCGCTTTCGGCAGACTACGCCACGCGCCGCATGCGCTGGGAACCGGTCATTGAGGTCACCCAGATGAAGGGCGACGGCGAGGCGCATCCGATGCTCTCGCCCGACGACGCATTTGCCGATTACGGCACCTGGGATGTGGGCAGCTTCGGAGCCGAGCTCAAGACGCCCGAGATGCTGCCCAGGGAATACGCGCGCGAGGCGCTGAAGCGCGGCCTGGCCTATGACGCCGAGCTGGGCGCGAACCCGTTCAGCTTTGGCATGGTCGGCTCGACGGATTCGCATACCGGCCTCGCCACCACGACCGAGGACAACTTCTTCGGAAAGGTCTCCATCACCGAGCCGACGGCCGATCCGATCCGCTTCGAGGAACTGATCACCGGCCGGGCAACGCCGGACGATCCGAGCGACGACATCACCCACGCGCAGGTGCTTGCCTCCGGCCTTGCCGCCGTGTGGGCAAAAGAGAACACCCGCGCGGCGATCTGGGATGCGCTGTCGCGCAAGGAGGTCTATGCCACGACCGGGACACGCCTGCGCGTCCGCGTCTTCGCCGGGGCGTCATTCACGGCGGATGACCTCGCGCGGTCGGATTTCGCCGCCCATGGCTATGCAAACGGTGTCCCGATGGGCGGCGATCTGACGGGCCTCGGCCGCGACGAGGTGCCGGGCCTTCTGATCCGCGCCCTGCGCGATCCCGACGGGGCCAATCTTGACCGCGTGCAGGTGATCAAGGGCTGGGTCGACGCCGAAGGGGTGACGCAGGAGCGGGTCCATGACGTCGCCTGCGCCGATGGCCGGGCGATCGTCGACGGCGCCTGCGACGGTGCGGTGGGCAATACGGTCGACGTGGCCCGCGCAAGCTACACCAACGCGATCGGGGACCCGTTCCTGGAGACCTGGTGGCAGGATCCGGATTTCGATCCGTCGCTGCGCGCCTTCTACTATGTGCGCGTCCTCGAGATCCCGACGCCGCGCTGGACGACCTACGATGCCGCCTTCTTTGGGATCGACCTGCCGGACTCGGTGCCGCCCAGCCATCAGGAGCGCGCCTATACCTCGCCGATCTGGTATTCGCCGACAAACTGACCCGGTCATACCAGGGCGAAACGAGCATGACTCGTTGCGCCAACCCCGCCTCCCGCCGCGCGGCGGCGCACGCATCGACGTCGCGGCGCCGGCCATCGACCGATCGCTATGAAGGGTCGAAGGCCGGTTCGAGGATGCGGACGATCTCGTCGAGCCCCGTGATCTCCAGCCGGCCATAGCTGCGGCGGACAAGCCCGCGCTGCTGGTACGCCTCGAGCAGGGCGCCCACCGCCGACCGCGACAGGTTGGTCATCTGCGCCAGTTCCGACTGCGTCACGTCGATCACCGTCTGCGCCGGACCGCCGAGTTCGGGCAGGCGCGCCCCGCACAACCGCAGCAGCACCGCCGCGAGCCGCCCCTCGGCGCTGCGTATCGTCAGATCGTCCATTGCGGCGACGGCAAGCATCATACCAACGGTCATCGTCAGTGATCGTTGGTATGACAGCGTCTTCTTCGGCATCGACCGGCCCGAGGGCCTGCCGGCCAGCCAGCAGGAGCGCGCCTACACCTCGCCGATCTGGTACACGCCCGAATAACGGTCGGCACCGGCCGGGCTCATCGCGTGCACCCGCCGGCCGGCACCGGACGCGCCGCTATCGCGCGCTGTAGCCCTGCAGCACCCGGATGTAGTTGGCCCGCTCATAGGCTTCGGGGTCGTCGATCCGGCCATGGCTGAGGACGCCGCGGATATCCGACAGGCGGCTGGCGCCGCGGGCAGACAGCCAGTCGGCCAGACCGTCATTCAGAACCCGCATATGCCCGATGCCATGGCGCAGCAGCGCCGAGGTCGTCATCACCACATCCGCCCCGGCCAGCAGGTATTTGGCCGCATCGCGTGCCGTCTCGACGCCGGTCGTCGCCGCCAGCGACGCATCGAGCCGTCCTGCCAGCACGCCGATCCACAAGAGCGGCAGCCGCATCTCGAAGCCGTTCGACAGTGCCAGGCTCGGTTCGACGGACAGCGTATCGGGGTCGATATCGGGCTGAAAGAACCGGTTGAACAGCACCAGCCCCCTGGCGCCGGCCGCCACCAGCCGCCCGGCCAGATGCCCCGGCGAACTGAAATAGGGGCCGATCTTGACCGCGACGGGGATATCGACCGAGGACGCCACCGCCGCGGTGACATCGACATAGCGCGCCTCGACCGCCTCGCCGGTGACGGTCGGATCGGACGGGATCAGAAAGATGTTGAGCTCGATGGCGCTGGCCCCGGCATCCTGAAACCGCTGCGCGTAATCGATCCAGCCGCTGTCGGTGATGCCGTTGAGGCTGGCAATGACCGGAATGTCGAGCCGCCGCGCGGCCTGTTCGAGCAGGTCGAACTGGCGCTCGGTGTCGAAGCTTTGCGCGGTTTGCGGCGGGAAATAGCTCAGCGCCTCGCCATAGCTTTCGCCGCCATGGTCGATCAGCGCCTCGAGGATCGCCGCGTCGCGTTCGATCTGTTCCTCGAAGACCGAGGGCAGAACGACGGCACCCGCCCCCATCGCCTGCAATTCCAGAAGGTTCTCGAGCCGCGCGTTGAGCGGGCTGGCGCTGGCCACCAGCGGGCCGGGCAGGTCGAGGCCCATATAGGTCGTGCTCAGGTCCATCTGCGCCCCCTCATGGCTTGCGCGCCGCGCCCATGCTGCGCGACGGATCGGGGCCCGCATCCATCTGCGCGAACTCCTCATAGGCGTGGTATTTCTCAAGGATCGCCTCCTGCGCCTGTTTCAAGAGGGCGGCCGCGTCATCGGGGCGGCTGGCCGCCAGCGCGGCATAGCGCAGCTCCTTGTAGGCGTAGTCCTTGAACGGCAGGGTGGGGCGCGGCGAGTCGAGCCGGAACGGCGCCGCACCCACGCGGCGCAGCTCCGGGTCGTAGCGCATCAGCGGCCAATAGCCCGACGCCACCGCCCTGTCCTGCTGCGACAGGCCATTGCGCAGGTCATAGCCATGCGCGATGCAATGGCTGTAGGCGAGGATCAGCGACGGGCCCTGATAGGCCTCGGCCTCGCGGAACGCCTGCAGGGTCTGCTGCGGATTGGCGCCAAAGGCGACCTGGGCGACATAGACATTGCCATAGGCCACCGCCTGCAACGCCAGGTCCTTGCGCGCCGTGCGCTTGCCGGCGGCGGCGAATTTGGCGATCGCGCCCAGCGGTGTGGCCTTCGACGCCTGCCCGCCGGTGTTGGAATAGACCTCGGTATCCAGCACCAGCACGTTCACGTCATGGCCGCTGGCCAGAACGTGGTCGAGCCCGCCATAGCCGATGTCATAGGCCCAGCCATCGCCGCCCACGAGCCAGATCGACCGGCGCACCAGATGATCGGCGACCGACAACAGATCGCGCGCCACACCGTTGTCTTGCATGGCCAGCAAGCGGGTCTTCAACGCGGCGACCCGTTCGCGCTGCGCCCGGATCTCCGATTCGCGGATTTGCGGGGCGGCGATGATGGCCTCGGCCAGATCGGCGCCGATCTCGGGCGCGAGGCCGTGCAACAGGTCGCGGGCCAGCTGCAGATGCTTGTCGGCCGCCAGCCGGAAGCCGAGGCCGAACTCGGCATTGTCCTCGAACAGCGAATTCGACCAGGCCGGGCCGCGCCCCTCATGGGTCTTCGACCAGGGCGTGACCGGCAGATTGCCGCCATAGATCGACGAGCACCCCGTGGCGTTGGCGACCATCAGCCGGTCGCCGAACAGCTGCGACAGAAGCTTCAGGTAAGGCGTCTCGCCGCAGCCCGCACAGGCGCCGGAAAACTCGAAGGTCGGCTCCAGAAACTGCACCCCGCGCACGGTGTGGAAATCGACCCGCGCCCGGTCGTTCACCGGCAGCGCCTCGAAGAACGCCATGGCCGTGCGGCCCGGCTCGATCCGGTCGGCCTTGTCGGCCAGATTGACCGCCCTGACCCCCGGTTCGGAGGGGCTGAGCGCCGGGCACGCCTCGACACACAGGCCGCAGCCGGTGCAATCCTCCAGGTGGAACGCCAGCGAAAAGCGGATGCCGGGATAGCCGCGCGCATTGACCGGGGCGGATTGGAAACCGTCCGGCGCCGCCTCCAGCGCCGCCTCGTCATAGTATTTCGCGCGGATCACGCTGTGCGGGCAGACAAAGCTGCACTGGCCACACTGGATGCACAGATCCTCGCGCCAGACCGGCACCTCGTCGGCGATGTTGCGCTTTTCCCAGACCGCGGTGCCCGACGGGAAGGTGCCATCGACCGGCATCGCGCTGACCGGGATCGTGTCGCCCAGGCCGGCCATCATCCTGGCCGTCACCTCGCGCACGAAATCGGGGGCGCCGGCCGGCACGATGGGCGGCAGGTCCTCGGTCGCGGTGGCGGTGGCGGGCACCGCGACCTCCTGCAGGCGGGCGAGCGCACCATCGACCGCAGCGAAATTCCGTTCCACCACCGGGCGGCCCTTGCGGGCATAGGTCTTTTCGATGCTCTTCTTGATCCGGGCGATGGCCTCGTCGCGCGGCAGCACGCCCGACAGCGCAAAGAAACAGGTCTGCAGGATCGTGTTGGTTCGGCTCGCAAGCCCCGCCTCGCGCGCCGCCGCGGTGGCGTCGACCACGAAAAACCGCAGGCGCTTGTCGATGATCGCCTGCTGCACGCTGCGCGGCAGGTGGTCCCAGACCGTGTCCGCCCCATGGGGCGCGTTCAACAGAAAGGTCGCGCCGGGCGCGGCCTGGCGCAGCACATCCATGCGCGACAGGAAGTGGAACTGGTGGCAGCCGACGAAACTGGCCGAGCGGATCAGATAGGGGGCGTCGATCGGGCGCGGGCCAAAGCGCAGATGCGACACCGTCTGGGCGCCCGATTTGTGGCTGTCATAGACGAAATAGCCCTGCGCGAACAGGCCCTGATCCTCGGCGATGATCTTGACGCTGTTCTTGTTGGCACCGACCGTCCCGTCGGCGCCCAGCCCGTAGAAGATCGCGCGCACCACATCGTCGGGTTCGGTGTCATAGTCGGGATCGACGGCGAGGCTCTTATGCGTCACGTCGTCCTCGATGCCGACGGTGAAGCCGTGCCTTGGGTTGTCGGCGGCCAGTTCGTCGAACACGGCCTTGGCCTGGGCGGGGTCGAAATCCTTCGACGACAGGCCATAGCGGCCGCCGATCACCCGTGGCATCGCGCCGCCGCGCTGCGCCAGTGCCGCCACCACGTCAAGGTATAGCGGCTCGCCAGTGGCGCCGGGCTCTTTCGTCCGGTCGAGCACGGCGATGGCGCGCACGGTTTCGGGCAGGGCGCCCAGGAAATGGGACACCGAAAACGGGCGATAGAGCCGCACGGCGATCATCCCGAGCCTTGCTCCCTTGGCATTGAGGTCGGCGACGGCGGCGCGCACCACCTCGGCGCCCGAGCCCATCACGACGACGGCGCGATCCGCATCCGGCGCGCCGAAATACTCGAACAGGTCATAGCGCCGCCCGGTCAGTTCGCCGAAGGCGGCGAGCTTCTCGGCCACGATCCCGGGCGTGGCGGCGTAGAACGGGTTCGCCGCCTCGCGCCCCTGAAAGAACACATCGGGATTCTGTGCGGTGCCGCGCACGATCGGGTTTTCGGGGTTGAGCGCGCGGGCGCGATGCGCGCGCACCGCCGCGTCGTCGATCATCGCGCGGATATGGGCGTCGGGCAGCAGGTCGAGCGTGTTGAGCTCGTGCGAGGTGCGGAACCCGTCGAAAAAATGCACGAACGGCACCCGCGCAGCCAGCGTCGCGGCCTGCGCCACCAGCGCCATGTCATGCGCCTCCTGCACCGAGGCCGAGGCGAGCAGCGCAAAGCCTGTGGGCCGCACCGCCATCACATCGGCATGGTCGCCAAAGATCGACAGCGCGTGGCTGGCGACCGAGCGGGCGGCGACGTGAAACACCGCCGGGGTCAGTTCGCCGGCGATCTTGAACATGTTGGGGATCATCAGCATGAGCCCCTGCGACGCGGTGAAGGTGGTCGTCAGCGCGCCGGCTTGCAGCGCGCCATGGACGGTGCCCGCCGCGCCGCCCTCGCTTTGCATTTCCTGGATGACGGGCGTGTTGCCCCAGATGTTGGTGACGCCCTGGGCGGTCCATTCATCGGCGAGTTCGGCCATCGGCGAAGACGGCGTGATCGGATAGATCGCGCAGACCTCGTTCACGCGATAGGCGACATGGGCGGCGGCGGCGTTGCCATCCATCACCACCCGGCGGCCCTGATCGGCGGTCATGCGCGGTCCTCCGGGATCATCTCGATGGCATGGCAGGGACATTGTTCGAAGCAGCTGGCACAGCCGGTACAGCGGCCGCCGTCGACCGCATAGCCCTTGCCGATGCCAAGCTTGGCGATCGCCTCCTCGGGGCAGGCCGCCAGGCACTGGTCGCATTCGTAGCATTGCCCGCAGGAATAGCAGCGCTGCGCCTCGTATCGTGCCTTGCGGTCGCTGAGGCCGGCCATGATCTCCTCGAACCCGTCGGCCCGGGCCTCGAGGGCGAGGCGACGCTGGGCGCTTGGATCGGCGTCCGTATAGACCGGCAGATGCAGCATGTCGGCGGTCACGACGGGTGGGGCGGGCGGTTCGGCATGGGACGCACCGGCCAGCCAGGCATCGATGTGGCGCGCCGCGCGCTTGCCCTGGCCGACCGCGATGGTGACCGATTGCGCGCCCGGCACCATGTCGCCCCCGGCAAAGATGCCGGGCGCGCCGGTCATCAGATCGGCGCCGACCTCGACCGCGCCATCGCGGGTGAAACCCAGGCCCGGCACCTTGCGCAGAAAGTCGCTGTCGGTCTGCTGGCCCAGTGCCAGCACCACCGCATCGGCACTCAGCCGGTCGAATTCGCCGGTCGGTGTGGGGCGGCCGTTTTCATCGAGCGCCATCCGCTCCACCGTCAGGTCCGAGCCCTCGATCCCGGCGATCGTGGTCAGCCAGCGGATTTTCACGCCCTCCTCCAGCGCCTCGTCGGCCTCGAAGGCATGCGCCGGCATATGGGCGCGGTCGCGGCGATAGACGATCAGCGTTTCGGTCGCGCCCAGCCGTTTCGCGGTGCGGGCGGCGTCCATCGCGGTGTTGCCGCCGCCATAGACGATCACCCGGCGGCCCAGCATGGGCGGTGCGCCGCCGCTGGTCTGGTTCAGCATCGCCACCGCATCCAGCACCGGCGCGGCGTCGCGCGCGGGGATGTCGATGCGTTTGCCCATGCCCGCGCCGATCGCCAGAAACACCGCGTCAAAGCCGCCTTCGGCCTGTTCGGCCATCAGGTCGGTGACCTTGTGGTCGCGCGTGATGGTCACCCCCAACGCTTCGATCCGTGCGACCTCGGCAGCGAGTTCGTCGCGCGGCAGCCGATAGGCGGGAATGCCGAAATGCATCATGCCGCCGGCCACCGGGCCGGCCTCGCGGATCTCCACCGCATGGCCGAGGCGGGCCAGATGATAGGCCGCCGACAGCCCCGAAGGCCCCGCGCCCACGATCAGGACACGCTTGCCGGTCGGGGGGCGAATCGGTCGAAAGACCCAGCCTTCGGCGCGCGCCTTGTCGCCCAGATAGCGCTCGACCGCATGGATGCTGAGCGGCGCATCGACCGCACCGCGATTGCAGTCGGTCTCGCAGGGGTGATAGCAGACCCGGCCATGCACCGCCGGCATCGGATTGTCGGCAACCAGGATTTCCCACGCCTGCCGGTCGTTGCCGGCCTGAACCTGGGCCAGCCAGGCGCGGATGTCCTCACCCGCCGGGCAGGCCGCGCTGCAGGGCGGTGTCAGCGTGACATAGCTCGGCCGCTGATACCGGACTGGCCCCGTGCCGCCGGTCAGGGTCAGATCGACCGCGGGGGTAAAGTCGCTTACTCGGGTGCTCACGCGCCAGTCCTCTTCGCCTTGGTTGCGGTCACCCTAGCGCGTTCTGCCAACGGGTTGTTTGATCTATGTCACCATGGGCGGCATGGCGTGGCAAAAGCTGCGGGTCTGGTCGGCGGGCACCGGGCTTGCGGGGCGTTGCGGTGCCCAGCCCGCCCGATCAACCGCCGTGGATATTGGGCGCGGCGGCCTTGCCGGTCAGCCGATCAGGAGATCGCCTTCCGGCACCGCAGGTCCGGGCCACCAGAGGCCATCTGCAAACGGATCGTCCGGGTCGGCACCGAAGCCGGCATAGATCACGTCATTGCCCGCGCCGGCCAGAATGACATCGCTGCCGCTTCCGGCCCAAAGGAAGTCGTCGCCCTCATCGCCAACCAACAGGTCGTCGCCCGCGCCACCGAACATGGTATCGTCGCCCGCCCCGCCAAACAGCGTGTCGGCACCATCGAGCCCATCAAGCATGTCTGCACCGCCATCGCCGCTGATGGTGTCGTTGCCCGCCGTTCCGCACAGGGAATCGTTGCCGGGGGTGCCGCAAATGGTGGTGGGATCGTCCGCGACTGCGCCGGTGGCCACTGTCACCGTCTCGTCGGTCAGGAAGCCATCCGTGTAGGCCAGCGTCAGGGTCAGCGTGCCGCCGACATCGGTCTGCCCGGGCGTGTAGACCTGGCCGGTATGGACAAGCGTGGCGTCGCGCCACCACGCTGCCCGGGCATAGTCCAGGTCGCCCAGCCCGTCGGCATCGCTCACCGCCAGCCACGCCGCGTCGAGCGCGGTGCCTTCGGCGGGGGTGGCGAAGCCCGCGGCGTCATGGCCGGGCAGGTCGTTCACATTCGCGACCGCGCCGGTGGCCACTGTCACCGTCTCGTCGGTCAGGAAGCCGTCGGTGTAGGCCAGCGTCAGGGTCAGCGTGCCGCCGACATCGGCTTGCCCGGGCGTGTAGAACCGCCCGGTATGGACAAGCGTGCCGCCGCGCCACCACTCTGCCCGGGCATAGTCCAGATCGCCCAGCCCGTCGGCATCGTTCACCGCCAGCCCCGCCGCGTCGAGCGCGGTGCCTTCGGCGGGGGTGGCGAAGCCCGCGGCGTCATGGCCGGGCAGGTCGTTCACATTCGCGACCGCGCCGGTGGTCACCTCGACCGTCTCGTCGGTCAGGAAGCCATCCGTGTAGGCCAGCGTCAGGGTCAGCATGCCGCCGACATCGGCCTGCCCGGGCGTGTAGAACCGCC
>DNSZ01000200.1 GCA_003500165.1 Paracoccaceae bacterium | reverse complement strand
ATTCGCTGCTGTTCTCGATGCCCGGCACGCCGGTGGTCTATTACGGCGACGAGATCGGGATGGGCGACAACTATTACCTTGGCGACCGCGACGGGGTGCGCACGCCGATGCAGTGGACCGCCGACCGCAATGCCGGGTTCAGCCGCGCCAACCCGCAGCAGCTTTACCTGCCGACGATCCAGGACCCGGTGCATGGCTACGAGGCGATCAATGTCGAGGCGCAGCACGCCTCGCCGTCGTCGCTGCTGAACTGGATCAAGCGGATGATCGCGGTCCGCAAGCGCCACCCGGTCTTTGGCCGCGGCGAGATCGAACTGCTTTATCCGCGCAACCGCAAGGTGCTGGCCTATATCCGGCGACTGGAAGACGAGGTGGTCCTCTGCGTGGCGAACCTGTCGCGCCAGGCGCAGGCGGCGGAAATCGACCTGAGCGACTTCCAGGGCCGGGTGCCGGTCGAGATGATGGGCCAGTCGCCGTTCCCGCCGGTCGGCGAATTGCCCTATCTGATGACGCTGCCGGCCTATGGCTTTTACTGGTTCCTGCTTGCCGACGAACAGGAGGCGCCCAGCTGGCACACGCCGCTGACGCCGATGCTGCCCGACTTCATCACGCTGACCACGCGGACAGGGACCATTGGCGGTGCGCTGGAAGACAAGTCCGCCGCCGATTTCGAGCGCCGGACACTGCGCGACTATCTGCCGTTGCAGCGCTGGTTCGCGGCCAAGGAGGACCGGATCGACAACGTGACGCTGCGCCGCCTGGCCGAGATCGACGGCCGCCATCTGCTGGCGGTCGCCGATGTCGGCGTGCCGGACGACGCGCAAAGCTACTTCCTGCCGCTGTCGGCGGTGTGGGGCGAGGATCACCTGACCATGGGGCCGCGCCTGCCGGCGACCCTGGCAAAGCTGCGCCAGGCCAACCGGGTCGGTGCGATCCTTGACGGCGCGGTGGACGAGGACATGGCCAACGCCCTGCTGGCGTCGCTGCGCGACAATCGCAAGACCGATGCCGGCGCGGCGGGGCATGTCGTGTTCTCGGGCACCGACCATCTGCGCGAACTGGCCGCCGAGCCGGGCGAACCGCGGCTGATGTCGGCGGAACAATCGAACGCCTCGATCGCGTTTTCGGACAAGCTGATCCTGAAGCTCTACCGCCGGCTGCGCAGCGGCCGGCAGCCCGATATCGAGATCGCGCGCTTCCTGACCGAAGAAACCGGTTTCGCGGCCACCCCGCCGCTTTTGGGCACGATCGACTGGATCGATCCGGCGGGTGAGGTCACCACGCTTGGTGCCGCAATGGCCTTCGTGGGCAATCAGGGCGATGCCTGGACCTATGTCACCGATGCGCTCGACCGCGACATGGAGCGGCTCGACACCGGCGACCGCGATGCCGCGGCCGAGGAGGCCGGCACGGTGATGGGCGGCCCGCTCGACCTTGGCCAGGTGCTGGGCCGGCGGACGGCCGAACTGCACCGCGCCCTGTCAAGCGGCGCGGCCGGCAGCGCCTTCGGGATCGAGGCGCTGACCGGCGAACGCCTGTCGGGCCTGGTCGAGGATGTGAAGACCGAGGTGACCGGGGTGCTCGACCGTCTGGCGCGGCACAAGGCAAACCTGGGCGAGCCCGGGCAGACCCTGGCCGAGGCGCTGCTGGCACGCCGCGAGGCGCTTTTGGCGCGGCTTGACGGGTTGACGGGGCTGACGCCTTCGGGCGGTCTCTGCCGGGTGCATGGCGATTTCCACCTGGGCCAGGTGCTGGTCGTCCAGACCGATGTGATGATCATCGACTTCGAGGGCGAGCCGACGCGGTCGCTGGCCGAACGGGTCGCCAAGACCTCGCCCCTGCGCGACGTCGCGGGGATGCTGCGCAGCTTCGACTATGCGCTCTGGTCCACGGTGCGCCGCCGGCTGGAGCTGGGCGGCGACCTCGAACGGACGCTCGCCAGCATCGACGACTGGCGCCAGGCGACCCAGGGTGCGTTCCTGGAAGCCTATCGCGCGACGATGGCGGGCGCCGCGGTGCATCCCGCCGACGAGGGGTTCGAGCGCGCGCTGCTCGACCTTTTCCTCGTGCAGAAGGCCGCCTATGAGGTTGGCTACGAGATGGCGATGCGACCCGACTGGGTGGAAATCCCGCTGCGCGGCCTGCTTGCCCTGGCCGAGGATGCCGAAGGCGGACGGCGCTCGACGCCATGACCCTGCCCGACACAACCCCGCCCGCCGCCGAGATCGACGCGATCCTGCGCGGCCAGCACGGCGATCCGTTCCGAATCCTGGGAATGCACCAGCCCGATGCGCAGGGACCGGTCTGCGTCAGCGTGTTCGCCCCCGACGCCGAAGAAGTCATCGTGACCGACCCCGAGGGCCAGGATGTGGCCGCACTGCAACGGGTGAACCCCGAGGGCTTCTTCCACGGCCGGATGGAAGACCGGCGCGCGCCCTTCGCCTATCGGCTGCGGCTGCGCGCGGCCACGGGCCATGAATGGGCGCTGCACGATCCCTATGCGTTCGGTCCGGTTCTGGGAGAGCTCGACGCGTATCTTCTGGGCGAAGGCCGTCACGAGCACCTCTACGACCGGCTCGGCGCGCATCCGCTGACCCATGAGGGCGTCGCGGGCACCGCCTTTGCGGTGTGGGCGCCGAATGCGCGGCGGGTCTCGGTGGTGGGGCATTTCAACGCCTGGGACGGCCGCCGCCACCCGATGCGGCGGCGCGGCGCGAACGGTGTGTGGGAGATCTTCCTGCCCGGCATCGGCCGTGGCGAGATCTACAAATACGAGATCCTCAACGCCTATGGTCACCTGCAACCGCTGAAGGCCGACCCGGTGGGCTTTCGCGCAGAACTGCCGCCGGCCGACGCCTCGATCGTGCATGGCAAGCCGCGCCATGAATGGACCGACGGCGCCTGGCTTGCTGCCCGCCCGGCCGACCAGCGGGCCGAGCCGATGTCGATCTACGAGGTGCATCTGGGCAGTTGGCGGCGCACCCTGGAGAACGGCACGCTGGATTATGCCACGCTGGCGGCGCAACTGATCGACTATGTGACCGAGATGGGGTTTACCCATGTCGAGTTCCTGCCGCCCAGCGAGCATCCCTTCTCGGGCTCGTGGGGCTACCAGCCGGTCGGCCTGTTCGCGCCCACCGCGCGCTTCGGCACGCCCGACGCGTTCGCCGCGATGGTCGATCGGCTGCATGGCGCCGGCATCGGCGTGATCGTCGACTGGGTGCCGGCGCATTTCCCCTCTGACGCGCACGGGCTGGGGCAGTTCGACGGCACTGCGCTTTACGAACATGCCGACCCGCGGCAGGGATTCCACCAGGACTGGAACACGCTGATCTACAATTTCGGTCGGCGTGAGGTGGCCAATTTCCTGCGCGCCTCGGCGACCTACTGGTTGAAGGAGTTGCATGTCGATGCGCTGCGCGTCGATGCGGTGGCCTCGATGCTCTATCTCGACTATTCGCGCGCGCCGGGCGCCTGGGTGCCGAACCGCTATGGCGGGCGCGAGAACCTCGACGCCATCGATTTTCTGAAAGGCGTCAACGAGGTCGTGCGGGCCTATGCGCCCGGCGCCCTGACCATCGCCGAGGAGAGCACCGCCTGGCCGGGCGTCTCGCGGCCGGTCGCCGAGGGCGGTCTCGGCTTCGACTTCAAGTGGAACATGGGCTGGATGCACGACACGCTGAGCTACATGGCCACCGATCCGGTGCACCGCAAATACCACCACCACCACATGACCTTCGGGCTGGTCTATGCGTTCTCAGAGAATTTCGTGCTGCCGCTCAGCCATGACGAGGTGGTGCATGGCAAGGGGTCGATGCTGCAAAAAATGCCCGGCGACCGCTGGCAGAAATTCGCCAATCTGCGCGCCTATTACGGGTTCATGTGGGGCCATCCGGGCAAGAAGCTGCTGTTCATGGGAAGCGAATTCGGGCAGGAGCGCGAGTGGAACCACGACCGCTCGCTCGACTGGCACCTGCTGGACGATCCGATGCATGAGGGCGTCCGCCGCACCGTGCGCGACCTCAACGCGCTCTACCGAAGCGAGCCGGGCCTGCACCAGCGCGATTGCGTGGCCGAGGGGTTCGGCTGGATCGAGGGCGGCGATACCGAAAACAACGTGTTCTCCTTCGCCCGCCATGGCGCGGACGGCAGCCGGCCGGTCGTGGTCGTCGCGAACATGGCGCCGGTGGTGCGCGAAGGTTACCGCATCGGCGTCCCGCAAGGCGGCGCCTGGGCCGAGCGGCTGAACACCGATGCCGAAGCCTATGGCGGCTCGGGCGTCGGCAATGCCGGCACCCTGCAGGCCTCGGCGGAGGGGATGCACGGCCAGCCGGCATCGTTTTCGTTGACCCTGCCGCCGCTCGCGACGATTTTCCTGACACCGGAGTAGTCCAAGATGCGCGTCGCACCCGCGACCCTGTCCCGCCGCATTCTGGCCGGCTCGGACGTGCCGCTCGGCGCGACCTGGGACGGTTCTGGCACCAATTTCGCCCTGTTCTCGGCCCATGCCGAGAAGGTGGAGCTGTGCCTGTTCGACAATCGCGGCCGGCGCGAGCTGGAGCGGATCGAACTGCCGGAATTCACCCACCAGATCTGGCATGGCTATCTGCCCGATGTGCGCCCGGGCCAGCTTTACGGCTATCGGGTGCATGGGCCCTATGCCCCCGAGCAGGGCCACCGATTCAACCCGCACAAGCTGCTGCTCGACCCCTACGCGCTGCAGCATCGGGGAATCCTGCGCTGGCATGACGCGCTGTTCGGCTACAGGATCGGCCACGCCCAGCGCGACCTCAGCTTCGACCGGCGCGACAGCTCCTTCGTGATGCCGAAATGCGTGGTGGTCGACCCGGCGCACACCTGGGGCGACGATGTGCGGCCGAACGTGCCCTGGGGGCGGACACTGATCTACGAGGCCCATGTCGGCGGCATGACCATGGGCCATCACAGGATCGACAAGCCACTGCGCGGCACGTTCGAAGGGCTCGCCGACCCACGGGTGGTCGACCATCTGGTGCGGCTCGGCGTCACCGCGATCGAGCTGTTACCGATCCAGGCATTCTATGACGAAGGGCTGCTGGCGGATAAGGGCCTGGTGAACTGGTGGGGCTATTCCACCATTGGCTTCTTTGCGCCGGCGCCGCGCTATCTGACCCAGAATGGCGGGCTGCACGAGTTCAAGCTGATGGTGCGGCGGCTGCACGCGGCCGGGATCGAGGTGATCCTGGACGTCGTCTACAACCACACCGCCGAAGGCTCGGAGCTTGGCCCGACGCTGTCGTTCCGCGGCATCGACAACGCCAGCTATTACACGCTGGCCGACCATCCGCGGCACTATTTCGACACCACCGGCTGCGGCAATTCGCTGAACCTGCGCAACAGCCGCGTGCTGCAGATGGTGATGGATTCGCTGCGCTACTGGGTCGAGGAATGCCATGTCGACGGGTTCCGCTTCGACCTTGCCACGACGCTGGGGCGCGATCGCGACACCTATTCGGAACACGCGATCTTTCTCGAGGCGGTGCGCCAGGACCCGGTGCTGGCAGGGGTGAAGCTGATCGCCGAGCCCTGGGATACCGGCACCGGTGGCTATCAGCTGGGCAACTTCCCGCCCGGCTGGGCAGAGTGGAACGACCGCTACCGCGACACCGCGCGCGCCTATTGGCGCGGCGATCCGGACGCGCTGCGCCATTTTGCGGGCGGCGTGCTGGGGTCGGCCGCGACATTCGACCATGACGGCCGCCGGCCCTGGGCCAGCGTCAATTTCGTCACCGCCCATGACGGTTTCACCCTCGCCGATCTGGTAAGCTACAACGACAAGCACAACGCGGCCAATGGCGAGGACAACCGCGATGGCCATTCCCACAACCTGAGCTGGAATTGCGGCGTCGAGGGGCCAACGGACGACCCTGCTATCCGCGCCCTGCGCGACCGTCAGCGGCGCAACATGATGGCGACGCTGATCCTCAGCCAGGGCACGCCGATGATCCTGATGGGCGACGAGCGCGGCCGCTCGCAGAACGGCAACAACAACAGCTATTGCCAGCCCGGCCCGATCAACTGGCTCGACTGGCAGGCCGGCGCCGACGATCTGACGTTCGAGACCTTCGTTCGGGGTCTGATCGCCGTGCGCCGCAGCCGTGCGCTGTTCGTGGCAGAGCGCTTTCTGCATTCGGGCCCCGATGTGCGCCGCAGGCGATTTGCGAAATGGCTGCGGCCCGATGGGGACGAAATGACCGCCGAAGACTGGGAAAACGAGGCAAGCCGGGCGACCGGGCTTCTGCTGCACGATGGCGGGACCCACCTTCTTCTGGCGATGAACGCCTCGGAAAGCGATCTCGACTTCGTGCTGCCCGGGGCGGCCGATCGCGGCTGGTCCTGTCTGGTCGACACCGCTGCCGGGCTGGCCGACGCGCAGGGGCATCGCCGGATCGCGGGCGGGCCCCTGCCGGTTCCGGCGCGGTCGCTGATCCTGATCGAGACCGGCGGCAATGCGTGATCGCCGCTATTCCTGGGGCGCCGAGCCGGTGGGCAACGGCGCGTGGAGCTTTGCGCTGTGGGCGCCGGGCTGCGACCGGATCGCATTGCGTCTGGGCGGCACCGACCGGCCGATGACGGCGGGGCGCGACGGCTGGTTCACCGCAACGGCAGCGGCCGCCGAGGGCATGCCCTATGCCTTTGTCCTGCCCGACGGCATGGCGGTGCCCGATCCCGCCGCCCGCCGCCAGCAGGGCGACGTGCACGGCGCCTCGCTGCTGACGGCGCCCCGGCAGCCGGCCTTTTGGGGAAGCCGGCCATGGGAAGAGGCGGTGATCTACGAGCTGCATGTCGGCACCTTCACCGCCGCGGGCACGCTCGCCGCCGCGGCGGCGGAGCTGGGCCGTCTGGCTGCCTTGGGGTTCACCGCCATCGAGATCATGCCACTGGCGCAGTTCGGCGGCGACCGGGGCTGGGGCTATGACGGGGTACTGCCCTATGCGCCGCACAACGTCTACGGCACGCCCGGGGACCTGGCCGGGCTGGTCGCGGCCGCCAATGGCCACGGGCTGATGGTGCTGCTTGATGTGGTCTACAACCATTTCGGCCCGGACGGGAACTACCTGCCGCTTTATGCGCCCGACTTCCTTGACCCCGGCCGCACCACCCCCTGGGGCGCGGGCATCGACTATACCCAGCCGCCGGTGCGCCGGTTCTTCATCGAGAACGCGCTTTACTGGCTGACCGAATTCGGCATCGACGGGCTGCGGATCGATGCCATCGACCAGATCGTCGACCCGTCGGACCCGGAGCTTCTGGTCGAACTTGCGACCGAAATCCGCCGCCTGGGCCGGCCGGTTCACCTGACGACCGAGGACAATCGCAACCTGACCCATCTGCACGCGCGCGGGCCGGGCGGTGCCGTCACCGGCCACACCGCCGAATGGAACGACGATTTCCACAACGCCGCGCATGTCCTGGCCACCGGCGAGACCGAGGGCTATTACGGCGATTTTGCGGACGACCCGCTGGGGCTGCTGGGCCGCGCACTGGCCGAGGGCTTTGCCTTTCAGGGCGAAACCGGGCGCGGCGCGCCATCGGGGCATTTGCCACCCACGGCCTTTGTCGACTTTCTGCAGAACCATGACCAGACCGGCAACCGGGCCCGGGGCGAGCGGCTGATCGCGCTGAGCGATCCCGAAACGCTGGCCGTGCTCACCGCCATCCTGGCCCTGTCGCCGCATATCCCGCTCTTCTTCATGGGCGAGGAATATGGCGAAGCCCGGCCCTTCACCTTCTTCGCCCATTTCGGCGGCGCGCTGGACGAGGCCGTGCGCAGCGGCCGGCGCGCCGAATTCACCGGCTTTCAGGGCTTCGCCGCCGCGGACATTCCCGACCCGATCGCATGGGACACATTTGCGGGTGCGCGGCTCGACCCGGCGCGCCGGGACAGCGCCGCGGGCCGCGACCATGCCCGGCAACTGCGCCATCTGCTGGGCTTGCGCCATCGCCTGATCGTGCCGCATCTGGCCGGCGCGCCCGGTCATGGCGGCACCCTGATCGAGGCCGCCGGGGGGCGCCTCGCCGTCGATTGGCGGCTTGCCGGGGCGCGGTTGGCGCTGCGCGCCCGGTTCGGCCCGGCCGACCTGCCCGCCGGCGCCGGCGTCGAGATCAACCGCACCGGCAGCGCCAAGGCCGCCGCCGAAGCCGTCCACTATCTGGCAACCGGGCCCGACGGGGGAGCATGATGATCCTGCCCACAAGCGTCTACCGTCTGCAATTCCGCGACGGCATGGATTTCGACCGTGCCGCGGGGCTGGCCCCCTATTTGGCCGCGCTGGGTATCAGCCACCTTTATGCCTCGCCGCTGTTCACCGCACAGCCCGGGTCGATCCATGGCTACGACATCACCGACCCCGGCGAGATCGAACCGGCGCTCGGCGGGATGGCAGGTCTGGAACGGCTTTCGGCGGCGCTGAAGCGCCACGGGCTTGGCCTGATCTTCGACATCGTGCCCAACCACATGGCCTTCTCCGTCGAAACGCCGTGGCTGCGCGACATCCTGCGCAACGGCCAGAGAAGCCGCTTTGCCGGGCATTTCGACCTCGACCCGGGGGCGGAACGGATCCGGCTTCCCTGGCTCACCGCGCCATTCGAGGATGTGCTTGCCGATCCCGGCCTGACCGTGGACGACGATGCCGACGGTCCGGTGCTGGTGGCCGGTACCCTGCGGGTGCCGCTGGCCCCGGCGGATGCGCTGGACGCGGCCCGCAGCGGCGACATTGCGGCGCTGCGCGCGCTGCATGCCGCGCAACCCTGGCAACTGGTCCACTGGCGCACCGAACACGATGCGATCAGCCATCGCCGTTTCTTCAGCATCACCGGGCTGATCGGCGTCCGCGTCGAACAGGATGCGGTGTTCGAGGACATGCACCGGCTGCTGTTCGACCTGGTGGCGCGCGGGATCGTCGACGGCATCCGCATCGACCATGTCGACGGCCTTGCCGATCCGGCGGCCTATCTGCACCGGTTGCGGGCGCGGGTGCCGGACACCCCGATCTGGGTGGAAAAGATCCTGTCGGGGACCGAAACCATGCCGCCGGACTGGCCGATCCAGGGGGCAACCGGTTATGGCGCCGCGCGGTCGCTGTCGCGGCTGCTGACCGATGCCGAGGGGCTGGGCCGGATCGCCCGGACCTACCGTGCCGTCACCGGCCGAACCGCGCCGGTCGAGGACGTGATCTGGCGCGCCCGTCGCCAGGTCATGACCGAAGAACTGGCAGCCGAATTGTGGGCGCTGCATCGCCAGCTTGCGCAGATCGCCGGCAGCGACCCCCGTGGCGTGGAATTCGGCCCCGAAACCCTGCGCGAGGCGCTGCTGGAGATGATCGCGGCCTTCCCGCGCTACCGGACCTACATGACCGCCGGGCATGTCGCACCGGCCGACGGCGCCCTGATCCACGCGACGGCAAGGCGCGCGGCGGCGCGCATGACCGACCCGGGCGCCGTCCCGTTTCTCGCCGACATCCTGACCCGGCCGACCCCCGAAACCGCGCCGCTGCGCCGGCGTTTCCAGCAGGTCACCGGCGCTGCCGTCGCCAAGAGCGCCGAGGACACGGCGTTCTACCGTGAGGTGCGGCTGTTGTCGGCCAACGAGGTGGGCGGCGAACCCGACGACGATCCGCTGGGCATCGACGGCTTTCACCGGGCGATGGAGCGCCGCGCCGCCACCATCCCGCACGGGCTGACGCTGACCTCGTCGCACGACACCAAACGCTCGGAAGATGCGCGGATGCGGATTGCCGCGCTCACCCGCGAGACCGACGCCTTCGAGGCGTGGTTCCGCATCTGCCAGGGCTTTGCGCCACCGCGGCTGAACGCCAATCTGGTCTGGTATGCCGCCCAGACCTTTCTGGCGGTCGAGCCCGGCGATGGCGACATCGCCGAACGGCTGTGCGGGCACATCGTCAAGGCGCTGCGCGAGGCCAAGAGCGAAAGCTTCTGGACCGCGCCCGACCTTGCCCTGGAAGCGGCGGCGCAAGGCTATGTCCGGCGCCTGGCGGCGCATTTCCCGGGCCACGCGCTGGAGGTCGCGCCGATCCTCGAGATCGCCGACCGCCTGACGCTGATCCAGACCGCGCTGAAGCTGACGATCCCGGGCATCCCCGACATCTACCAGGGCTGCGAGCTTGGCAGCTATTCGCTGACCGATCCCGACAACCGGCGCCCGGTGGATTTCGACCTGCGGCGCCGGGCGCTGGCCGATCCGGGCTGCCTGCCGACCCGGCGCGATCGCGACAAGTTCCAGATGACGCGCCGGCTGCTGACCCTGCGGCGCGCGGACACGCGCCTGTTCCTCGACGGCGACTATCGGCGCCTTGCGGCCGATGACGGGGTTTGCGCGTTCGAGCGGCGCATCGCCGGGCGGGTCCTGACCGTGGCCGCCTGCGCCCGGACCCCGTTCGAGACACCGCACGCGGCGCCGCATGCCGGCGAAATCCACTGGCCGCCCGATGCCGGGCCCAGCCCGGTGGTCATCTCTTATGCCAGGGCGCGATGAGCCATGCGCATCGCGCCCTGGCGTGAACCGTGGCGCATCAATCAGAAGCGATAGCCAAGGCGAAGGCCGCCTGCCCAGGCGGTGTTGCCGGTGAAGCTTGTCGCGGGTGCGAGCGCCCCCACCGCCGTCTGCGTGTCGCCGATCCAGAAATAGCTGAGCCCGCCGGTAATCTCGACCTTTCCGATCGCATAGGTCGCCGCGGCACCCAGCCGCGTGTAACCGTCGCGCGGCCCGAGATTCTTGCGGTAGGAACCATCCGAGGGTTCCCAGGCTGCGGTCAGCGCACCCGACCATCTGTCGTTGAAACGGCGGCCAACCCCCAGCGTGTATGTCCACGAGTCGTATTGGTAGTCGTCGAGTGCAGCCCCACCGGTCACCTCGCCATATTTCTCAGGCGCAATCGCATAGTCGCCGCCCCAGTTCGTCCACTGGATACTACCAAAGACAAGCGTGTTTTCATTGACACCACTCTGGAATTCCAGCATTACCGATTGCGGAATCTTGACAGTGGTCTGCGTGATGACATCATAGAATTGCGGCAGAGGGCTGCCCTCAACAAACTCATAGCCGCGCTCGCGTACCCTGTCGAAGTCATGACTGATTTCCGAATAGTAGGTCAGCGCGATCCGGGCGGCGATTTCCGGCTTTTCCCAGGCTGCCCCCGCCATCCAACCCCAGCCATCGGTCCGGTCTGCCTCGATGCTGTAGCCAAGAACGAACGGCACTGTCGCATTCGCCTTGATCCGCTGGTAGCGGATACCGCCATAGACGCTGATATTGGTGTCGGTGGTGTATTTCAGTATCGCTGTTATCGCATCGGTTTTCAGATTTGCCGTTGCAATGTCTGGGTCCGCTGGAATCGTAAACGGTGGCGGCAAATTCTCGGGATCCTCAAGGGGGTTGTTGTTTGCGAAATAGTTCGGATCGGAGCTGTTGTAGCGGGTATTGGCGCCATAGGGCCGGTTGTACATCAGCATGCCTGAAAAGCCACCGCCAAAATCGTGCTTGTAGGCCAGGCTGGGAAGCGAATACCCGCCCAGCATGCTGCCCGATTGCGATCCGGATACGAGGCCAAGATCGCTGTTGTTCGTGATCACCTCACCCGAGACATCGGGCGTCAGATAACCCCAGCCCAGTTCAAGGTAGTTTCCTTCCTCGAACAGGATGCGGGTCGAGGGCGCGACCCGCTCGATCCCGCCTGCATGGGCGCTGCCCGCCGCCATGGCCGCGATAAGCGCGGCACTTCCGATCTTGCGCATGACCCCTCCTCCCGGGTTCTTATCGTTCCAAATCACGGTATTCGGCGCAGCATTGCTGCGTCAATGCGCCCATCGCAGGGAACGCAATTGAACCCGCAGGTGTTGCGCGGATGCTGCTATTGCAGCCAGCCATCGCGCCGCGCGCGTGGCACGGAAAGCCAGCCTGCCACCTGCCACAGGGCCGCGCGGCCGGCATTGAACCAGATCGCGGCGGCCTCGCGCGGGATCATCCGCAAGGCCTGCGCCGGCGGGCCGTAACGCGCCGACCACGCCAGCGAAAGACGCTGATCGCCCGCCCACACGAAGGACGCCCAGGCGCGCGGCAGGTGCCAGGCCTCGGTCACCAGGATCAGGTGATCGGTGCCGTCCAGCGCGGGCTTGCTGAACAGGGCGTTCTGCAGCGTCGAGTAGGAGGCCGCCTCGACCGTCAGTGCCGCGCCGGGGATGGCCTGCGCGGCGGCGGCCCGGGCCATCCGCGCGGCCGAGCGCGGGCTCGAGGTGATGTGGAGCGCCGGCGCCTGTTCCGCCGCGTAGAGCGCCGCGCCGCGTGCCATCCGGGGGCCGTCCGCCAGCGGCCCGCCGCCCAGAACCACGATGCGGTCGGCCGGCAGCGGCGCCGCCGCAATCATCGGCGGGGCAAGCGCGGCAAAACCGACCAGGGCCAGTATCGTCAGAACCCACAGGGCGAGCCCGGCAAGAATGACGCGCCGGAGCCAGCGCAGGATCCGGGCCATCGCCGATCAGGGCTGCCCGGTGCCGGCAACCGGACCCGATGCGGGCGCAGGTGGCAGCCCCAGCAGCAAGGGCGGCGGCGGCAGGATCGCCAGAAAGGCGGCCTCGTAGCGGGCGCGCGTCATCGTCGCCTTGTTGCCGGCGATGCCCTCATAGGCCGACCGCCCGTCGGCCAGCGGCAGGCCGGCCCAGACATAGGCGAGGCGATCCATGAAGGCGCGCGGCGGGATCAGGCCCGACAGGTAATCGCGCAGCCCCGCATCGAGGACAAGGCGGGTGGCCAGACGATCCTGCAGGGCTGGCGAGAACACCGCCGATCGGTCCAGCCGCTCGGCCCGCATCAGATAGCGCAATGTGTCGGGGATGATCTGATAGCGGCCGATGGCGTGCGGCTGGCCGGGGGTTGCCTCGATCCAGTCGAGGATTTCGCCCAGGGTCAGGGTCGAGGGTGGTGCAGGCGGCAGCAATCGCGCCCGCAGATGCACCGCGTCGTATTGCGCCGGGCCGGCTTCGGCCGCGGCGATCAGGTCAAACAGCCCGGCGAGTTTTCTCGGCAGCCCGTCGATGCGCATCGGGTCGCCATCGATCGGCGGCAGCGCCGCGACGATCGGCGGCGACACGGAACCGGGACCGGTCGCGGCCGGCGCGCCGGGATCGCGCAGCGCGGCGATGGCAGCCATCCAGGGCGTGCCGCCGGCAAGGTCGCGGGCAAG
>DNSZ01000215.1 GCA_003500165.1 Paracoccaceae bacterium | reverse complement strand
CGACCAACCTCGACTACCTCGAGCCGCGAAACCAAACTGTCCGTATGGGCGCCCATACCGGCAGATACGACTAAGCCGGACAGATCGGGAAGACGGCCACCGCCGAAAGCTTACGATCGAGGCGCTCGCTCCAGGATTTCTCGCATGTGGTCGGTTCCGCCGCTCTGTGATGCGAAGCGACCGGCTGCTCCCGGGCGCTCCCGGGCGCGCGCCCGGGAGTGCGCCCGCCGTGCGGCGGGCGCCGCGCAATTCAAACAGGACTTGGGCGACCTGTTCTAGCGCAGCAGGGCGGCGACAAGCCGGGTCGCCGCGGCGGCGAAGTCGCCCGGCGCGGGTCTGCCGGGCCACAGCAACACGGCCAGCGCCAACGCCGCCGCGCCGATGCCGGCCAGCACCAGCGCACCGCGAATGTCGCGATCCTCGGCCCGCGCGGCCAGCGTGCCGGTGAGGCCCAGAAGCAGCGCGATCACCCCGCCCACCAAAGCCGCGTCCAGCCCCAGGCCCGGCATGGCCGACCTCAATTCTCGGGATCGCCGCGAAAGATCAATCGCTCGTCGCAGGGGGCGACGCGCAGGATGTTGGTCGACCCCGGCACGTTGAACGGAATGCCCGCGATCACCACGATATGGTCGTCGATATCGGCAAAGCCCCGCGCGCGCGCCGCGCGCACCGCGCCGACGACCGCCATCTTGAACCGCTCCACCGGCCCGTCGGTCATCACGCAGGTGGTGCCCCAGCGCAGGCAAAGCTGGCGCGCGGTCTCGACCAGCGGGCTGAGCGCCAGGATCGGCACCCCGGGCCGTTCGCGCGCGGTCAGCGCCGCCGTGGTTCCGGAATGGGTAAAGCAGCAGATCGCCTTGATGTCGCCATTCTCGGCGATCTCGCGCGCCGCCGAGACGATGCCGTCGGCGGTGCTGGTGCGCCGCACCGCGCGCGTCGCCTCCATCAGTTCGCGATAGATCGGGTCGCGCTCGACCTCCACCGCGACATTGCTCATGGTCCGCACGGCCGCGACGGGAAAGGCGCCGGCCGCCGATTCGGCCGACAGCATGACCGCATCCGCGCCCTCGTAGATCGCGGTGGCGACGTCCGAGACCTCGGCCCGGGTCGGCATCGGCGATTCGATCATGCTTTCCAGCATCTGGGTCGCCACGATCACCGGTTTCGCGGCAGCCCGCGCAGCCCGCACCATCCGTTTCTGGATCGGCGGCACGGCCTCGACCGGCATCTCCACCCCCAGATCGCCGCGGGCGATCATGATCCCGTCCGAGGCGGCGAGGATCTCCTCGAAATCGGTGACGGCTGCGGGCTTTTCGATCTTGGAGAGGATCTTGGCGCGATCGCCGACCAGCCCGCGCGCCTCGGTCACATCGGCAGCGCGCTGAACGAAGGACAGCGCGATCCAGTCGACGCCCAGCTGGCACACCGCCTCCAGATCGCCGCGGTCCTTGTCGGACAGCGCGGCGACCGGCAGCACCACATCGGGCACGTTGACGCCCTTGCGGTCGGAAATCACCCCACCGGTGACGACCGTGCATTCGGCGCGATCCGGTCCGCAATGCTCGACCCGCATGACGATCTTGCCGTCATTGACCAGAATGCGCGTGCCCGGCACCAGCGCGGCGAAAATCTCGGGATGGGGCAGGCCGACGCGGGTCGCGTCGCCCGGCGCCGTGTCGAGGTCGAAGCAATAGGTCTGGCCGTCTTCCAGGGTCGCCTTGCCGCCGCGCAACGTGCCGCAACGCAGCTTGGGTCCCTGCAGATCGGCCAGGATGCCGACCGGCCAGCCCGACTCGGCCTCGACCCGGCGGATCAGGGCGTGGCGTTGCGCCGCGTCCTCATGGCTCGAATGGCTCATGTTCAGCCGGAACACATCCGCCCCGGCCTCGAAAAGCGCACGGATGGTCTCGTAATCGGCCGAGGCCGGGCCGAGCGTGGCGACGATCTTGACCTTGCGCGCGCGCTTCATGGGTGGTCCCCCCCGTTGCCTGCGGCCGCTTGTCTATGGCCGATCCCGACCGCTCTGGCAACTGGCGCGCAGGCGGGCTAAGGCGGGCGCGACGGAGGCTCCGATTTGAGCTGGCAACCCTTCCATATCCTTGGCGCAGAGCGGGAATCGCGCTTTCTCGTGACCTGCGACCATGCCTCGAACCACGTGCCGCAGGCGGTGCGGGGCGGCTCGCTGGGGCTGTCGGCCGACGATATGCGCCGCCACATCGCCTGGGACCCGGGCGCGGCCGGGGTCACCGGGTATCTGGCGGATGCGCTGCAGGCGCCGGCAATCCTGTCGGATTTCTCGCGCCTGGTGATCGATCCGAACCGCGGCACGGACGACCCGACGCTGGTGATGCAGGTCTATGACGGCACGGTGATCCCGGGCAATCGCGGCATCGACGCGGCCGAGATCGCGGCGCGCCGGGCGCTGTGCTACGATCCCTATCACCGCGCGCTGGCCGATCTGGCGGGGGCGCGGGCCGACCGGGTGCTGGTCGCCATCCACAGCTTTACCCCGCAGATGCGCGGCGGGGCGCCGCGGCCGTGGGAAATCGGCATCCTGCATGGCAAGGATGCGCGGCTGGCTCTGCCGCTTCTCGACCTGTTGCGGGCCGAGGGCGATCTGTGCGTCGGCGAGAACGAGCCCTATGGCGGGCATCTCGATGGCGACTCGATCGACAAGCACGCGCTGGCGGCGGGCCGACCCAATGTGCTGATCGAGTTGCGCAACGACGTGATCCGCACCGCAGGGCAGCAGGCCGCCTGGGCGGCCCGGCTGGCGCCGATGATCCGCCGCGTGCTAGACCAGAGCGGACTGTGACGGAGGACGGTATGGACGACGCGACACGAACCGAGATCGAGGCCGCCGCCTTTCGCCGCCTGCGCGATCACCTGCGGGACCGCACCGATGTGCAGAACATCGACATGATGACCCTGGCCGGATTCTGCCGGAACTGCCTGAGCCGCTGGTACGCCGAGGAGGCCGCCGCGCGCGGCATCACGCTCGACAAGGAGGCGGCGCGCGAAACGGTCTATGGCATGCCCTATGCGGCGTGGAAGGCGCGCTATCAGACCGAAGCCCCCGAGGCGAAACAGGCCGCGTTTGAAACGGCCTTTGCCGAAAACGTCAAGACCGGCGAATGACGGCGACAGCGCCGGATCGCAGCCTTCTGGTTGCGTCGCTTGCCGTGGTGACGGCGGTTGGCGCCTGGGGCATCGTCGATCCCGCCAGCATGGTGGCCACGGCAAGCGCGGTCGTCGACCGGTTCTTCACCGCCCGGGGCTGGTTCGTGATGCTGTCGGTCACCGCGATGCTGCTGCTGAGCCTGGCGCTGGCCTTCTCGCGCTTTGGCGCATTGCGGCTCGGCCCCGACGATTCGGTGCCCGAATACAGTTTTGCATCCTGGCTTGCGATGCTGTTCGCCGCCGGGATGGGGGTGGGGCTGCTGTTCTGGGCCACGGCCGAACCGCTGTCGCATTTCGCGATGGCGCGGCAGGTCCTGCCCGACCCGCTGGCAGCCGGCGAATCGCTTGTTGCGACGAATTTTCACTGGGGCCTGCATGCCTGGGCGATTTATGGCATCACCGCCCTGGTCATCGCCTATTTCACCTTTCGGCGCGGGACGCCGATGCTGGTCGGCGCACCCTTCACCCATCTCTTCCCGGGCGAAGGCTGGGCGCGCATCCTTGCCTGGCTGTCCGATTTCATGGCGATCGCGGCCATCGCCATCGGCGTCGGCGGATCGATGGCGATGGCCGCGATCGC
>DNSZ01000097.1 GCA_003500165.1 Paracoccaceae bacterium | reverse complement strand
CCCCGGGGCGGGCGCCGGTCCGGTGGCATCGAACGGGCGCGACGATGCCAGCGTTTCTTGCCGTGGTGGCGTCGCGGGGCAGGTGTTCACCCGTCTGCATCGCTCCCCCGGGCCATGCGACCAGCATGGCCCGGCGCCGTTCGGCGGGCTTACGCCGCGCCACTGGCGCGACGGTCCCGCCTCACCGCCCCGTCACGCCGGAGGGGTGCCACGCAAGGACTCGCGGGCGCCCCTGCACCGCTGCAAACAGCGGATCGGCCGGGCGGGATGGCGCCATAAAGCGCGATGGCGGCATCGTCTTGCCGCGCCCACCCCGGGGCGGGCGCCGGGCCGTTCGGCGTCAAACGGCCCCGCGCCCGATTTCGCTTGCCTTTGCGGCGCGGATCGGGTATGGGTGTGGCTGCGACGTTACCTCTTTCGACCACTGTCTTCCGTTACCGGCTGTCAGTACCTCGATCGACGACTGACAGCGCCGGGCCGCCGCAGTTCCGCGGGCGGCACAGATACAGGAGACAGACGGATGGCCACTGGCACCGTGAAATGGTTCAATTCCACCAAAGGCTACGGCTTCATCGCGCCCGATGGCGGCGGCAATGACGTGTTCGTGCATATCTCTGCCGTCGAGCGCGCCGGGCTGACCGGGCTTGCCGACAACCAGAAAGTGACCTTCGACATCGAAGCGGGCCGCGACGGCCGGCAAAGCGCGGGCAACCTCGCGCTCGCCTGAACGGCAGACAACATGGCGGGCATGCGGGGACACCCCGCATGCCGCTTCCCATCGGCGGGCGACCTGCGCGGCAGGTCGGCGCCCGCACGCCCCTCCCCGAAAGCACCCGATTCTTCGCCTGACCGTTCCCGACACGCTTTTCGGGGGCGGGAGGCGGCGTTGCGCAATGCGTCACACCCATTGCGCTTTGGTATCAGCCGATTGCCACGCCGCGCCGGCCGGCCAGATCGGTGACGTATTGCCATGCCACGCGGCCCGACCTGGCGCCCCGTGCCTGCTGCCAGGCGATCGCTTCGGCGCGCAATTCGGCCGCGTCGATCGCGATCCCGAAGGCGTCGCAATAGCGCCCGACCATGGCCAGATAGCTGTCCTGGTCACAGGGGTGAAAGCCCAGCCACAGCCCGAACCGGTCCGACAGCGAGACCTTCTCCTCGACCGCTTCGGACGGGTTGATCGCGGTCGAGCGTTCGTTCTCGATCATGTCGCGCGGCATCAGGTGGCGCCGGTTCGAGGTGGCATAGAACACCACATTGTCGGGCCGCCCCGCGACCCCGCCATCGAGCACCGCCTTGAGCGACTTGTAATGCGCGTCGTCCCCCGAAAACGACAGGTCGTCGCAGAACAGGATGAACCGGGCGGGGGCGGCCGCCAGCAGACCCAGCAGGCGGCCGATGCCGGGCAGATCCTCGCGCAGCACCTCGACGAGTTTCAGATCGGGCGCGTCGGCCGCCACGGCGCCATGCGTGGCCTTCACCAGCGAGGATTTGCCCATCCCGCGCGCGCCCCACAGCAGCGCGTTGTTCGCCGGCAGGCCGGCGGCGAAATGCCGGGTGTTTGCCAAGAGCGTGTCGGCCGCCCGGTCGATGCCGACCAGCAGCCCCAGCGGCACCCGGTTGACCCGCGCCACCGGTTCCAGCCGGTCGGGATCGGGGTGCCACACGAACGCCCCGGCGGCGGCGAAATCGGGCAGCGCCGCGGGCGGCGGGGCGAGCCGTTCGAGCGCCGCCGCGATCCGCTCCAGCGGGTCGGTCATGGGGTGCCGTCTTCGGCGGCCTCCTCAGGGTCGAGAAGCCCCTCTTCGGCCAGTCGCCGGTTGCGCGCCCGTTCGACCCGGCGCACCAGCAGGATCGAAATCTCGTAAAGCCCGTAGACCACGGTGAACAGGATCACCTGGGTGATGACATCGGGCGGGGTGACAATGGCGGCCAGCACCAGAATCCCGACAACGGCGTATTTCCGCCCGGCCGCCAGCGTCTGCGCCTCGATCAGCCCGGCCTTGCCCAGGAGCGTCAGCAGCACCGGCAACTGGAAGCACAGGCCGAAGGCGACGATGAACTTGATGGTCAGCGACAGGTATTCCTGCACCGAGCCCAGGAACTCGATCGCCGATTGTTCGATGGTGCCGTCGGCGTTGATGCTTTCGGCCTGTTGAAAGCCCAGAAAGAAGTCGAAGGCGAGCGGGGTGACCACGTAATAGGCAAAGGACGCCCCGAGAAAGAACATGAACGGGGACGCGATCAGGAACGGCAGAAAGGCGCCCTTTTCGGACTTGTAAAGCCCCGGCGCCACGAACCGCCACATCTGGTAGCTGACGAAGGGAAAGGACAGCACCAGCCCGCCCAGAAGCGAGATCGAAATGGCGACAAAGAAACCTTCCTGCAACTTGATCAGGATGAGCCCGCAGCCCGTCTGCCCGTTCTCCGCCAGCGCGCTGCACAAGGGCTGGGTCAGGAAGTTGAAGACCGGGTTCCAGAAGGTGAAACAGATCACCATGCCGGCGATGAACGCCATCAGCGACCAGATCAGCCGCGACCGCAGCTCGGCCAGATGCTCGATCAGCGGCGCGTGGGAATCGTCGATATGATCGTCGGTGCGGCTCATCTTTGTCCGGTTGTCTCAGCGTGGCGTGCCCGGCACATCAGCGCCCACAGCACTGGCAGTTGCGCCGCCAGCCCGAAGGCCAGTGTCAGGACCATGGTCCAGTTGAGAGAGGCCGGAACGGCGACCGCCTGAAGGGTCAGCAACGCGGCCATGTCGTCTGGTTGCGCCAGCAAGCCGCCATAAAGGGCGGTCTGCGCGGCATCAATCAGCGGCGGCACGGCGAAGACAAAGCCAAGCGCCGCGCCGCCCCAGAACAGCAGCGCCGAGGCAGCAAGATACGGGCGGAAGGCGCCATTCACGATGCGATCGGCAGATGGGAAAAGAAGCCGCCACAGACCATGCGCGATGACCGGAAAGGCCAGAACGAACCCGCCGAACAGCGCGACCCTGGCCGCCAGCCAGAACCCGTCGGACAGGCGCAACAAGATCATACCGCACTCAGCGCCCGCCTCGGTGAGCGCGGCGCAGACCGGCCGGAGCAGCACGTCCATCAGGGGCGACCAGACCATGAAGCAGACCACAGTGGCGATCCCGAAGGCCAGCACTGCCATCGACAGGCGCCGGCCAGACCCGGCGCGCGGGTTCCGAGCCAGGGCGTCGGATGCCGCGCCCGTCATGTGCGCGGCTCCTCCGACGGCGGAGTGTCTTGAGGCACCGTGCTGCCCGCCCCCGCCGCACCGTCCATCGCAGCCGCCTCGGCCGCCTGGCGGGCGCGGGCCTTTTCGGCCGAATGTTCCAGGATGCGCTTGCGCGCCTCTTCCCGCTCTGCCGACAGGGCCTGGGTGGCCGGCCCGTGCTGCGGCGCGGGCGGTTTGTCGTCACCATCCGCCGGCTTCGCGTCGCCCTCGCCCATCACCTGCGCCTTGGTCCAGCTGGTCGCCGCCCTGCCCGGATTGGTGGCCGCATCGGTGGCCCGGCGCAGATCGTTGGCCATGTCCTTCACCCCCGCCTCGTCGGCGGCGGCTTCCATCGAGCGCTGAAAATCGCGCGCCATCGCGCGCAGCTTGCCGGTGAACTGGCCCAGCGTGCGGAACATCACCGGCAGGTCCTTTGGCCCGACGACGATCAGCGCGACGATGCCGATCAGCAGAAGCTCGGTCCAGCCGAGGGTGGGCATGGTGGGTTACACCTTGTCCTTCTCGGTCTCGGGCGTGACATCGCGGGCGGCTTCGGCCGAGGCATCCTCGATCTCTTTCTTGCCGTCATCGACGCCCTTCTTGAAGGCCGTGATCCCCTTGCCGACCTCGCCCATCAGCGAGGCGATCTTGCCGCGGCCGAACAGCACCAGCACCACGATCGCGATCAGAAGAAGCCCCGGAAGGCCGATATTGTTGAGCATCTGTCTCTCCCCTGGCCGACCCCGCGGGGCGGCCGTTCCTGCGTGTGCAACCAGTCTTACTTATGGGTTTGCGCGCCGGGATCAAAGCCCCAATCCGGATCGGGCCTTGAATCCCGTCCGCGCCGCGATCACATGCCCGACAAGCAGGCCGACAAGACGGAGAGCCCGGATGCAGGAAGAAACCATCGAAGGCAAGGTGCTGGAGAACTGGACCGTCGACGAGGTGGCAGAGGCGTTCACCCGGGGCGAGATCGTCCTGATCGATGTGCGCACGCCGCAGGAATTCATGATGGAGCACATTCGCGGCGCGCTTCTGTCGCCGATGGCGTTCTTCGAGCCCGCGCATCTGCCGGCCGAGGATACAAAGCGCATCGTGTTCCACTGCGGCTCGGGGATCCGGTCGAAGATGGTGGCGGCGGCCTGCCTGAATGCGGGCGCCGAGCGGGTCGCCCATATGGAAGGCGGGTTCATGGCCTGGAAGCAGGCCAAGCTGCCCTATATCGGCACCGACCCCGCGACCGGGGGGCCGCGCCCGGTGGCCTGACAACAAACCGCAACGCGTTACAATCGTTGCGCTTTGCGATCAGCTTGCTGAACGGACGCGCACCGTGTCTTCGGGTCCCTCATGGAAGACGAAGCAGCGGTCCCGGCGCAGCGACAGCCACATCGGCTTGCCCTGGGCAGGCAGGAACACGCCGGGCACCGTCGCCTTGAGCATCGAGCCGTCATGCTCCATGCGGAATTCGACCAGGCTTTCGCCGCCCAGAAAGCGCGCCCGTTCGACCCGGCCCCTTGCCGGCGTGCCCTCTTCCACGGTCGGGTTCGGGCCGCGGCCGTCGCGGTCGAAGTCGATCCGCAAATGCTGCGGGCGGATCACGATCTCGACCCGGGTGCCATCGGCAAGGCCCGGGGTCAGGAACAGGCCGAACGGCGTATCCACCTGCATCGAACGGACCCGCGCATCGATCAGGTTGATGTCGGAAAAGAACGCCGCCGCGGCCCGGTCCACGGGGTTGTTGTAGATGTTGTAGGGCGCCCCACGCTGGACGATCCGGCCGTTGCGCATCAGCAGAATCTGGTCGGCCATGCGCATCGCCTCTTCGGGCTCGTGGGTGACCATCAGCACGGCGGTCCCTTCGGCCTTCAGGATCGACAGGGTGGCGTCGCGAATCTCGTCGCGCAGCCGGTTGTCGAGGCCCGAAAACGGCTCGTCCATCAGCAGGATACCGGGCCGGGGGGCCAGCGCGCGGGCGAGCGCGACGCGCTGCTGTTCGCCGCCCGACAGCTCATGCGGGTATTTGTCGGCGAACCCCGCCATCTCGACCCGGTCAAGGAGCCGCGCAACCCGCGCCGCCCGGTCGCGCGCGCGGGGCAGGCCAAAGCCGATATTCTGCGCCACGGTCAGATGCGGAAACAGCGCGAAGTCCTGAAACATCAGGCCGATCCCGCGGGCCTCGGGCGGGACGTGGACGGTGTCGTCCGACAGGACGCGTCCGGCCGCCCGGACGGTGCCGGCATCGGGCCGGTCGACGCCGGCGATGATCCGCAATAGCGTCGACTTGCCGCAGCCCGACGGGCCGAGCAGGCAGCCAAGTTCGCCTGCGCCAACCGCCATGCTGACATCGGCAACCACCGCACGGGCGCCAAAGACCCGGGTGATCCCGGCAACGTCAAGGCGGGGCGGGGACAGGGTGGTCACGTCGGGCAGCTCCGCGCGGAAGTCCGATGAAATCGGTCGGAAAAGGCCGATAGCAGCGGGCCGGCGGGCCCGCAACCGCGGCCGGTCGCCCCGGCACCGCGCCGCTGGCGCGGGTGGC
>DNSZ01000100.1 GCA_003500165.1 Paracoccaceae bacterium | reverse complement strand
TCGACGATGCGATGGACCATATCCGCCGCCACGGGTCGGGCCATACCGAGGCCATCGTGACGGCGGACGACGCTGCCGCGGCGCGCTTCTTTGCCGGGCTCGACAGCGCGATCCTGATGCGCAACGCCTCGACCCAATTCGCCGATGGTGGCGAGTTCGGGATGGGGGCCGAGATCGGTATCGCCACCGGCAAGCTCCATGCCCGCGGCCCGGTGGGGGCCGAACAGCTGACCAGTTTCAAATATATTGTCGAAGGCGACGGGGCGGTGCGGGGCTGATACCAAGGCGCAACGAGTCAAACACATTGCGCCTTGGTATCAGCCCCGCACCGCCCCGTCGCCTTCGACCAGGTATTTGAAGCTTGTCAACTGCTCGGCGCCGACCGGGCCGCGGGCATGGAGCTTGCCGGTGGCGATACCGATCTCGGCCCCCATCCCGAATTCGCCACCATCGGCAAACTGGGTCGAGGCGTTGCGCATCAGGATCGCGCTGTCGAGCCCGGCGAAGAACCGCTCGGCTGCGGCATCGTCGGCGGTGACGATCGCATCGGTATGGCCCGACCCGTGGCGGCGGATATGGTCCATCGCATCGTCGATATCATCGACGAGTCGCGCCGCGATCTTCATGTCCAGGAACTCGGTCCCCCAATCGGCCTGGGTGGCCGGCCGCGTGCCCGCCAGACCCTCGGCATAGACCTCGACCCCGGCGGCCATCAGATCGTCGACGATGGTCTGACCAAGCCCCGCCGCCGCGCGATGCACCAGCAGGCATTCGGCCGCCCCGCAAATCCCCGTCCGCCGCGTCTTGGCGTTCAGCACCACGCGCCGCGCCATCTCCGCGTCGGCAGCGGCATCGACATAGACGTGGCAGATGCCTTCGAGATGGGCAAAGACCGGCACGCGCGCGTCGGCCTGGACGCGGCCCACCAGCCCCTTGCCGCCGCGCGGCACGATCACGTCGATGCCGCCCTGGGCGGCCAGCATCGCGCCCACCGCGGCGCGGTCGCGGGTCGGGACCAGCTGGATTGCCGCCTCGGGCAGGTTGGCCGCACGCAGCCCCGCGAGAAGCGCGGCATGGATCGCCTGCGAACTGTGCAGGCTTTCCGAGCCGCCCCGCAGGATCACCGCATTGCCGGCCTTCAGACACAGCGCGCCTGCATCGGCCGTCACATTGGGGCGGCTTTCATAGATCACGCCGATCACCCCGATGGGGGTGCGCACCCGCTTGATGCGCAGTCCGTTCGGCTGCTGCCATTCGGCGATCACCGCGCCCACCGGGTCGGGCTGGGCGGCGACCGCGCGCAGCCCCGCAGCGATGCCCGCGATCCGCGCCGCGTCAAGCGCCAGCCGGTCGCGCATCGCCGGTGACAGCCGCTTGTCGGCGGCCTCGGCCATGTCCTGCGTATTCGCCGCCAGCACGGTGCCCGCCGAGTCGCACAGCGCATCGGCCGCGGCCTCCAGCGCAGCGGCCTTTGCCGCTGCCGGGGTTTGCGCCAGCGCCTGCGCCGCCGCGCGGGCCGCTTCGGTCATTGCCGCGATCAGCGCGGTCGCATCGTCGATATCCTTCATAACGCCATGTCGTCCCGGTGAATGAGCGCCGCACGGCCCGGATAGCCGAGGATTTCGGCGATGTCACTGGACTGTCGCCCGGCGATGGCGCGTGCCTCGGCCGCGGTGTAGCGGATCAACCCCTGGCCGAGCGGGCCCGCGGGGCCTGCAATCGTCACCGGATCGCCGCGGCCGAACGCGCCCGCGACATCGGTGACACCGGCGGGCAGCAGCGATTTGCCACGCGCCAGCGCGGCCGTCGCACCGGCGTCGACGGTTAGCGCACCGGCGGGTTTCATCGACCGTATCCAGTGCTTGCGGGCCGCGGCCGGGTCGCCCTTGGCATCGAACCAGGTCGCCGGCGCGCCGCGTGCCAGTGCGGCCAGCGGCCGGTCCAGCGCACCCGCCGCGATCGCCATGGTGGCGCCCGCCGCGGTCGCCGTCTCGGCCGCCATCAGTTTTGTCCGCATCCCGCCGCGCGACAGGCCGGTACCGGCATCGCCCGCCATCGCGGCGATTTCGGGCGTGATCGCGGCGATCCGGTCGAACCGGCGCGCCGCGGGGTCGCGGCGCGGATCGGCCGAGTAGAAGCCGTCGATATCGGACAGCAGGATCAGCCCATCCGCCCCGACAAGGGCCGAGATCTGCGCCGCCAGACGGTCATTGTCGCCAAACCGGATCTCGTCGGTCGCCACGGTGTCGTTCTCGTTCACGATCGGCACCACGCCGAGCCCCAGAAGCGTGGCCAGCGTCGCCCGCGAGTTGAGATAGCGGCGGCGATCGCGGCTGTCCTCGAGCGTCACCAGCACCTGGGCGGCGGCCAGCCCATGCGGTGCCAGCGCCGCCTCATAGGCGCGGGCAAGCCGGATCTGCCCGACGGCGGCGGCGGCCTGGGCCTGTTCCAGCGGCAGCGTGCCGGCAGGCAGACCAAGCGCCGCGCGCCCCAGCGCGATCGAGCCCGAGGAGACGAGCACCACATCCTGCCTGGCCTGGCGCATCGCGGCGACATCGGCGGCGAGCCCGTCGAGCCAGCCCTGACGCAGCGCCCCGTCGGGCGCCACCAGCAGCGCCGAGCCGATCTTGACCACCAGGCGGCGGAACCCGCTCAGGGCGTCCATGGCGCCTCCTCCGCCCTGCGGGCGACGTCGGCCCCGCGCGCCGCATCGATCTCGTCGAGCAGTGCGCGACAGGCCTCGGTCACGCCGAGCCCGCTGACCGCCGACAGCGGCAGGACGGCTTGGCCGAGTTCCTCCTGCAGCATGGTGCGGATATCGGTCAGCTCGTCGGGGTCGAGCGCATCGGCCTTCGACAGGGCCAGGATGCGCGGCTTGTCCACCAGCCCATGGCCGTAGGCCGCCAGTTCCTGCACCAATGTGGCGCAATCCTGCAGCGGGTCCGGGGCGGTGGCATCGACGAGATGCAGCAGCACCGCGCAACGCTCGACATGGCCCAGGAAGCGGTCGCCGATCCCCTTGCCCTGATGCGCCCCGGCGATCAGCCCGGGGATATCGGCCAGCACGAATTCGCGGCCATCGACGCCCACCACCCCCAGATTGGGGACAAGCGTGGTGAACGGGTAGTCGGCGATCTTCGGCCGGGCGTTCGAGGTCGCGGCGAGAAAGGTCGACTTGCCGGCATTCGGCAGCCCGACAAGCCCCGCATCGGCAATCAGCTTCAGCCGCAGCCACAGCGTGCGCGCGACCCCCGGCTGACCGGGATTGGCATGGCGCGGCGCCTGATTGGTCGCGGTTCTGAAATGCAGATTGCCAAAGCCGCCATTGCCGCCCCGGGCAAGCCGCACGCGCTGGCCGGGTTCGGTCAGATCGGCGAGCACGGTTTCTTCGTCCTCGTCGAGGATCTCGGTCCCCACGGGCACGCGCAACACCCGGTCGGCGCCCGACCGCCCGGTGCGCTGCTGGCCCATGCCGTGCTGGCCGTTTTCGGCGAACACATGCGGCGCATAGCGGAAATCGACGAGCGTGTTCAGCCCGTCCACCGCCTCGGCCCAGACATCGCCCCCCCGGCCGCCATCGCCGCCATCGGGCCCGCCATATTCGACATATTTCTCGCGCCGGAAGCTGGCGCAGCCATTGCCGCCGCGCCCCGACCGGATGTGGACCTGAGCGAGATCGAGGAACTTCATCGGTTGGCCCGCACTTCGTTGCAGACCAGCCGATAGCGCCAGACCGGCTCGGGCTCAAGCCGGGCGGCCGAGCGGCCCATGCGCGTGCCGATCTGCCGGAAACCGAGCTTCTCCAGCACCCGGGCCGAGCCCGGATTGTCCCGAAACACTTCGGCGGTCACCGCGACGGGCGCAAAGCGGGCGAACACATCGGCGAGGAAGGCGCCCATCGCCTCGGTCGCATAGCCCTGGCCGTGATGCGCGGGGTCGAGGAAATAGAAGGTCTCGACCGGGAATTGCCCGATGCCGACCGTGCCGATCATCGGCCCGTCCCGCAGGCAGACCGCCAGCCGATAGCCGAGCCGCCCCTGCCAGCGCCAGCGCCGGATGAAGGCCCGCACCGCCGCCTCGGGCCAGGGTTCGGTGACGACATAGAGCATTCGCGCGACGCCGGGCGCGGTGGCGATGCGTTGCAGATCGGGCCAGTCGGCATCGGCAAGCGCGCGCAGGGTCAGCCGCGCCGTATCGATGCGGGGCGCGGCGGGCGGCGTCGGCGTCATCCCAGCGTCTTCAGATAGGTCCAGGTCGGCACCGTCGCGGCGCGCGCGACCGAATAGGTCTCGGCCTCGCCCAGATACTGGAACCCGTTGCGCGACAGCACCCGGGCCGACACCGGATTGTCCTGAAAGACGCTGGCAAAGATCGTCCGATCGCCAAGCGGGTTGGCATCGGTCAGCGCGGCCACCGCCGTGCTGGCGATATGGGTGTTCCAGAACGCCGGCACGACCCAATAGCCGATCTCCGACTGGCCGGCATCGAGCGGCTTGAGCGAGATCACCCCCAAAAGACCGGGCGGCGCGTCGGGGCCGCCGGCGATCGCCCAGACATGCTCGCGCCGATGCTCGCCGAGCGCGCGTTCGATGAACGCCGCAGCGGTGCCGGGCGGCAACGGGTGCGGGATCGTGCTGGTCATCCGCGCCACCCTTTCATCGCCCGCATGGAGCGTGAGCGCGCCCTGATCCTCGGGCCGGAGCGGCCGCAACACGATGCGACCGGCCGGGATGACCTGCTGCCCGGTGAGTTTCTGATGGTGCATGGCGTCCTCCCTTCGGCATGGCCGAAACGTCAAGGGGGACCGGCGATGCCGGTCCCCCTTGGCGTCTGGCGCTGTCGGGTCCGGCTAGTCGCCCGGGCTGTCCGCCGCCGGGGCTACCGAGACAAAGGTGCGGCCCTTGAGGCCCTTGTGGAAGGTCACCGCGCCCGGAACCGTGGCAAAGATGGTGTGGTCGCGGCCCATGCCGACGCCGCTGCCCGGCCACCATTTGGTGCCGCGCTGGCGCAGGATGATGTTGCCGGGGATGACGGCCTCGCCGCCGAATTTCTTGACCCCCAGGCGCCGGCCCGCCGAATCGCGACCGTTGCGCGAGGAACCGCCTGCCTTCTTGTGTGCCATCGTTCAGTCCTCCGTCTTTTGCGCTTCGGGGGCGGTCGCCGCCGGCGCCGCCTGTTCTGCCGGCGTCGTCTGGGCCGTCTCGGCCAGGGTCGCGCCATCGGCGGTGATCCCGGTGATCCGGATCAGGGTCAGCGCCTGGCGATGGCCGCGCCGGCGTTTCGAGGAATGCTTGCGGCGGCGACGCACGAAGGTGATGACCTTGTCGGCCTTCACCTGCTCGACGATTTCCGCCTGCACCGCAGCGCCCGCCACCAGAGGGGTGCCAACCTGCGGCCCGTCGCCGCCCAGCATCAGGACCTGATCGAATTCGACCGTATCGCCGGCCTCGGCCGGCAGTTTTTCCACCCGCAGCATGTCGCCGGGCTGCACCCGGTACTGTTTGCCGCCGGTCTTCATGACCGCATACATCGCGCCATCCTTTTCCCTCGCGCCCTTCGGCCCCCGTTTCCGGCTGTTCGTGCGGCAGGTGCCGCGCCCCGGGCAGCGCGCCCCGACAGGGGCGGTGTCAATGACAAACGCGGGCCGATAGCCCGCGACGATGCGACTGTTAGTCCGGGCGCGGCGGCGCTGTCAAGGTCCGCCATGGGGAGAGCCCGAATGAAACCCTGGGTGGCACACAGCTCGGCCAGGCACGCCGATGCGGGCAATCCTGGCGGCCCCTGAAGGATTCGAACCCTCAACCTGCCGATTAGAAGTCGGCTGCTCTATCCGGTTGAGCTAAGGGGCCGCTTTGGCCTTTCATAGCGCGGCGCGCGCGGCACGTCCACGGGGCCGGCACGGCGCAGGGACTCCATTGGACATCGTGCCTGCCCCTCTGGTGCCGTCCGCGGCGGGCGCAGGAAGCCTTGCCGACCGAGGCCATGAAGTCACAGGTCGAGGCGCAGGAACACGCTGTTGGGGTCGCGCCGGTATCCTGGCAGAACACCGCAGCGGCGATAGCCGAGCCGCTGGTAAAGCGCGCGCGCCGCGTCATAGCCCGGCACGCGCTCGGACCCGGTTTCCAGCACCAGTGCGGTGTGGCCAAGGGCGCGCGCCGCGTCCGCCAGATGCACCATCAGCAACCGGGCGATGCCGCGGCCCCGCGCGTCCTCGATGACATGGACCGACTTCACCTCGGCGGTTCCGTCGCCCAGCGGCTTGAGCGCGCCGCACCCCACCGCACGGGTCCCGTCATGGACCGCCCAGAACATCAGCCCTGTATCGGCCGTCATCTCGTCGACCGTCATCGTGTGGCACGAGGTCTGCGGTGTCGTCGCCCGGGAATGCGCCAGATGCGCCGCAACGATCGGCCGGATGTCGGAGGCGCCGGGATCGGCGCGCCGGATCGTCAGCGCCATTCAGTGGGTCCAGGCGCCCCGCCGGCCGGTGGCGAAATTCTCGCCATAGCCGCGCGGCCGGATGTTGGGCTTGCGGCCATGCGGCGCGACCACCACCGCATCGATCCCGTTCTCACGGGCATAGGTTCGCGCTGCCGCTTCGCTCTCAAAGCGCAGCCGGACCTGACGCTGGGTGTCGCCCGACCCGGTCCAGCCCATCAGCGGATCGATCTGGCGCGCCTCCGCCGGGGCGAATTCCAGCACCCATTCATGGGTTCGGGCCTGGCCCGACTGCATGGCGGTCTTGGCCGGGCGGAAGATTCGCGCCTTCATGCATGCCTCCGAACGCAAACGGGTCCGCGCGCCACCCTAGGGTCGCACGCGGGGGTTGCAAGAGGGGCTTTCGCGCAGCGCGGTTACCGGCCGGAGCTTGGGAGCGAGGGGTGGGGTGGGTGGTGCCGCCCCGACCGGCAACCGTCTGCTGCTTGCCATTCAAGCATATTCGGAAATTCGCGCGAAGCAAGAGAAAATAGCGCTTAAGTTGAAACGAGTTAAATCGGCATGCGATGGACCGGTTGCGTGCCGCGCTGCTGCGACTAACCTTGCCAGGGTCTATCTGCCCAGGAGAGCGCGATGCCCCCCACCCCGGCGCAGCCGCGCGCCAAACTCGAAGGCGGCCGGCGCCTTGTGATGCGGACCGAATTCGCGGCGGCGGGCGACCAGCCCGGCGCGATCGCCGAGCTCAGCGCGGGCATCGGCGCGGGGGAGCGTGACCAGGTCCTGCTGGGCGCCACCGGGACGGGCAAGACCTACACCATGGCGCGGGTGATCGAGGAAACCCAGCGCCCCGCCATCATCCTCGCCCCGAACAAGACGCTGGCGGCGCAACTTTATGGCGAGTTCAAGGGGTTTTTCCCGGACAATGCCGTCGAATATTTCGTCAGCTATTACGACTACTACCAGCCCGAGGCCTATGTGCCCCGATCCGACACCTACATCGAAAAGGAAAGCCAGATCAACGAGCAGATCGACCGGATGCGCCATGCAGCGACCCGGGCGCTTCTGGAACGCGACGACGTGATCATCGTTGCCTCGGTCTCCTGCATCTATGGCATCGGCGCGGTCGAGACCTATGGCGCGATGACCCAGGATCTGGTGGCGGGCGAAAGCTATGACCAGCGCCGGGTGATGGCCGATCTGGTGGCCCAGCAATACCGCCGCAACGATACCGCGTTCCAGCGCGGGTCGTTTCGCGTCCGCGGCGATTCGCTGGAAATCTGGCCCGCCCATCTGGAGGATCGCGCCTGGCGGCTGTCCTTCTTCGGCAACGAGCTGGAAGGGATCGCCGAATTCGACCCGCTGACGGGGGAGCGCACGGGCCGTTTTGACAAGGTCCGGGTCTATGCCAACTCGCATTACGTGATCCCGCGCCCGACGATGCAGCAGGCGATCCATGGCATCAAGGCCGAGCTGAAGCAGCGCGTCGCCCAGTTCGAGGCCGAAGGGAAACTGCTCGAGGCGCAGCGGATCGACCAGCGCACGAAATTCGATCTGGAGATGCTGGAGGCGACCGGCGTGTGCAGCGGGATCGAGAATTATTCGCGCTACCTCACGGGGCGCGCGCCCGGCGAGCCGCCGCCGACATTGTTCGAATACATCCCCGACAACGCCATCGTCTTCGCCGATGAAAGCCATGTGACCGTGCCGCAGCTGGGGGGGATGTATCGCGGCGACTACCGGCGCAAGTTCACGCTCGCCGAACACGGGTTCCGCCTGCCCTCCTGCACCGACAACCGCCCCCTCAAGTTCGAGGAATGGGATGCGATGCGCCCGCAATCGGTGTTCGTCTCGGCCACGCCGGGGCCCTGGGAGATGGAACAGACGGGGGGCGTGTTCACCGAACAGGTGATCCGGCCAACCGGGCTTCTGGACCCGCCGGTGGAAATCCGCCCCGTCGAGATGCAGGTCGACGATCTGCTCGATGAGGTGCGCCGGGTGGCGGCGGCCGGCAACCGCGTGCTGGTCACCACGCTGACGAAACGCATGGCCGAGGATCTGACCGAATACCTGCACGAACAGGGGGTGCGGGTGCGCTACATGCATTCGGACATCGACACGATCGAGCGGATCGAGATTCTGCGCGATCTGCGGCTCGGCGCCTTCGACGTGCTGGTGGGGATCAACCTGCTGCGCGAGGGGCTCGACATCCCCGAATGCGGGCTGGTGGCGATTCTGGATGCCGACAAGGAGGGGTTCCTGCGCTCGGAAACCTCGCTCATCCAGACCATCGGCCGGGCGGCCCGCAATGCCGAGGGCCGGGTCATCATGTATGCCGACCGGATCACCGGCTCGATGGAGCGCGCGTTGCGCGAAACCGACCGGCGGCGCGAAAAGCAGATCGCCTACAATACCGAACACGGCATCACGCCCGAAACGGTGAAGAAGAATGTCGAGGATGTGCTGGCCGGCCTCTACAAGGGCGATACCGATATGGCCCGCGTCACGGCACAGGTCGAAAAGCCGCTGGTGGGGGCCAATCTGGCGGCGCATCTCGATGGGCTGAAGGCGGCGATGCTGAAGGCCGCCGAGAACCTGGAATTCGAGGAGGCCGCGCGTTTGCGAGATGAGATCAAACGGCTGGAGACGGTGGATCTGATCGTCCATGACGACCCGCTGGCCCGCCAATCGGCGATCGAGGACGCGGTCGAGGCGGCATCCAAGGCCGAAGGCCGGTCAAAGGCCGGCCGGGCCGGGCAAAGGGGCGGAAATGTGCGGAGGCGGGGGAGGTAGCGGCCGTCCACTCCATGCCGGTAGTATGATGAACCTTCTACAAAACAATGAAAAACTCCGATTTCAAGTCCAGTTTGACGGGGTTGCGTATTCAGATCGCTGGACAGCGTTTCAGAGGGCAGGTGACGTATATATCACTGCGGCCGGTTTGGGGGTTGTCTCCAAAGTAAGCCTTCACAGGAGTGGCGTGTGCCGATACGCAGTCAATGACAATCTGGCGTCACACCAACCACCATTCCTACCAGAAGACCGAGTGATATCAAAATGGAGGATTGGTTCCTTCGAGTCCGTTGAGCATACTCAAGTGCTCTCGATACAGTTTCTGCCAGTAACCTACATGGCAAGGACAGGTCGCCATATATATGGTGCCGCACACGTGTTGCCTTATCCACCGAGCGGCGGGTGCACGGAGGTGTGTGTTTTCTATTCCAAAACGAACCCACTTCTTTGGGAGTCGTCGCATTGGGTTCGCAGCAATACCCTGGGGATATGGAAGCTTGCCGAGAGCAAGTATGTCGCTTTTCGTAGAAGAATTGCACCTTTGGCACGCGGTCGGCTTCAACAGATGATCCAGCAGATTAGTAGGACAAAGCGCGGCATGGTCGTGAGCGAGAAGAACCCAGAATTGTTTTCAGCTGGATCATATGATTGCCTTTTGTCGGAAGCAACTTCATGCCATTGCACAATATGCTGTTTGCTTGCAGTTCCAAACATCCGGCCGGGCCAGCGCGCAAACTGGTCAACCAGGACCGGTCACAAGCCGGCTTAACAAACCAAGGCTATGACTACTTCACTAAGCACTCCGGGACCGGCGCCCGCCCCGGGGTGGGCGCTTTGAAACGGGCGGGCTGGGCGGTTTATGCCGCACGCCACCCCCAACGACACCGCTTCTTGCTGCGTCGCAATGCGCCCGCGTCGTGCCGCAGGCACGCCTCCGGCGTGACGGGGCGGGGCGGGCGCCGGGCCGGGCTGGTCGCCCGTCCCGGAGGCATGTGGCATCCGTTCATCCCAGACTTGGAAGGGCGCGCGCGGCCGGTGCCCGCTTGGGGCAGGCGCAACGCTCGGGCGCCGCGGTCCCTGACGCATTCCATATCCGTTGTCCGGCGCCCGCCCCGGGGTGGGCGCCTTGGAACGGATGGGCTGGGCGGTTTATGCTGCACACCACCCCCAAGAACACCGCTTCTTGCAGCGTTGCAATGGCGCCCGCGTCGTGCCGCAGGCACGCCTCCGGCGTGACGGGGCGGGGCGGGCGCCGGCCCATGCTGGTCGCATGGGCTGCGGCACTTGGCCGTCGTTGCTCCCAGGCTTGGCAGGGCGCGCGGGGCCGTGACCTTCGCTGGGTGGGCGCCCTGGAACGGGTGGGCTGGGCGATTTACGGCGCAACACACCCCCAACGGCATCGCGACTTGCCCCGTCGCAATGCACCCGCGTCGTGCCGGAGGCACGCCGTCGGCGTGACCGGCGAGGCGCGCCGCCCCATGACGGGGCTTTCCAAGCCCGTGCCGCGCGGCTAGACCGCCGCCCAGCGGGGCGTAGCGCAGCCTGGT
>DNSZ01000057.1 GCA_003500165.1 Paracoccaceae bacterium | reverse complement strand
TTTTGCATGCCGATCCACACCCGGTTTCACCTTGTTCGAACCAACGCCGAGCGTTTGCCATAAGGATTGCGCCATACCGCGCCCCGTCCACCGGGGATGATGTCGACGGTCATTCGCAATGACCGCTGCCATTACAGCGCGCGGGCGATCTCGCGCAGCTGGAACTTCTGGATCTTGCCCGTCGATGTCTTGGGAAGCTCCTGAAAGATCACCTGTTTCGGTGTCTTGAAGCCGGCCAGCCGCTGCCGGCAAAAGCCGATCAACTGGGCCTCGTCGGCCGTGTGGCCGTCCTTCAGCTCGACAAAGGCGCACGGCACCTCGCCCCATTTCTCGTCCGGTTTGGCCACCACGGCACAGAGCAGCACCTCGGGGTGGTGCATCAGCACGCCCTCGACCTCGACCGAGCTGACATTCTCGCCGCCCGAGATGATGATGTCCTTCGCCCGGTCGGCGATCTGCATGTAGCCGTCCGCGTGCTGCACCGCGATGTCGCCGGAATGGAAATACCCGCCGGCGAACGCCTTTTCGGTGGCGCGGGGATTCTTCAGATAGCCTTTCATCACGCAATTGCCGCGGATCATGATCTCGCCCAGCGCCTGGCCGTCCATCGCCACCTGCTCCATGGTCTCGGGGTCCAGCACCGCGATGTCCTCCATCATCGGCTGGGCCACGCCCTGGCGCGCCTTGATCGCGGATTTCTCCGCTTCGTCCAGCCCGTCCCAGGCGTCGGCGTTCCAGATGCATTCGGTGACATGGCCATAGGTTTCGGTCAGGCCGTAGACCTGCATCACATGGAAGCCGAGCCTTTCCACCGCGGCGAGCGTGGCAGAAGGTGGCGGGGCGCCGGCGGTAAACACCTCGACCCGGTGGTCGAAGGCGCGGCGTTCGTCGTCCCTGGCGTTGACCAGCATGTTGAGCACGATCGGTGCGCCACCGAAATGCGTCGCGCCCTCATCGGCGATCGCGGCATAGATCGCGGCGGCGGTGATGTCGCGGCAGCAGATGGCGGTGCCGCCCAGGGCGGGCATCATCCATGTGTGACACCAGCCATTGCAGTGAAACAGCGGCACGATCTGCAGATAGCGCGGACAAAGCCCCATCTGCCAGCTCATCGCCGTGCCCAGCGTGTTCAGATAGGCGCCGCGATGGTGATAGACCACGCCCTTCGGCCGGCCGGTGGTGCCTGAGGTGTAGTTGAGCGCCAGGCTCTCCCATTCGTCTTCGGGCATGATCCAGGGAAAGGCTGGATCGCCCTCGGCCAGCAGCGCCTCGTATTCCACGCAATGGCCCGAGGCATGCACGCCGGCGGCATCGTCGGCGACCTCGATCACCAGCGGCGCCTCGCCCTCCATCTCGTCGATCGCGGCTGCCAGCAGCGGCACGAATTGCGGGTCGACCAGCACCGCCTTGGCCCCGCCATGGTCGAGGATATAGGACACCGTGGCGACATCGAGCCGGATGTTGATCGTGTTCAGCACCGCACCCGCCGCCGGCACGCCAAAGGCGGCTTCGCTTTGCGCGGGGATGTTGGGCAGGAGGGTGGCGACCACATCGCCCGGTTCGATGCCGCGCCTCGCCAGGGCCGAGGCGAGGCGCGTCACCCGGTCGTGGTAGTCGGCATAGGTCATGCGGCGTGCGCCATAGACCCAGGCCTCGCGCCCGGGGAACACCCGCGCCGCGCGGTTGAGATGCGACAACGGCGTCAGCGGCACATGGTTGGCTGGGGTTTTGCCCAGCCCGGTCTCGTCGGCCATCCAGCCCATGGCGATCCTCCCTTGCGGTCTTCCTGCCAGTATGGCGGTGCGGCCGGGCGATGCAACGGGGCTGCGGGGCTGGGCGGCGCCGACCGGTCCCGGTCAAGCGCCGTCGGTCCCTACGCGGCCGCCGCGCGACCGTCGCCATAGGCGGCGTAAAACGTGCCGCCCTCGGCCGCCATTTTGCGCAGCAGATCGGGCGGGGAAAAGCGCGGCCCGTGCCGGGCGGCCAGGCCCTCGGCGATCTCCACCGCCCGGCCGGCGCCCAGAATGTCGAGCCAGGAAAACGGCCCGCCTGACCAGGGCGCAAAGCCCCAGCCGAGGATCGCGGCGACATCGCCTTCGCGGATGTCGGTCAGTACGCCGGCCTCGAAGGCGCGGACGGCTTCGAGCACCTGGGCGAACAGCAGCCGGTGCTGGACCTCCGTCAGATCGGGCTGGTCGGTGGCGGCCGGGTAGCGCGCGGCCAAGCCCTCCCACAGCCCCTGCCGTTTGCCCTTTTCGTCATAGGCATAGAAGCCGGCCGCGGCCTTGCGCCCCATCCGCCCCTGATCGGCCAGCCAGAAGATCACATCGTCGACCGCATCGTCCGGGTAGGCATCGCCCATCGCCGCCTTCGTCGCCCTGGCGATCTTGACGCCGAGATCGATCGAGGTCTCGTCGACCAGTTGCAACGGCCCCAACGGCATGCCCACCAGTCGGGCCGCGTTTTCGATCAGCGCTGGTTCGACGCCCTCGCCCACCATGCGGATGCCCTCGTTGAGATAGGGGATGATGCAGCGATTGGCATAGAAGAAGCGCGCATCGTTCACCACGATCGGGGTCTTGCGGATCTGGCGCACGAAATCGAGCGCCTTGGCCACCGCGCGGTCGCCGGTCTGCCGGCCCCGAATGATCTCGACCAGCAGCATCCTTTCGACCGGGCTGAAGAAATGGATGCCGATGAACTGGTCCGGCCGGGCACTTGCCCGGGCCAGATCGGTGATCGGCAGGGTCGAGGTGTTGGTGGCGAAGATGCAATCGGGTCCCGCGGCCTCTTCCGCCCTGCGGGCGACATCGGCCTTCACGGCGGGGTCCTCGAACACTGCCTCGACGATCAGATCGGCGCCCGCCAGCGCGGCGTAATCGGTCGTCGCCGTGATCCGGCCCAGCACCTCTTCCTTCTTCTCGGGCGTCGCCTTGCCCCGTTTGATGCCCTTGTCCATGTAATCGGCGNNACGCCCAGCCTGGCGACCTTCTGGTCGGGTTCGGCGGGGCGGTTCGCGCCCTTTTCCAACGCCTCCTTGTTGATGAACAGGGACCGGATCATCGCCGCCGAGGACGGGTTCATCAGCACGTTGACGAACCACCGCGCCTCGATCGTCAGCGCGGTGTCGAAGGGCACCAGCGCGCCCTCATAGACCGCCGACAGCATCGCCCTTGCGGCCGGATAGACGCCTTTGGTGCGGCCCATCACCATGGCATTGGCGCCGACGAAGGTCATGAAGCCCGCCGGATGATAGGGGGTGCCGCCCGGCATCTTGTAGCCCCTGGCGTCCCAGGGTTTCACCAGATCGGCATCCTTTGCGGTCAGCACCCAGGCCTTCGCCGCGGCCACGGGGTCATCGGCGACTTCGTCGATCAGCCCCGCCGATTTGGCCTTTTGCGGGTCCAGCAGCTTGCCCTCCAGCAGATAGGGCGACGCGCCCATCGCGCCGAGTTTGCGCACCATCCGCGTCGTGCCGCCCGCACCCGGGAAGATGCCGACCAGGATCTCCGGCAGCCCGATCTTGGCCTTCGGGTTGTCGGCGGCAAAGATGCGGTGGCAGGCGAGCGGGATTTCGAAGCCGATGCCGAGCGCGGTGCCGGGCAGGGCGGCGGCCACCGGCTTGCCGCCCTTCAGCGTCTTGGGGTCCATGCCTGCGCGTTCGATCTTGCGCAGCACGGCATGCATCCGCATGATCCCGTCAAACAGGCCCTTTGCGGGATCGTCGCCGGCCATTTCCTTCATCCTGGCGATGACATTGAGGTCCATGCCGCCGGCGAAATCCTTCTTTCCGCTGGTGATGACGATGCCCTTCACCGCATCGTCGCCAAGCGCGGCGTCGATCGCGGCGTCGAGCTCCTCCAGCGCGTCGAGATTGAGGACATTCATCGACTTGCCCGGCATGTCCCAGGCGATGGTGGCGACGCCATCGGCATCGACGGCATAGTGGAAATCGGTCATCTATCGGCTCCTGTGGTCAAGACATGAAGACCGGACCGGCCCCGATGGGGACGGTATCCGATTCCGGCTTCGGAGGCAGCGGGCTGCGCTTGGGCATTCAGTCCGTCCCCGCGAGCGGACTGCCGTCGCGGCGGGTGAAGCTGGCCGTGGCACCATCGATCTCGACCCGCATGTCGACATCGGAATAGGTCGCGACCTCGCGCGGGGATTTCGTGCCGACGACCAGGAAGCGGGCCAGCTGGCCGGTCCGGTTGACGAAGTGATGCCCGTTCGGGTTGCCGGCCGGGAAGGCCGCGCAATCGCCCGGGCGCATCTCGGTCTCGCCCGCGTCCTCGACCAGGGTCAGTATGCCCTCGGTCACCCAGACGAACTCGTCCTCCTCCTGGTGCCAATGGCGCAGCGAGGACAGGGCACCGGGTTCCAGCGTCACCAGATTGACGCCGAACTGCGTCAGCCCGCCGGCCTGACCCAGCCGCCGCGAGGATCGCCCGGCTATCATCGCGTCATAGGGCGCGGGATAGATCGAGCCGGTCTTGAGCGGGGCGCTGTCGGGATCGAGTTTGGGCATCGCGGGGCTCGCTCTGTCGTTCCGTCGCCGTCATCCGGCGGGGCGGGGTCATCCGCCGGTATGGCTCATATGGCGGGGCATCTGGCCGTCGATCCGCCGGCGCGAATAGTCGAAATCATGCCCCCTGGGCTTGCGCGCGATGGCGGCGCGGATCGCCGCCTCCAGCGGGCCGTCATCGCCGGGATGGGCGCGCAGCGGCGCCCGCAGATCCGCCTGATCTTCCTGGCCCAGACACATGAAGAGCTGGCCGGTGCAGGTCACCCGCACGCGGTTGCAGCTTTCGCAGAAATTATGGGTCAGCGGCGTGATGAAGCCGATCTTCTGCCCGGTCTCCTGCAGCCGGACATAGCGCGCCGGCCCGCCCGAGGATTCGGCCAGTTCGATCAGCGTGAACCGCTCGGCCAGGCGGGCCCGGACATCGGATAGCGGCCAGTACTGGCCCAGCCGATCCTCGCCGCCGATATCGCCCATCGGCATCACCTCGATGAAGGTCAGGTCCATGTCGCCCGCGGCGCACCATTGCACCAGATCGAACAGCTCGTCCTCGTTCACGCCTTTCAGCGCGACGGTGTTGATCTTGATCCGCAGGCCGGCCGCCTGCGCCGCGGCGATCCCGTCGAGCACCTGGTCGAGGCGGCCCCAGCGGGTGATCTCGGCAAACCGCGCCGGATCGAGCGTGTCGAGCGAGACATTGACCCGCCGCACCCCGCATTCGGCAAGCTCGGCGGCGAAGCGGGTCAGTTGCGAGCCATTGGTCGTCAGCGTCAATTCCTGCAGCGCGCCGGTCCGCAGATGCCGCGCGATCGACCGGAAGAAGGTCAGGATGTCGCGCCGCACCAGCGGTTCGCCCCCGGTGATCCGCAGCTTCCTGACGCCCAGCCCGATGAAGGCCGAACACAGCCGGTCAAGCTCGGCATGGGTCAGAAGCTCGGCCTTGGGCAGGAAGGTCATGTTCTCGGCCATGCAATAGACGCAGCGGAAATCGCAGCGGTCGGTGACCGAAACCCGAAGATAGGTGATCGGGCGGGCGAAGGGGTCGATCAGGGGCGCATCATCCATGGGCCACAGCCTATGGGGCGGCAGCGTCCCCGGCAAGGCCAACCGACATGGCGGAGCTGGTCGGGGCGGCGAGATTCGAACTCACGACCTACGGCACCCAAAGCCGTCGCGCTACCAGGCTGCGCTACGCCCCGCTGGGCGGCGGTCTAGCCGCGCGGCACGGGCTTGGAAAGCCCCGTCATGGGGCGGCGCGCCTCGCCGGTCACGCCGACGGCGTGCCTCCGGCACGACGCGGGTGCATTGCGACGGGGCAAGTCGCGATGCCGTTGGGGGTGTGTTGCGCCGTAAATCGCCCAGCCCACCCGTTCCAGGGCGCCCACCCAGCGAAGGTCACGGCCCCGCGCGCCCTGCCAAGCCTGGGAGCAACGCAAGCCACCAGCCACGGCCCATGCGACCAGCATGGGCCGGCGCC
>DNSZ01000012.1:1861-10881 GCA_003500165.1 Paracoccaceae bacterium | reverse complement strand
GGGCATCGGGTTCCTCGCAATCCTGTGCCACCGGGGCAGGTTTTTCCAGAAAAACCTGCCTTGGCCGAAATTTCTAGAAATTTCGGTCCCGCGCGGCCACCGCAGGCAGGGTCAACAGGAGGCTCATCCCACATCGGCATCCTGGCGATATCCATGCCAGGACCAGGAGATCACGATGGAATACGAGCTTCGCGGCGCCCATCTGCAGGATGCGATCGCCAAGGCGGGGCGGCCGCAGCCCCTGATAGCCCGAAGGCAGGATGACGCGGCATCCGCGCAATGCCAATATCTCGGACGAGTCATACCAACGGTCACTGACGATGACCGTTTGTATCAGTCCTTCCATTCCCAGGGCAGGGTGAAATGGCCCAGGCATTCGGCGACCCGGCCATCCACATCGGACCCGTCCTGCCGGCGGATGACGCGGGCCACCAGCCCGCGCTTCGGGTCCTCATAGACTTCGGGCACCCCCGCGGGGATATCCGCGGCGGCCAGCGCGTCGGAATAGACCCGGGCAATCGCGCACTTGCGCAATTCGTTCTTCAGGATCTTGCCGACCGCGGTCTTCGGCAGTTCGTCGACGATCTCGACATATTTCGGGATCGCGGCATGTTCGGGGATGGTTTCGCGGGCGTGGCGCAGCAGTTGTTCGGTGTTCACCTGGCCGCCCGCAACCAGTTCGACATAGGCGCAGGGCATCTCGCCGGTGCGCGGATCGGGCTGGCCGATCGCGCCGACGAACGCCACCGCGGGATGCGCCATCAGCGCTTCCTCGATCACGGCGGGGTCGATGTTGTGGCCCGAGCGGATGATGATGTCCTTGGCCCGTCCGGTGATCCAGATATAGCCCTGCGCATCGACCCGGCCCAGATCGCCGGTGCGCAGCCATTCGCCATCGGCGAACAACCCGGCATTGCGGTGCCCCTCGACATAGGTCCGGCCGGCATAGACGCCCGGGTTGCGAACGCAGATTTCACCGACCTCGTCGGTTTCGCATTCCTTTTCGACCGTTCCATCCTCGGCACAGTGGAGAATGCGCACATCGGTGTAGGGCAGCGGCAACCCGATCGACCCGATTCGCTTTTCGCCGTGATAGGGGTTGCAGGCGACAAGGCAGGTCGCCTCGGTCAGGCCGTAGCCCTCCATGATCTCGACCCCGGTGGCGTCGCGAAACCGCGTGTAAAGCTCGACCGGAAGCGCGGCCGAGCCCGAGATCGCGGTCTTCAGTGTCGAGACATCGGCATCGACCTTGCGCTGCATCAGCGCCGACACGGCGGTCGGCACGGTCACGAGAAAGGTCACGCCCCAGCGTTCGATCAGCTTCCAGAAATTGTCGAACACGCCGTCGCCGCGATAGCCCTGCGGGGTCGGCAACACCACATGCCCACCCGAGGCGACCGCCGCCATCATGACCGCATAGGCGGCGAAGACATGGAACAGCGGTAGCGGGCACAACAGCACGTCGTTTTCGGTGAACAGCAATTCATGCGCCACCCAGCCGTTATAGACAAAGCCCGAATAGCGATGCTGCGCCACCTTCGGCAGGCCGGTGGTGCCACCGGTGTGGAAATAGGCCGCGACCCGGTCGCCGGTGGCATCCGGGAAATCGAGCGCATCGGAACGATGGCGGGCCTTTTCCTCGGTGAAATCCAGAATCCGTTGCGGCCGATCCTTGGGCATTTTCGGGCGGATCAGCGACACGATCCAGGATTTGGGCGGCTTGAGATACCGCTTGAGATCGACCTCGATCACGGTTTCCACATTGGGTGCCAGCTTCAGCGCCTCGGCGGCCTTCTGGGCCACATCGGTCTTCGGCATGCTTTTCAGCGTGACAAGGACCTTGGCGTTCGTCGCCTTCAGTATGCCGCCGATCTGTTCGGCCTCCAGCAACGGGTTCACCGGGTTGACGATCCCCGCCACCGCGCCGCCCAGCAGGGTCAACACCGTCTCGGTCGCGTTCGGCAGCAGATAGGCGACCGTGTCGCCCTCGCCCACGCCAAGCGCGCGCAGCATGTTCGCGGTGCGCGTCACCTCGGCGCGCAATTCCGCCCAGCTCAGCGTTTCGGCCGCGTCGCCGGGCCCCGAGGTCAGCTGAAACGACACCGCCGGCCGGTCGGGAAACCGGTCCGCCGCCCGGCAGATGCACTCGTAAAGCGTGGTCGCGGGCGCGCGCTCCGCCCAGGGCATCGCGCCCTCAATCGCCCGCTTGTCCGCAAGCGTCACCACTTCCGCCATGGCTGGCCTCCCCTAACCGGGTCGGTTGGTCCGACCGCTATTGCCAAATTCCAGCCAAGATGGGCGCAGCGGCGGCGGGAGGCAAGCGAAACCGCGCCGGGCCCCGGCGGAGCCTATTCCGCCGCGATGCCCTCGGTGAATTGCAGCCGGGCGAGCCGGGCATAAAGGCCGCCCATGGCGACCAGGTTTTCATGGCTGCCCTGCGCCACGATCCGGCCCTCGTCGAACACCAGGATGCGATCGACGCGGCGAACCGTGGCCAGCCGGTGCGCGATGACGATGGTGGTGCGGTCGCGGGTCAGCGCGTCGACCGCCCGCTGCACCAGCCGCTCCGATTCGGCGTCAAGCGACGATGTGGCCTCGTCCATCAGCAGGACCGGCGCGTCGCGCAGGATCGCCCGGGCAATGGCGATCCGCTGTTTCTGCCCGCCCGACAGCATGATGCCCCGCTCACCGACATAGGAATCGTAGCCGCGCGGCAGCGCCGCGATGAAGTCATGCGCGGCGGCCATGCGCGCCGCCTCCTCGACCTCGGCATCGCTGGCGCCGGGCTTGCCAAAGCGGATGTTCTCCCGCGCCGTGTCGGCAAAGATCACCGGGTCCTGCGGCACCATCGAGATCGAGCGGCGAAAATCCGACCGCGTCATGCGGTCGAGCGGCACCCCGTCAAGCGTGATGCGCCCGGTATCGGGGTCGTAGAACCGCAGCAGCATCTGGATGACCGTGGTCTTTCCCGCGCCCGACGGGCCGACCAGCGCCACCGTCTCGCCGGGCTGCACGGTAAAGGAAAGCCGGTCCAGCGCCGGGATCTGCGGCCGCGACGGATAGCGAAAGGTCACATCCTCGAACGCGATCCGGCCGCGCACCGGCTGCGGCGCGGGCAGCGGATGGACCGGGTCCTTCACATTGTCCTCGGCCTCGAGCAGTTCGATCAGCCGCTCGGTCGCCCCGGCGGCGCGTTGCAACTCGCCCCAGATCTCGGAGAGCGCGCCGGCCGACCCCGCGACCATGATCGCATAGATCACGAATTGCGCCATTTCACCCGGCGTCATGTTGCCGAGTTTGACCGCCATCGAGCCGGCCCACATCAACCCGACGACGGCCGAGAAGACCAGGAAGATCACGATGATCGTCAGCGCCGATCGGGTGACCACCCGCTTGACCGCGGTGCGGAACGCCTGCTCGGTGACCTCGTCAAAGGCCCTGCGGGCGACATCTTCGTTGTTGAAGGCCTGGACCGTCTGCAGCGACAACAGCGCCTCGGAAGCACGCCCGGAGCTGGCCGCGATCCAGTCCTGATTGACCCGCGACAGCCGCCGCAGCCGCCGGCCCAGGATGACAATCGGCAGCACCACCACCGGCACCGCCATCAGCGCCATCAGCGTCAGCGAACCCGAGGTCAGCAGCATCAGCAGCGCACCGCCGATCAGCACCAGGATGTTGCGCAGCGCGACCGAAATCGACGAGCCGATCACCGACTGGATCAGGGTGGTGTCCGTGGTGATCCGCGACAGCACCTCGCCGGTCAGGATCGAATCGAAGAATCCGGGGCTTTTTGTCAGGACGCGGGCGAACACCTCCTTGCGGATGTCGGCGACCACCCGCTCGCCCAACCGGGTGACGAGGTAGAACCGCAAGCCCGAACCGAGAGCGAACAGACCCGCGATCACCAGCGCCCCGACGATGTAATCGTCGATCATGGCGACGCGCCCGGCCGCCAGCTCGTCGACCAGACCGCGCACCGCCAGCGGCAAGACAAGGGAGATCATCGCCGTCGCCGTCAGAGCGGCGAGCGCCGCGACCATCAACCAGCGATACGGGCGCAGGAACGGCCGCAGCCCGTTCAGCGCGGCAATGTTGCGCGACCGCGCGCGATCCTCGGCCGCTTCGGCCTCGGGCTTGGGTGGTTTCGACATCAGGCAATCCGGCGTCCGTTGGATCCAAACCCTAGCGCGGCGCGGCACAACCGACAAGGCGGAACCGGGGATGGAGCGGGTGATGGGAATCGAACCCACGTCTTCAGCTTGGAAGGCTGCGGCTCTACCATTGAGCTACACCCGCGCTGGACGCAGGTATAGAAGCGGCGACCGCCCCGGGCAAGGCCCGGCCTAGCCGCCGGCCTCGAGCCGCAGATCGGCGACCGTGGCATCGAGATCGGCAACCGACAACGGCGCTGTCGGCCGGGCCAGCCGATAGCGGGTCACCCAGACCAACCGCTCTTCGGCGCGCGTCACCGCGACATAGGCCAGCCGTTTCCACAGCGGCTGACCGGCCTCTTCGCGGCCCGATCGGGCGGCCGCATACAGATCGGGGGCAAACACCTGAACCACGGGCCACTGGCTGCCCTGGGCCTTGTGGATCGTCACCGCCGCGCCGTGCAGAAACGCCGCGCCCATGCGCGCCGCGGTCAGGATCGCGGGTTCCTCTTCGCCCGGGTATTCGATCTTGATGATCGCCGCGACCGACAGGCGCGGATCCTCGGCACCGATCAGATGCAGCCGCGCAAAGCCGGGTTTGCGCCCCGGCCCCAGCCAGATCGCCTGAGCGCCCTTGATCAGCCCGCGCGCCTCGAGGTCGAGCCGCTTCTTGCGGTGCTTGACCGGCAATTCGATGCCGTCGCAGATCAGCGGCTCGCCAGGGATCAGGCCGTCGCCGGGCGCCCCATGGGCGGCCCGGAACGCCTGGATCAGCCGGATGCGGGTGGCGTTGCGCCAGACCAGAACCGGCGAGCGCGCCATCGGCCCGGCGGCCACCCGGCCCGCCACCGCGACCCGTGGGTCGGCGCGCGCGGCATCAGCCACAAGTTCCTCGAAGCGGTGAAAGTCGATCGCCGGATCGCCCAGCGCATGGGCAAGATCGAGGATCGGGTTGTCGGCCGCCTGGCGGTGAATGCGGTGCAGCGCCAGCCGTCGCGGCGCGGCCAGCCCGTCGAAGACCATCGCGCCGCGCTGACCCACCGGGGCAAGCTGCGCGGGGTCGCCGAACAGGATGACGGTGGAAAACAGATGCTGCAAATCCTTGAACTGCGCATCGTCGAGCATCGACGCCTCGTCGACGAGCGCGATATCGAGCGGCGCGTTGCGCCGCGTCCAGCCGGTGATGAAATCCGATCCGCGCAGCCCGGCGGCGGCCAACGCGCCGGGGATCGACGGGGTGCGGGCAAAGAAGGCGTGGGCGCGGTCGAGCGCCTGCGCATCGAGCTTGCCTTCGGCCGGTTTCGGCCCCTGCCCCGCCAGCCAGTCGGCGATCTTCTGGAATTCCGGCGCATAGACCGGGGTATAGACGATCCGGTGAATGGTGGTGGCCGGCACCCCATGGTTGCGCAGCACGCTGGCTGCCTTGTTGGTCGGCGCCAGCACGGCGAAGTTCCGCTTGTCGCGGGTGCGGCGGGGTTCATGCTCGCCCGACACCGCCTCCACTCCGGCAGCCGCCAGCGCCTTGACCACCGTGGCCAGCAGCAGCGTCTTGCCCGATCCGGCCTTGCCGGTGATGGCCAGCACCTGGGCTGCCCCCCGCGCCGGGGCGGGCGCGGCGCTGCCCGCGTCGATATCGACGCCCGTTTCGCGCAGCACATCGGCGATCCGGTCCCGCGCGGCCGCCTGATCGGGGGAAAGTGCCTGGGTCATCCGTCACGCATGGCCGGCGCGCTGCCCGGCGAAGCTGGGCCAAATCCTTCTAGAAGGATTTGCCCGGCTGATTCTTCCAGAAAAATCAGGCTCTCCGCAGCTCAGAGCGGCGGCATGGCGGGGGTCATCCCGCCCGCTGCGCTTCGCGGCTCGCCTCGAGCGTGTCCTCGAAGGTGCGCAGCCCGGTGCGGGCGGCCGACACCAGCACCGCCATGTTGCCCGGCTTGTGTTCGTTCTTCAGCATCTTCAGATGCGCCTGGGGGATTTCGGCCCATGGAAAGACCTCGGACATGCACGGGTCGATGCGCTGCTCGATCACCAGCTTGTTCGCCGCCGCGGCCTGTTTGAGATGGGCGAAATGGCTGCCCTGCAGCCGTTTCTGGTGCATCCACATATAGCGCACGTCGAAGGTGCAGTTGAACCCGGTGGTGCCGGCGCAGATCACCACCATCCCGCCCTTCTTGCAGACAAAGGTGGAAACCGGGAATGTCGCCTCGCCGGGGTGTTCGAACACCATGTCGACATTGTTGCCCTTGCCGGTGATGTCCCAGATCGCCTTGCCGAACTTGCGGGCCTCGGTGAACCACGCCTTGTATTCGGGGGTGTTGACCGTTGGCAGCTGCCCCCAGCAATCGAAATCCTTGCGGTTGATGGCGCCCTTCGCCCCAAGCTGCAAAACGAAATCGCGCTTCGATTCGTCCGAGATCACCGCGACGGCATTCGCCCCGGCGGTGTTTGCCAGCTGGATCGCAAACGATCCGAGCCCGCCCGAGGCGCCCCAGACCAGCACGTTCTGGCCGGGCTTCAACTCATGCGGGTGGTGGCCGAACAGCATCCGGTAGGCCGTTGCCAGCGTCAGCGTGTAGCAGGCGCTTTCCTCCCAGCTCAGATGTTTCGGCCGGCGCATCAGCTGCTGCGCCTGAACCCGGGTGAACTGGGCAAAGGCGCCATCGGGCGTCTCATAGCCCCAGATCCGCTGGCTGGGCGAATACATCGGGTCGCCGCCATTGCACTCCTCGTCGTCGCCATCGTCCTGGTTGCAGTGGATCACCACCTCGTCGCCGACCTTCCAGCTCTTGACCGCCGAGCCCACCGCCCAGACAATCCCGGCCGCGTCCGAGCCGGCGATGTGATAGGCGCCGCCATGCCCGTCGAAGGGCGAGATCGGCACGCCGAGGCCCGCCCAGACGCCGTTGTAGTTGACGCCGGCGGCCATCACGAAGACCAGCACCTCGTGGCTGTCGAGCTCCCATGTCGGCACCACCTCGACCTGAAAGCTCTTGTCGGGCTCGCCATGGCGGTCGCGCCTTATCGCCCAGGCATACATTTTCGGCGGCACGAAACCCAGGGGCGGGATCTCGCCGACCTCGTAGAGCTCCTTTTCGGGGGCGTCATACGGGGCGATCGGGGCGTCGGCGTCGAGGGGCATCTTGGTCTCCGTCCTGGCGTGGCTCTCTGCGCGGTGCCGCAGTGCAGCACGGCGCGATCTGGCACGCAATAGCCCCGCTTGCGCAACATGGCAACATGCCGGGCGCCCAAATGGGTAACTTTCTGTCTCGCCGCTGTCCGTCGGGCCAGGATACCGCCGCGCTGCGGCGAATTGACTTCGCCCGATCCTTCCGGCAAGCAGCCCTTCAGCGCAATTTTGTTACCCCGGAGCCCGCCCATGACCGCTGCAGAAAGGGACCGCCCCTGGCTTATCCGCACCTATGCCGGCCATTCCACGGCCGCGGCCTCGAACGCGCTTTACCGCGCCAATCTGGCCAAGGGGCAGACCGGGCTGTCGGTCGCCTTTGATCTGCCGACCCAGACGGGCTATGACAGCGACCATGAACTGGCCCGCGGCGAGGTCGGCAAGGTCGGCGTTCCGATCGCCCATCTGGGCGACATGCGCACGCTGTTTCGGGACATTCCGCTGGCCCAGATGAACACCTCGATGACGATCAACGCCACCGCGCCCTGGCTCTTGGCGCTCTATATCGCGGTGGCCCGGGAACAGGGCGCCGACCCGTCCAGCCTGCAGGGCACGGTGCAGAACGACCTGATCAAGGAATACCTTTCGCGCGGAACCTATATTTGCCCGCCCAGGCCCAGCCTTCGGATGATCGCGGATGTGGCGGAATATTGCTATTCCCACATTCCGAAATGGAACCCGATGAATGTGTGTTCCTATCACCTGCAGGAGGCCGGCGCGACGCCCGAACAGGAACTCGCCTTTGCGCTGGCCACCGCCACGGCGGTGCTTGACGAATTGCGCCCCCGCGTGCCGGCCGCGGATTTTCCCCGCCTCGCCGGGCGGATTTCGTTCTTCGTCAATGCCGGCATCCGGTTCGTCACCGAGATGTGCAAGATGCGCGCCTTTGCCGAGCTGTGGGACGAAATCTGCCGCGACCGCTATGGCGTGGAGGACCCGAAATACCGCCGCTTCCGCTATGGCGTGCAGGTCAACTCGCTGGGGCTGACCGAACAGCAGCCGGAAAACAACGTCTATCGCATCCTGCTCGAGATGCTCGCCGTCACCCTGTCGAAGAACGCCCGCGCCCGCGCGGTGCAGCTGCCCGCCTGGAACGAGGCTTTGGGCCTGCCCCGGCCCTGGGACCAGCAATGGTCGATGCGGATGCAGCAGATCCTCGCCTATGAGACGGATTTGCTGGAATATGGCGATCTGTTCGACGGCAACCCGGCGGTGGCCGCCAAGGTGGCCGAACTGAAAACCGGCGCGCAGGCCGAATTGGCCCATCTCGATGCCCAGGGCGGGGCGATCGCGGCCATCGACTACATGAAAGCCCGGCTTGTGGACTCAAATGCCGAACGGATCGCGCGGATCGAGGCCGGCGAAACCGTGGTCGTCGGCGTCAACCGCTGGACCGAGGGCGAACCGAGCCCGCTGATGGGCGAGGATGGCGGCATCATGACGGTCGATCCCGGGGTCGAGGCCGACCAGATCGCCCGGCTGCAGGCCTGGAGAGACGAACGCGATGCGGCCGCCGTCGATGCGGCGCTGGCCGAATTGCGGCGCGCGGCGGGCGCGGGCGAGAACATCATGCCCGCCTCGATCGCGGCGGCACGGGCAGGTGCTACCACCGGCGAATGGGCGGGCGTGATGCGCGCGGCGCATGGCGAATATCGCGGACCCACGGGCGTGTCGCGCGCACCGTC
>DNSZ01000012.1:0-1816 GCA_003500165.1 Paracoccaceae bacterium | reverse complement strand
CAAGGGGTCCATGTGATCGGCCTGTCGATCCTGTCGGGCAGCCATCTGCCGCTGGTCGAAGAGGTCGTCGCGCGGCTGCAACAGGCCGGGCTTTCGCATGTGCCGTTGATTGTCGGCGGCATCATCCCCGACGAGGATGCCGCGCGGTTGCGCGCGCTTGGCGTTGCCCGCGTCTATACGCCGAAGGATTTCGAACTCAATCGGATCATGGCCGATATCGTTGCCGTCGTGGACCCCAAGCCCGTGGCCGCCGAGTAAGCTTTCGATCACCTTTTGCCGTGGCACCATTTCGCTATTGCATGGGCCCGCGCAATATGCATACAGAACCCATCCAAGAATGGGTGACAGAATGAAGATCGATCTTTCCAAGCTGAACCGGGCCGATTTGGAAAAGCTCAAATCGGATATCGAGAAGACGCTCAAGGACGTCTCCAAGAAAGAGATGAAGGCGGCACGCGAAGCGGCCGAAAAGGCGGTCGGCGCCTTTGGCTTTTCGCTGTCCGATGTGATCGGCAGCGGTGCCGCACCGAAAGGCCGGCGCAGCGGTACCCGCGGCAAATTGCCGCCGAAATACCGCAACCCCAACGATCCGGCCAAGACCTGGTCGGGCCGGGGCCGCAAGCCCGACTGGATCAAGGAAGCCGAAGCGGCCGGTCGGCCGATATCCGATTTCGAGATCTAGGCCAATCGGGCGCGACGCATGACCATCCATATCGGCGCCGCGCCCGGCGACATCGCCGAAACCGTCCTGATGCCCGGCGACCCGCTGCGCGCGCAGTGGGCCGCCGAGACATTTCTGGACGATCCGATTTGCGTGAATCGGGTCCGTGGCATGCTGGGCTTCACCGGCACATGGAACGGGCATCGCGTCACCATCCAGGGCTCGGGCATGGGCATGCCCTCGCTATCGATCTATGCCAACGAATTGATCCGGGATTATGGCGCAACGACGCTGATCCGCATCGGCTCGGCGGGGGCGATGCAATCGCGGGTCCGGCTGCGCGATCTGGTCATCGCGATGACGGCGTCCACCCTGTCGACCCCATCGCGGGGGATGTTCCGCGAAATGCAATTCGCGCCCTGTGCCGATTGGGGCCTGTTGTCCGCCGCCATGGCCGCGGCGGCGGCGCGCGAAGTCACCGTTCATGCCGGCGGGATCTACTCCTCGGACGTGTTCTATGACGAACGGCCCGACCTGACCGAACAGCTCACCCGTCACGGCGTGCTGGCGGTCGAGATGGAGGCGGCCGAGCTTTACACCCTGGCTGCCCGGCACGGCGCGCGCGCGCTGGCGGTGCTGACCATATCGGACCATCTGATCGATGGCGGGTCGCTGCCGAGCGAAGCGCGCGAACGCAGCTTTGCCGATATGATCGCGGTGGCCCTGGAGGCTGCCTTCGCCTGATCGGGCGGCGCCGGGCTTGCCTTTGCCTGGGACCTGAAGGCGCGCCACGGCATCGTGCCGGACTCGATCGAGCCGATCCCGCCCGGTGCTGGAAGAGGCGGTGGCCAAATGGATGATCGCCGATGTCGAGGTCGGCGCGTTGCTGTCCGGCGGATTCGAGGCGTCGATCATCGCGGCGATTGCGCTACCGGTCCGGGCCGAGACCGGCAAGAACCGGCTGCGCAGCTTTTCGGTCGGAAGCGAGGGTTCTGCCGATCCGGGCATCGACCGAGCGGGTGGCGATCTGATACCAAGCCGCAATCGGATTGACCCATCGCGCCAGTTCGCCCCCCGGCTGCATCTCACCCGACTGCCAATCATACCAATAGGATAGGACAGGATTGGCGGTTGGGCGGGGAGGCGGACAGGCGC
>DNSZ01000277.1 GCA_003500165.1 Paracoccaceae bacterium | reverse complement strand
GGTCAGACCGGACGCTTACGACATGCGCGTCCAGCGGTGGGTGCAACTCGAACGCCTTCGGCTCGCGGGCGAAGTTCCACAGGCGGAACAGGGCCCATTCCGAGCACCGCTCCTCGGCCACGGCCAGCTCGTTGCGGGTGATGTGGAAGGGCGTGCGCTCCCATCCGTTCGTGGTCTTCACCTCGATCAGCCGGGGGAGCCCGTCTGGCGCGAAACTCGCGATGTCGTAGCCCGCCCCGTCGCCATCTTCTTCCGACACCCAGCGCACCTTGCGCGCCAGATCGTCCCGTCCTGCCGTCCGCAAGGCCGCGCGCTCATGGGCCAGCACGCGCTCCTCGCCCGCGCGGCCGAGGGCCCGGTTGCGTTCGTCCCGGCCCGCCACGTCGAACTTGCGGGCGATGTGCAGCATCTGCTCCAGCTCCTGCGGCGGCGGCTGGTTCGACAGCGTCGGCGGCGGCCCGATCCAGATCTGCGCCGCCTCGCGCATGCCACCCGCAGGATGCAAACCCGGCTGACGCCCAAGCCAGGCCGGGTTCAGCGCCAGCCACCGCGCCACGGCATCCACCAGGGTCATCTGAAAATTGAACGCGGGCTTGTAGCCGGGGATCCAGTCCTCGCCGAGCCCCTTCAGCACCGCGCTGATATTCTGGTGCTTGAACTCGACGGACCCCTCGGACCGGTTGTTCAGCAGCGGGAGGAGTGCGCGGCGGTGTTCAGTCTTGCTGTAGCGGCGCCCGGAGATGTCGTCGGCCAGCATCGCGAAGTAATCCGCGACGATCAGGTCGTTCTCTTCATCCGTCCAGGGCCCATTCGACATTGCGCCAGGCTATGGGCACGAAGTCTGTTTGTCATCAGAGACTTCCGGCAAGGATCTCGCTGCTGTCGCCGGGCCCATGCACCAGCGCACCCGCCTAGTGATCGGCCGCCACGGAGCCGTCCTTCTGACCGCCCTGCGCCTTCGTGTCGGTCTCCGTCACCAGATTATCTCGCGAACGGGGCGAGCCCATAATCGCGGCAACCCATTGAAAATGAGAGGATGTTTTGCGCCGCCCTGTGGCCGTCGAGGGGCGCTCGAAGAGAGACGCAGGCCATTCGGAGACCCATTCCGCGTCAGGCTCCCAGTCTCCGAAGGGCGGATGGCCCTGCCAACGCCTTTTGAAACAAAAAGAAAAAAGGCCCCGATGGAGGCCTATGGTCGGATTCAGCATTTGAATGTGGCGGAGGGAGAGGGATTCGAACCCTCGGTGGGCTTGCACCCACAACGGTTTTCGAGACCGCCCCGTTCGACCGCTCCGGCATCCCTCCGAGGAACCAAGCCGGTCGGGTACGTAGCCGCCGGCCGGGGCTTGCGCAACCCCCTTGCGATTGTGTCCCCTGGCATGGTGCAAGAACGTCGCCCCCGGGAGAGGTCTGAACTGATGCGGTGGATGCACCCACCCAACGGCATCTCGTATGCCATAATGGTTTCATCGGAACCGAGCGGAGGGCACATCGATGACGATGTCAACGCCGGTTGGAAACTGGCCCAGTTGGCCGATTGGCAACTGACCCACCTTTGCGATGAGCAGGCCAGAGCGCGCGGGGTCGTCTTGTAACCGGAGCGCGGACTGGACGGTCGTGTCGCGAATGCTGTGGAAATTGCCTGGCGGCGGGCTCCGGGCATGTGAAGGTTCGGTTTCTCAGGCGGCGAGGTCAAGGGGCATCGGCTCGATGGGCTGAGTTAGGGTCTCCCATCCGTCCACCTTGCGCATCTGGATCTGACCGGAAGCGAGCAGCGCCCAGAGCAGCATCGGCACGGTCTCGGCACAGGGCAACACGGTCCGGGTCTTGATGCGGCGGCGGAACTCCTCGTTCAGGCGCTCGATGGCGTTGGTGGTCCGGGCGGACTTCCATTGCGTGGGATCGAGGCGGGTGAAGGTGAAGAGTCGCGCCCCTGCTTCCTCGATGCTGTCGGCAACCGCTCGACATTTAAGGCGCCGCTTGCGGAGGAAGGCCTTGCGCCGCTTCTCGATCTCGGCCGGGGTGTCGGCGTAGATCATGTCGCGGTCGTCCTCGGTCAGCTCGTCGTGCATGTGCTTGGGGGCATGCGCCAGGAGGTTGCGGTGCTTGTGAACCGTGCAGCGCTGGATCGGCAGGTCGTCGCCCCAGAGCGCGGTGAGTGCGGCCCCCAGCCCCGGCGCGCCGTCCACGATGACGAAGTCGGGGCGCTTCAGGCCGCGTGTGTCCAGATCGTCGAGGAACTGGCGCCAGGCCGAGGTGCTCTCGCCGCCCATGTGCCGGATGGAAAGCAGCACCTTCTGGCCATCGCGGCGCACGCCGATGGCCGCCGGCACCGAGATGTTCGTGGCCTTCTTGTCGAGCCGCGTGCGGATCACCGTGCCGTCGAGGAGTGAGCCATTGTCCGCCATTGGTCCGAGGACAATGGCGAGCGCGGACGATATCCTCATCGGCGAGGCCGCGCGCACACCAGGCGTCCCAGTCGACCTTGACCTTGCTGCCCGGGCGCGGCTCACCACGGCCTTGCTCACAGCGCCCTCGAACAGCCCGAACAGTGCACGCTTGACCCTGCGCGTGTTGGTGCCGGCGAGATAGACCGCGGCGATCAGGGTCTCGGCCTTCTTCGTCAGCCGCTGGTATCGGGGCAGCGCATTCGAGCGCCATTCCGTGACCTTGCCCGTCTCGTCTTCGATCCGGGCGCGCGGCACCCGCACCGTCTCGGTCCCGAAGGTGCCGGTGAGCTGGCGTTCGCGGTGCCCATGGCGATAGCCTTTAGCGGCACCGTCGCCCCGGTCGTAGCGCAGGCGGCCGAGAAAGCTCGCGAGTTCCTCCTCGAACACGGCTTCGATGGTCGCGCGGACGTTCATCCGCAGCCGCTCCTCAATCGGATCGAACCCGGCCTCATGGGGCAGTAGCGAAAAGCGTGAAGTGTCGGTAATCTGGGTCATGGCGTGATCTCCCTGGCGGTTACCGCCGCCGGTTGGGTGGGTTTGCTTCACCCGGAGATTACGCCGCCCTCAAATTTCCACCAACTCCGAGACACGACCACGGACACTGGGCCGGCTGGTTGCGGAGATCGTCCAGCAGCGTCGCCTGGTCGATCCGGCGAGCGTCGTGGTCACTGTCGAGCTGTAATACCAAGGCGCAGTGAGCATGCTCATCGCGCCTCGGTATTATCCGGGCTTTTCCAACCAGCACGTTGAAGGGCCGCAAATACAGCCTTATGCGACGCGCATGAGCATCACGGTCGAGACGGTCTTCAAGCGCTTCGGCGGGGCGGATGTGCTGTCTGGCCTGTCCTTCTCTGCCCGCACGGGCGAGTTCTTCGTCGTGCTTGGGCCGTCGGGCTGCGGCAAGTCCACCCTCCTGCGCCTGATCGCGGGGCTGGAGGAAAGCGATGGCGGCCGGATCGCGCTTGACGGGCGCGACGTGTCGGCGCCCGGTCTGCATGTGCCGCCCGAGGCGCGCCGCGTCGGGGTCGTTTTCCAGTCCTACGCTTTGTGGCCGCACATGACGGTCGCGGACAATGTCGCCTTTCCCATGGAAGGCAAAGGCCGGGACAGGAAAGCGCTTGCTGCCGAGGTCGGACGCCACCTTGCCACCGTCTCGCTTGACGATCTTGCCGCGCGCCGCCCGGCAGAGCTGTCGGGCGGCCAGCGTCAGCGCGTCGCGCTGGCCCGCTGTCTTGCAAGCGGGGCACGGACGATCCTGATGGACGAGCCGCTGGCCAATCTCGACCCGCATCTGCGGGGCCGGATGGAGGAGGAACTCGTCCGCGTTCATGGCGAGGCCGGGGCCACGACGCTCTACATCACCCATGACCAGCGCGAGGCGATGGCGCTGGCCACGCGCGTGGCGGTGATGCAGGCGGGCAGGTTCGAGCAGGTCGCGCCGCCCGAAGAGGTGCATGACCGGCCCGCCACCGAGACGGTGGCACGGTTCGTGGGCCGCGCGGCCGTCCTTGATGGCGTGGGCACGGCCGGCGGCATTCGTGTGGGCCCGCTGATGCCGGGGGCGGTGCGTCCGCCGGGTGACGGCGAGCCGGTTCGCGCGGTCGTCCGCCCGCGTGACGTCCATCTGGGGGGCGGCGCGGCCGCCCAGGAAGCCGAGGGGCGCGTGATCGCGGCCCAGTATCGCGGCGGCACCTGGGAGGGGGCGGTCGCCATCGACGGGCTGGCCGAGCCGCTGCCGGTCACCGCACCGGTCCGCCTGCATGTTGGCGAGCACATCCCGGTCTCGCTCGGGCCGCTCTGGACGCTGCCCCGACAGGACCGCTGATCGCTCAGACCCGCCACGGCACCACGCCCGGCGGCAGGCGGCGGCCGAACACATGCAGCGCCGCCATCAGCAGCACCGTGGCCGCGACGGTCACGGTCGACATCGCCGCGGCGAGCGTGGTGTAGCCGCCGTCGTCATAGTTGAAGATCGTCGTGCCGATCGTCTCGTTGCCGGTCGACCACAACAGCGCCGACACCGTCACCTCGTTATAGGCGGTCAGGAACACCAGGATCGCGCCCGCGGCCGCGGCCGGCGCCACGATCGGGCCGAAGATGCGCCGCATCCGCCGAAAAAACCCCGCGCCCGAGACCCGGGCCGCGTCATCGAGGGCGGGATCGATGGCCCCATAGGCGGCGGCGACCGGCTTCAGCGCGATGGCGAAGAAGGCGGTCAGATAGGCCGCCACGATGATCCACAGCGTGTTGTAAAGCGAGATCCCCAGAACCGGCAGCGGCCGGATGAAGGCCAGGATGAACGCGACCGAGATCACGAGGCCTGGGATCGCGTAGGACATGTCGGCCAGCCCCGCCACGCCGGTCGCTGCCCCGCGCGCCATGCGCCGACGGCCGGTCTGCAGGAAATAGGCCAGCGCGACCGACAGCGATGCCAGCAGCGCCGCCGCGAGGCCAGCGGCGAGGCTGGAGTTGAGAAAGGCGCGCGCCGTCACCTCCTGCCGCAGCAGGATCTCGGCAAAGTGGTCGAGCGTCACCGTCTCCGCGTTGAGCGGCAGCCCATAGGTGCGCACCAGCGCCGTGCCCACAAGGGCGGCCAGCGGCAGAACAAGCGAGGCGGCGACCCACAGCCCAAGCGCGCCTTCGGCCAGGGGCCGGGCGCGGCCGAGGCGAAAGCGCATCGGCGGCTGCGGCGGCCCGGGGATCGGCGTGCGCACCAGGCGCGTGGCGATCAGCTGGCCCGCCAGGGCGGCAAGCGCCAGCCCCGCCAGCAACACCGAGATCACCGCGACATCGGCCAGGACCGAGGGGCCGAAGCTGGCCAGCCGCTGCCAGATCAGCACCGGCAGCGTGGTATAGCGGGCGGGGATACCAAGCAGCGCCTGGATGCCGAAATTGCCCAGTGCCGAGACGAAGGCCAGCGCGAAGGCCGCCACCAGCGACGGCCCGATCAGCGGCAGGATCACCCGGGCAAGCAGGCGCGCGGGCCCCGCTCCGGCCAGCCGGGCGGCCTCGGCCATCTCGCGCGGCAGCGCGCGCAGGGCGGCCAGCACCACCAGCAGGACAAGCGGCATGTGCTGCAGCGTCAGTAGCGCCGCCACCCCGCCGGGGGAATAGAGCGGATTGGGAGAGCCGGGCGGCGGCGCAAGGCCCGCCGTGCGCAGCACCGGCGAAGACGGCCCCAGCGCCTGGATCCAGGCGATCGCGGTGACATGGGGCGGGATCATCATCGGCAACAGCAGCGCGAAAACGACCGCCCCCTTTGCGCGCACATCGGTCAGCCCGATCAGCAGCGCCATTGCGGTGCCGATCGCGGTTGCGAACAGCGCCGAGAGCGACGCGCTCTCGATGCTGTTCCAAAGCGCCCGCCGCACCGATCTGCTGTCCAGCGCCTCGGCCAGCGGGACCAGCGAAAACCCGTCGCCATCGGTCAGACCGACGCGGGCCAGCAACACCAGCGGCACGACGAAAAGCGCCACTGCGACGACAGCAAGCGCGGCGAGGGTCAGGACCTCGCCGCGCAGCAGGCGTGGCCGCATGGCTCAGCCGCCGAAGATATCGACGAAGCGCGCCTTGTTGGCCTGGTCGTTCGCCAGCGCGGCCGCCGGGTCGAACTCGATCAGCTTGATGTCGGCACGCGCCGGAAACCCCTCGGGCGGTGTGATGTCGGGATGTGCCGGCAGATAGCCCTGATCGGCGGCCAGCTGCTGGCCCTCCGGAGACAGCAGGAAGTCGATGAAGGCCTTTGCTGCCGCGGGGTTCTGCGCCGTCGACAGGATCGCGGCCGGCTCGGTCACCGCCGAAACGCCTTCTTCGGGGAACACGAACGCCACCGGCGCTCCGTCGAGCTTGTTGCGGATCGGCAGGAAATCGACGACGAAGCCGTAAAGCTTCTCGCCACCCGCCACGGCGCGATAGGTGCCGCCATTGCCGCCATCGGGGATCGCGCCCTGCTCGGCCAGCCCTTCGTAGAATTCCCAGCCAAGGTCGGGATGGGCCGTCAGCGCCGCCATGTGGATGGTCGCCGCGCCCGAGGTGAGCGGTGAGGGCATGGCGATCTGGCCCGCGGCCTCGTCACGCAGCAGGTCGGTGTAGGAGGCCGGGATCATCTCGGCCGCCGTGTTGTAGACGATCCCGGTGGTGATCAGCTTGGTCGAGAAATAATGGCCCTCGTCATCCATGATCGCCGGGTCATAGGCCGAGATGTCGGCCTCGGGATAGGGCATCAGCCGGCCTTCGGCCTCGAGCCCCTCCATCGTCACCATGTCGGCAATCAGAAGCACATCGGGCCGGGGCTGGCCGGCCGCAAACTCGGCCCGCAGTTTGGCCATGACCTTGGTCGTGCCGTCGCGGAACCACTCCACCTCGACATCGGGATAGGCGGCCATGAACGCATCGACCGTCGCTTGCGCGTCGGCGTTCGGCTGCGAGGTATAGAGCGTCAGCGTGCCGGACACGTCCTGCGCCAGGGCGGTGCCAGCCCAAAGGGCGGCCGCGATCGAAAGGGTGATACGGGTCATCTGTCTCTCCTGTTGGTCGGGGCGGCATGCCCCTGCGATACCGCCGCTGAAGCGCGGCGGTAGCAATGGTGCATGACAGTCCCATGACGGCGTTTGCCGGCGGGTTTGGGTGCAGGCGTCTCAGTTCATGTCCAGCCGGTCGCGCAGCGTGTCGGCCAGCGCCTCGATCCGCGGACCCGGCTCCACATCGCCCTCGGCGATCTCGACCAGCGCGGCAGCGATCAGGTCGGTCACCGCGACGCCTTCGGCACCGGGATAGGCGTACCACGGCCCGGCGAACTCGGCGACCTGCTGGTGCGCCGTCCTGGCGTTCGGGTTGGCGTCATAATAGGCACCCAGATAGCTCTCATCTTCCAGCAGCAGCGCGTTGGTGGGCGCATAGCCGGTATTCTCGACGATGATCTTCTGCCCCTCGGGCCCGGTGACGAACGAGATGTACTCCCAAGCGGCCTGGGCCTTTTCCGGGTCGTCGGTCAGCATCACGATGCCCGAACCGCCGGTCGGGAAATAGGCAGTCTCGGGCTCGGGCACCGGCAGCCGCACTACGGTCACCGCAAAGCTGTCGCCGGCCGCCTCGGTAAACCGTTTCAGAAGCGAGGAACTGTCCATCATGATCCCCAGCGTGCCGGCCGGATAGGCCTGCCGCGCCTGGTCGTCGATATAGCTTTTCATGCCGCCCTCTGCGGCAAACCGGGCGTAAAGCGCGGCCGCTTGCTTGCCCGCCTCGGCGTCGAAGGTGATGTCGGACTCGTCTTCCGTCATCGGGCGGCCGCCATAACCGCCCAGCAGCGATTGAAAGCGCCAGTCGTGCCGGTCGATCCAGATGCCGTCGATGGTTCCGCCAAGATCGTCGATGGCGGCGGCAAGCGCGATGATCCCGTCGTAATCGGTTGGGAAGTCGTCCATCGAATAGCCGGCCTGCTCGACAAGGTCGGGATTGACATACATCACCAGCGTCGAGGCCGAGGTGCCGAGCGCGTGTTGCGTATCCTGGTAGCGGCCAAGCGACAGCAGCGCACCGGTATAGCCGGCCGCCTCCGGATCGTCGGGCAGGAACGGATCGAGCGGCTGGGTCAGCCCGCGCGCCTCGAGGATGCGCCAGCGATTGAGGCCGACCCAGGCGACATCGGGCAGGGTGCCGGCGACCGACTCGCGCAGCAGGCGCTGGACGCCCTCGGCATAGCTCTCGGCCGGGCCGTCGATCACGATGTCGATGTCGGGATGCTGCGCCTCGAACGCCTGTTCCAGGGCGGCCTGGGTGTCGGCCCAGATCGTCGGAATGGCATAATGGACGCGGATTTCGGTTTGCGCGGTCGCGGAGGCAGCGGCCAGCGCGAGGGCGGAAGCGGTAAGCAGCGTTTTCATCGTCTGGTGTCCTGTGGGTTGCTTGCGGTTGGGCGGCGCGTGTCGCGCTCTGTTATGGGTAAACCTCATGCCTTCAGCCCGCCGGTGGCGATGCCCTGCGTCACCCGCCGCTGGGCCAGCAGAAAGCCCAGGATCAGCNNCGATGCCGCGGGGCGGGGTGGCAAGCGCGGGGTCCGAGGTGGCGATGAGCGGCCAGAACAGGTCGTTCCAGTGGGCGGTGACCGAAAACACCGCAAAGGCGGTGGCGGCGGGCCAGGCCAGCGGAAAGGCGATGCGCCAGACGATCGCCGTCTCCGACAGGCCATCGACACGGGCGGCCTCGAACAGTTCGGCCGGCATCGCGGCAAAGAACTGCCGGAACAGGAAGATGCCGAAGACCGATGCGACGAAGGGGACGATCAGGGCGGTATAGGTGTTGAGCAGCCGCAATTCGGCGAGGCCAAGGAAGATCGGGATCGCGGTGACGTGGAACGGCACCAGGAGCCCCGCCAGAACCAGCCCGAACAGCAAGGTCCGCCCGGGAAAGCGGCGCTGCGCAAGCGCATAGGCGCAGGGCACCGCGAACAGAATCTGAAAGCACAGGATACCGCCGCAGACGATCGCGCCGTTCATCAGAAAGCGCGCCAGCGGCACCTCGGTAAAGGCGGTCGCATAGTTCTCCCAGGCCAGCCGCGAGGGCAGCAGATCGACCCCGGCGGTGAATATCTCGTCGGCGGGCTTGAGCGAGAGCGACAGCATCCAGAAAAACGGCAGCAGCACGATGGCCGCGCCAAGCAGCAGGAACAGAAGCGGCACCGGCCTCATCGCGTGCGCCCCCCCTGGCCGGGATGCACCGGGGCGCACGCGATGAG
>DNSZ01000256.1:3147-4505 GCA_003500165.1 Paracoccaceae bacterium | reverse complement strand
CCCGCGCCGGGCGCCGTCGGGCGCGGCTCGACGGGGTGCCGATCTGCTGGAAGGATCTGTTCGACCCCGCCGGCGTGGCGACCGAGGCCGGCAGCGCCTTGCTGCGGGGCCGGGTGCCGGCGCGCGACGCCGCGGTGCTGGGACGGGCGGGCGCGGCGGGCCTCGTCTGTCTTGGCAAGACGCATCTGTCCGAACTGGCGTTTTCGGGCCTTGGCTTCAACCCGGTGACCGCGACGGCGCCCTGCATCCACGATCCCGACCGGGTGGCTGGCGGCTCATCCTCGGGGGCTGCGGCCTCGGTCGCGTTCGGGCTGGCGGCCGCGGCGATCGGGTCGGATACCGGCGGATCGGTCCGGGTGCCGGCGGCGTGGAACGATCTGGTCGGGTTGAAGACCGGCTGGGGCAGCCTGCCGATGGCGGGGGTGGTGCCGTTGGCGCCGAGCTTCGACACGATCGGGCCGTTGACCCGGACGGTCGAGGATGCCGCGCTGATCTGGGCCGCGCTGGCCGGCCGGCACCCGCCCGATCTGACCGGCGCGCGGCTCCTTGGCACGCGGCTGCTGGTTCTGGCCGATCTCGACACCGATGCGGTGGCCGACACCCCGCGCCGCGGCTTCGACCGGGCGCTGGGGGCGTTGGCCGCGGCCGGCGCCCGAATCGAGCGGGCGTCGCTGCCCGAGATTGGCGATGTCATGGCGCTTTCGGGGATTCTCTACGCGACCGAGGCCTACGGCACCTGGCGCACCCCGATGGAGGCGCAGCCCGAGCTTGTGTTCCCGATGATCCTGCAGCGCTTTCGCGGCGGCCGCGACCGCGACGGCGCGGATTATGCCGCCGCCCGGGCAGAGATGGCGCGGCTGCGCGACCGCTTTGCGGCGGCGGTGGCGGGCTTCGATGCGCTTCTCGCGCCGACGGTGCCGGTCCTGCCGCCCTTTGCCGAGGATCTATCGGACGATGCCTATTACACGCAGATCAACCTGCAAGCCCTGTCGCACACGCGGATCGGCAATCTGATGGCACAGACCGCCCTGACGCTGCCCACAGGGGTGGCGATGACCGGGATCATGTTGATGGCACCGCATGGCGCCGAGGCCCGCCTCTTGCGCCTTGGCGCCGCGGCCGAGGCGGCGCTGGCCGGCTGATAACAGTGCACGGGGCGCGCGGGCGGCGGGCAACGGTCATCAGTCGAGTTCGCGCGCCTCGTCGACCAGCATGATCGGGATGCCGTCCCGGATCGGATAGGCCAGGCCGGCCGAAGGCGAGATCAGCTCCTGCGCGTCGGCGTCATAGCGCAGCACGGCATGAGTCACCGGGCAGATCAGCGCCTCGAGCATGTGGCGTTCGGCCCGGGCGGCGCG
>DNSZ01000256.1:0-3133 GCA_003500165.1 Paracoccaceae bacterium | reverse complement strand
CCGTCATCCCGGTCGGGCGCGTCGAAATCCCGCTCGAACCCGGCCCAGTCGACGCGGACGCGGCGATAGGGGGTGAAGCCCTCGACCTCATCGCGCAGCCGGAACCGCGAAAGCCCGCTCAGCGTGATCATGTAGCGGCCGTCTTCGGTTTCGGAAAACGCCGTCACCCGGCCCGCGCAGCCGATGCTATGCAGCGGCGCCGGGCTGGCATCGCCGCGCGGTTGCACCATGCCGATGACCCGCGCGGGCGTCTTCAGCGTGTCGTCCAGCATCGCCAGATAGCGCGGCTCGAAAATGTGCAGGGGCAGCCGGGCGCGCGGCAACAGCAGCGCGCCGGGCAGCGGAAACACCGCGATGGTGTCGGGAAGGTCGGCGATCGTGATCATGACCGGCGAGCTAGCCCGCAAAGCCGGTCAGGCAAACATCATCGACGACAGTTTGCGCCGGCCGGCCAGGGCCACCGGATCGTTCGGCTTCAGCGCCTCGAAGATGGTCAGCAGCTGGGTGCGGGCGGCCCCGTCATGCCAGTCGCGGTCGCGGCGGAACAGATCCAGAAGCTCGTCCACCGCCGCGCCCGCATCGCCCCCGACATAAAGCGCGGTGGCCAGATCGAACCGCGCCTGATGGTCGGCCGGGTCGGCGGCGATCCGGGCCCGCAGATCGGCCACCGGGCCGGCAGCCTCGGCCTGGCGGGCCAGCGCGATCGCGGCCCGGGCGGCCTCGATCTCGGGCGCGTCGGCGATGTCGGCGGGCGCACCGTTCAGCACCGCTTCGGCCTGATCCACATCGCCGAGCGCCAGATGCGCCCGCGCCAGCCCGGCATAGGCGGCCGCGTTGCGGTCATCCTCGCCCAGGATCGCGGCAAAGGTCTGCGCGGCATCGACGGCAGCGCCCTGGGCCAGCATCTCCTCGGCCGCCGCGATCGCCTCCGCAAGACCGCCCGCGCCGTCGCCATCGCCCGACAGCCCGGCAAGCTTGTCGATGAAGCGCTGCAGTTCCGCCGGCCCCAGCGCGCCCTGGAAGCCGTCGACCGGCTGGCCCTGGAAGAACGCATAGACGGTCGGGATGGACTGGATCCGCAGCTGCGCCGCGATCGCCTGATTCTGGTCGATGTTGATCTTGACCAGCCGGACCTTGCCCTTCGCTGCCGTTACCGCCTTTTCCAGCGCCGGTGTCAGCGCCTTGCACGGGCCGCACCAGGGCGCCCAGAAATCGACGATGACAGGCACCTGCTGGCTGGCATCGACCACATCGGCCATGAAGGTGGCTTCGCTCCCGTCCTTGATCAGGTCGGCGGGTGCATCGGTTTTGGCGTTCAGCTCAAGCATCGGAGCCTCTCTTCGGATGGTCCTCGGTTGCCCTCTATATGCGCAGGATGCGGCCCGGCGCCAAGGGGGCACGCGGCGTCAGCGTTCCGCCGCACCGGTGCCGCCAATCCCGCCATCGACCGGCGGTGGCGTGGGTTGCGGCGCCCCGCAAGCAGCCAAAGCAAGGCAGGCGGCAACGACCAGAGCGACAAGACCGCGCCTAGCTGTCTTCGGTGTCATAGAAATATCCTCCGGCCCGGAACCGGCCCTGCCCCGGTCGGGTGCGCTGCAGCCTGGCGGCGTGGGCGTTGATCTCCACCAGCAGGGCGGCCTGGCGGTCGGCGAACAGCGTGGCAAGCTCGGCGATCGCCTCCGCCGACAGATGGTTGTAGTGAACCGCGCGTTCGAAATGGCGCGCGCCCTCGCCCAGCACGTTGTCGATCGCGGCCGACAGGAAATCCTGGCCGTTCGCGGCCAGATAGGCCAGTTGGTCGGCGCTGCCCTGCCCGGGGCGATAGCTGTCTTCAAGCAACCGCACCGTGCCGCCCTCGGCCGCCACGGTGCCCGCCGCGACAAGCTGGTCGAGCATCGCCCTGGCGTGGATGTCCTTGCGCACCCGCCGGGCGAGATCGTCGAAGGACGGCGCGGGGCCTTTCCGCGCCACCGGCCGGCCGGCATAGGCCGGGTCGCCCAGCCACAAACCGACGAGCCGGGCAAGATGCGGTGCGGGCGGTGCTTCGGCCGGCGGCGCCGTGGCCCGAAGCCGGGCGATGTCGCGGCGCTGCAACCCGGTCATCAGGCTCAGCCGGCTGTCCGTGGCGGGCACGCCGGCGGCGCGCTCTGCCGCGCCCAGCATGGCGCGTTTCAGCAAATCGGACAGCGTGGCGAACGGCACCCCCCCGGCCACGGCGAGACGGGCGACAGGACCGAGAAGAGCTTCGAGCACGGCGCGCATATGTGCACATTGCACATTTTTCTTGTGGAAGAGCAAGAGGTCACGTAATGTGCAAATTACACATCAACTTCGGGAGTCACCCATGACCCGCGTCTTCATCGCTTTTCTTGTCCTTGCCGCCGGGGCGCTCACCGCCTGCGGCCATGCCGTTCAGACGAGTTCGGGATCGGATTATCTGGCCCGCACACCCGCCGGCGGCACGATCGACCCCGAAATCGCGCGCATCGCCGCCGTCGAGCCCGATCTGCGCTTCCCCGCCCGGATCGGTGTGGCCCGGATCGTCAATGGCATGCTGACCCTTCCCCCGGCCGGCGAGGCCGAGCTGTTCGCCGATATTGCCGGGCGTCACCGCTCGCTTGGCCGTTTTGTCGCGGTCAGCCCGCTTGTCGCGGCGATGGTGACCGGAGCGCCAAACGATGCCGCGACCCGCCGCTACCATGGCCGGGTCGATCCGAAACGGATGATGGACGATGTTCGGGCCGCCGCCGCCCGCCAGCACCTCGACTATGTCCTGATCTATGAGATCGGCGCACGCAGCCGGACCGAGAACACGCCCTTCGCGCTGGCCGATGTCACGCTGATCGGCGGCGCGCTTCTGCCCACCCGTTCGATCCGTGTCGTCGGTATCGGCCAGGCGCTGTTTGTCGATGTGCGCAACGGCTATCCCTACGGTACCGCGCAGGCGGCCGAGGACCTGTCGGGGCTGGCGCGCAGCTTCGGCCATCACCGCACGGCCGAGGCGTTGCGCGAACGCGCGATCCTGAAGACCGCCGAGGCACTGGTCCCCGAGGTCGAGGCGATGTTCGTCGAACTCGGGCGCCGCGGCGGGGCGGGTGGCTGAGCCACCCTGCGCCGACCCGCCCCCCGAAGC
>DNSZ01000008.1 GCA_003500165.1 Paracoccaceae bacterium | reverse complement strand
CCCCGGCGAACACCGACCCGATTTTGATCCCCCAGACATGAAAAATGCTCGCACCGGCAAACAGCACGGCCAATCCACGCAGGATCGCGGCAATCCAGGCACGGTCGGCGATAACCTGGTGCGGCAGGGCGCGCGCGAACAGGTCGGCAAGCAGATGATAGCCGGTCAGGAACACATGGCCTATAAGCACGGACCACAACAGCCGATCGACGATTGTCAGGGCCGCATCGGGCAACGCGAACAGCCGGAAGAACACGGAGAGCGCCAGCGTGATGACCAGCGTGCGCGCCAGATCTTCCACCGCATGCGCCAGCTCTTGCGGGACCGGGATGCGCAGAAACCGTAGCGCGTGCACGCCGAGCCAGCAGATCAGATGCCCCAAATGCGAACTGAGCGCGATCACAAGTGCCAGACCCACAACGCCGAGCGCGGCGCGTTCAAAGTCGATGGCAGACAACCATTCAACCAAATCGACCATCTCCTTGCCAACCGAACATCACTATTGGCGGTCAAGGACCGCACGGATCCCATCTGTGCCCATTCATGGGCCGGATTGCAGCGAAACGATATGTGTCTTTCGGCATGGTGACAAGCCGAAGACGGTGCTATAGCGTTATCAAGGAAACCGCCAAATCTTGAAGAGTGACCCATGACCAAGCCGGAGATGAAGCAGGTGCTGGACGCGACGGGCAGGTTCCGTCGCCACGTGATGTTGTCGGGTCTGGCGCTCACCGCGACAGCCTGCGCCGCACCGGGGCCGCTGATCGGCATCGCCCCAACGCGGCCCTTGACGGACGCGGAAATCGAACGCCACAGCCACCGGATTTTCATCACCACAACCCGGCAGGGTTCCGACGTTCCGGGCGAGCTCTATTCCGCCGGCCGCAGTGCGCGGCTGAACTTTGCCTCGGTCGATGTCGTCATCCCGCCCACCCATGTCGCGGGGCAGATCGAGCGGCCGCGCGGTTCGGCGCGTCCCGACCCGCATCGCCATTTCGTGGTGACCAATCCCATCGTCTATCCCGACTACCCGGCCTACAAGGCGGATATCGGCGCCGCGTTCCGCGCGATGCCGCGGGGCTCGCGCGATGGCATGCTGTGGATTCACGGCTACAACAACACGCTGACCGATGCGGTGCTGCGGCTGGCGCAATTCGTCGAGGACAGCGGATATCCGGGCATCCCGATGCTCTATTCCTGGGCGTCCCAGGGCAAGGCCACGGGCTACATCTATGACCTCAACAGCGCGCTGATCGCCCGCGACTGGCTGGAACAGGTTCCCGATCTGCTGACCTTCGGGTCGATCGAGGGGCTCGACGTGGTCGCCCATTCCATGGGGAACCTGGTCGCGATGGAGGCGATCCGCGGGATTGCCTGGCGTGGGCGGTTCAACACCTCGAGGAAACTGCGCAATATCGTGCTGGCGTCGCCCGATATCGATATCGATCTGTTTGCTGCCCAACTCAGCCGCATACCGGTGGAGGAGCGCAACTTCTTCGTTCTGGTATCGACCGACGACGAGGCGCTTGCGCTGTCGCAGACCCTGGCGCGCCGCCCCCGGCTTGGCCAGATACCGGCCGACGTGCTGGCCCGGATGGGGGTCAATGCGATCGATCTGTCCCAGGTCCGGGATACCAATTCGATCCACCACAACAAGTTCGCCGATGCGCCCGAAATCGTGCGGTTGCTGGGCGACCGGGTCCTGGCCGGCGACAGCTTCAACGAACCGTCGCTCGGTCCCTTGGGACAGGCGGTCATTGTCGGTGCCAGCGGCACGATCACCGTGATCGACGAGGCGCCGTAGCAACGCCCAAGGACCGGATCGAAGAGGCAACGACGAGGCCCCAGACGGACGTCTGTTCGGCGGCGAAATAGCCGTCTGCGACCCCGAAATACCCCTGCAACTCGACGATGTCGCCCGCGGTGAGCGTGACCATCGTCTGCAGCCATATCGCTATGTTCAGTGATGCCAAGGCGCAATGAGTCACGCTCATTGCAGCTTGATATGAAGGGTCAGGCCGGGGTCGTCGCCGGTCGTCTGCTTGTTCATGCTGTGGAACAGATCGCCGGTCCCACCCTCGGCCACGGTCTTCGCCGTCCAAAGCGCGGCGTTCGGCATCGACAAGGACGGGTTCGAGGCGTCGGCCGTGGTGCCAAGGCCCGGCAGCGCGAGGTTCTGCAGCGATGCCGGGTCTGTCCCGACCCAGCCTGCGCGGTCGTGGGCCAGGAGCACGCCCTCGTCCTCCACCCACGCGCACCAGCCTGTTCGGGGCGGCAGCCGCAGCCAGGCGCTGTCCATCCAGAGCGCTACCTTCAGGTCGCAGACGGCCAATTCGCCCGTCGCGCCGCATCGCTCAGCCGGACGGCATCCGGCCGGTTCCTGGAACTGTCGATCCTGATGCTATCGTCATTCATCTTCGCTGTCCTGTGCTTGTCACAAAGGGTTCAGCTCCGCTCGATAACCGCCCAGCTTGCCAAAACCAGTGCCATGATCGACCCCGGCGTGCGCGCCGCGGTCATGCTTCACAAGGCCGGCTGGCACATGCGAAGGCCCTCGTCGTGCCGCAAGACATCACCCTCTTGGCCCTGCCGCCCCAGTCGCCGGAACTGAACCCGGTCGAGAATATCTGTCCGTTCATGCGCCACAACGCGGCCTCGAACCGCAGGTTCGGAAGTTACGATGACATCGTCGCCCTGTCCTGCGAGGCGTGGAACCACCTGATCAACAGACCGTCGAAGGTCATCGCGATGGGCCCCCGCGACCGGGCACATGGGTCCTGACCGGTTCAACCTGGCATCGGGGTCCTGCACGTTGCGCCGCAAGGCCAATGCCCTACGGCCAGACCACGAATACGTAGAGCAGGTACCCGGCCAGCAGCGCCATGCCTTCAATTCTTGCGATCCGCAGTCCCGTCCATGCGAATGCGACCAGCAGGACCGAGACGCCGATCATGACCAGGTTGTCGAAGCTGACGATCTCGGCCGGAACCGCGCCGGGCGCGATCAGCGCCGTGATCCCGCCAATGCCGAGGATGTTGTAGATGTTCGAGCCGACAATGTTCCCGAAAGCGACGTCGCTCTGGCGCCGGATCGCGGCAAGCACCGAGGTGACGAATTCGGGCAGCGACGTGCCCAAAGCGACGATGGTCAGGCCGATGACCGTCTCCGATATGCCGAAGGACTGGGCCAGCGCGACGGCGCCATCGACCAGGAATGTGCCGCCAAGCAGGATGAGAACGAGGCCCCCGATCGCAATCACCAGCGCGACCAGGATTGATCCCGCAGCAGGGTCCCGCGGCGCGGTCCCGGGATCGGCCTCTTGCAGGGCGAGGCTCTTGTCATAGACAGCGCTGTGGCCAGCCGCCGCAACCGACTGGCGTTCCTGCCTGAACGCGACGTAGACATAGCTCGCCAGGGCCGCAACGAAGACCGCGCCGAGCCAGCGCGCCATCGGCATGAGTGCTGCCAACGCCGCAAAACCGACGGTGATCGCGATCATCACCGCGCCGTCCCGCTTCAGTGCCGCAGAGGTCACCGCAATCGGAAACAGGATCGCCGAGGCGCCCACGATCAGCAGGATGTTCGCGATGTTCGAGCCGACGATATTGCCATAGGCGATGCCGGGCGCGCCGCCAAGCGCCGCGTTGACCGAGGTCACGAGTTCCGGCGTCGACGTGCCGAACCCGACCAGCGTCAAGCCGATCACAAGCGGCGATACCCCAAGCCGCGATGCCACCCGAACCGCCCCGCGCACAAGCAGGTCGCCGCCTGCGATCAGCAGCGCCAGTCCGCCAAGAAGCGGAACCCAAATCTCGAACACGCGCGGCTTCTGTTGGGTGATTGTCGTCGCGTATCGGGGCAAACCGATCGGTGCGACGGTTTCATGAATGACTGCAATGGTGTCGGACAGGTTCACCATACTGAAGCTCCGGCGGCATGTATCCGCCGGAGCCCGGTTTCAAATCGACCGAGTGTCTATTCGGTCGCAGGTGCCGTCTGTTCGGTTGCGGGGGCCGCCGTGTCAGGGCCACCCGTGCCGAACCAGTCGAACCCATAGCCGATGGCCGCAATCACCGCGATCGCTGCCACTGCGGCTCCGCCCCAGACCCACCAATTGGTCGGCCTGGGCGCATGTGTGTTCACCGCCACTTTTTCAGACTCTCCGGATTGCCGGGGGCGCGCCGAGAAGGTTACTCCGCCGGCTCCTCGATCGTTCCGG
>DNSZ01000073.1 GCA_003500165.1 Paracoccaceae bacterium | reverse complement strand
GGGGGCGCAAGGAGGGGGAGATCGCGGGGAAACGCGAGGCTGAACGTGATGCGATGGAAGACAAGAGCATGCGGGTCGAGAGGGGACGCGACGCGGTTCGCGATGGTCGCAACACTGGCGATCCTGCTGACCGGNNGGCTGCGCCGCAACGATGGGCGGTGGTGACGCGGGCTGCGCCTCCTACGCCGAAGCGCGGCTCGCCCGGCCTCCTGCCGAGACTGCCGCGGAAGTGCCGCCGGAATGGGCGAACTGGATCGCCGATCTCGACGACCGCATGACGGGAACCTGCCGATGAAATCCATCTCACCGGCGTTGCAGGCCCATCTCGACGAGGGCACGACGACGCTCGCCTGGTGCTGGCGGATCGCCCGCGCCGATGGCGTCACCTTCGGCTTCACCGAGCACGACCGGACGCTGAGCTTCGACGGCACCGACTTCGAGCCCGAGAGCGGGCTGACAGCCTCCGAGGTTCGCTCCGGCTCCGACCTGTCGGTCGATGCGCAGGACGCCGAGGGCGTGCTGACCTCTGACCGGATCACCGAGACCGATATCCTCGATGGCCGCTGGGATAACGCCGAGGTCGAGGTCTGGCGCGTGAACTGGGCTGACACCGGCCAGCGCGTGCTCATGCGGCGCGGGGCCATCGGCCAGATCCGGCGCGGGCGGCTGGCCTTCGTCGCCGAGGTCCGCTCGCTCGCGCATGTGCTCGGTCAGACGGTCGGGCGGACGTTCCAGGCGACCTGCGACGCCGCGCTCGGCGATGTGCGCTGCGGCATCGATCTCGAGAACTCGTCCTACAAGGGCGCCGGCGCCGTCATTGATCTCCTGCGCGACCGCGCCTTCACCGCCTCGGGCCTCGGCGGCTTCACGTCCGGCTGGTTCACGTTTGGCACCGTCGAATGGACGAGCGGCGCGAACGCCGGGCGACGCACCGAGGTGCTGGGCCACGACGTGACGGACGGCGTGGCGATCCTCACCCTGCTCGAGGCGCCGGTGCTTGCGATCGCCGAGGGCGATGCCTTCACCATCCGCGCGGGCTGCGACAAGCGCATCGAGACCTGCGGGGCGAAGTTCGCCAACACTGCCAACTTCCGCGGTTTCCCGCACATCCCCGGCCAGGACACGATCCTCCGATACGCGACGAAGGACGGCGGCCACGACGGAGGCGTGCTGTGACGCCGGCCGATCCCGAGAGAGTCATCGCCGCAGCGCGCGCGTGGCTCGGCACGCCCTACCACGACCAGGCGAGCCTGCGCGACGTCGGCTGCGACTGCCTCGGGCTGGCACGGGGTGTCTGGCGCGAGGTCGTCGGCCCCGAGCCGTTCCCGATCCCGCCTTACAGCCGCGACTGGGGCGAGACGGGCCCGCGCGAGGTTCTGGCTGAGGGCGCGCGGCGCATGATGATCGAGGTGGAACCGGCGGCAGCCGGACCCGGCGCGCTGGTCCTCTTCCGCATGAAACCCCGCGCCATTGCCAAGCATGTCGGGATCCTGACGGGCCCCGCCACCCTCCTCCACGGCTATGAGCGGCTCGGCGTGATCGAGGAACCGCTCACCAATGCGTGGCGGCGGCGCATCGCTTTCGCCTTCCTGTTCCCGCAACGCTGAGACCCCGAAATGGCCACACTTGTCCTCGGCGCGGCCGGCGCCGCCATTGGCGGGTCGATCGGCGGCACCATCCTCGGCGTGAGCGCCGCGACCATCGGCGGCTTCGTCGGCTCAACCATTGGCTCGGTGGTCGACAGCTGGATCGTCTCCTCGCTCGCGCCCACCCAGCGCATCGAGGGACCGCGGCTCGACAGCCTCCGGATCACGTCCTCGACAGAAGGAGCGGTGATTCCACGCGTCTACGGCCGCATGCGCATGGGCGGCAACGTGATCTGGGCGACCGACTTCCGCGAGGAGACCAAGACCACCACGCAGGGCGGCGGCAAGGGCGGCGGAGGCGGCGGCAAGGTCAAGGCGACCGAGTATCTCTACTACGCGAGCTTCGCCGTGGCGCTCTGCGAGGGACCGATCACCGGCATCGGGCGCATCTGGGCAGACGGGAAACTCCTCGACACGGCCGGGATCACCTGGCGCTGGTATCCGGGCGACGAGAGCCAGACGGCCGATCCGTTCATCGCGGCGAAGATGGGCGCCGCGAACACCCCGGCCTATCGCGGGGCGGCCTATGTCGTCTTCGAGGACCTGCCGCTCGGTAACTACGGCAACCGGCTGCCGCAGCTCTCCTTCGAGGTCTTCCGGCCGCTCGCCGATCCCGATACCGCCGAGGGGCTGACCCGGGCGGTCACGATGATCCCGGCCTCGGGCGAGTTCACCTATGCCACGACCGGCATCCGCAAGGGCAGCGGCGGGGCGCAGACGCCTGAGAACCTGAACGCGCTTTCGGACGCCGCCGACATGGTGGTGGCGCTCGACCGGCTGCAGGCCATGGCGCCGAAGGTGGAGAGCGTCAGCCTCGTCGTCGCCTGGTTCGGTAATGACCTGCGCGCGGGCGACTGCACGATCCGGCCGGGCGTCGAAGTGTCGGCCAAGACCACGAGCCCGCAGACCTGGTCGGTGAACGGCGTCTCGCGTGCCGCGGCCCACCTCGTCAGCCGCGACGACCAGGACCGGCCGGTCTATGGCGGCACGCCTGCGGACTTCGCTGTCGTCGAGGCGATCCAGGAGATGAAGGCGCGCGGGCTGCGGGTCACCTTCTACCCCTTCATCCTGATGGACGTGCCGCCCGGCAACACCCTGTCCAACCCGTATTCCGACAACGCGGCCGAGACCGGCCAGCCCGCGTTCCCCTGGCGCGGCCGGATCACCTGCTCGCCGGCGCCGGGTTACGCCGGCAGCGTCGACAAGACCGCCACGGCGGCAAGCCAGGTCGCGGACTTCTTCGGCAGCGCAAGCCCGTCCGACTTCTCGGTCTCGGGCGAGACCGTCTCCTGGACCGGCGCGGCGGACGACTGGGGCCTGCGGCGCATGGTGCTGCACTACGCCCATCTCTGCGCGGCGGCGGGTGGGGTCAATGCGTTCCTGATCGGCACCGAGATGCCGGGGCTGACGACGATCCGCTCGGGCGCCAGCGCCTATCCGGCGGTGCAGGCCTATCGGGATCTGCTCGCGGATGTGCGGTCCATCCTCGGGTCCGGGACGAAGATCGGCTACGCCGCCGACTGGTCGGAGTATTTCGGGCATCAGCCGGGCGACGGCACCGGCGACGTGTTCTTCCACCTCGACCCGCTCTGGGCCGATCCGGAGATCGATTTCGTCGGGATCGACAACTATATGCCGCTCTCCGACTGGCGCGACGGGTTCGAGCACGCGGACGCGGCCGAGGGCTGGCCCGCGATCTACGACCGGGCCTACCTGCAGGCGAACATCGCGGGCGGCGAAGGCTTCGACTGGTTCTATGCCAGCGCGGCGGATCGCTCGGCGCAGGTGCGCACTCCGATCACTGATGGCGCGGCGGCCAAGCCGTGGGTCTTCCGCTACAAGGATCTGCGCGCCTGGTGGTCGAACCCGCATTACAACCGTCCGGGCGGGGTGGAGAGCGGGACGCCGACGGCGTGGGCGCCGCAGTCGAAGCCGATCTGGTTCACCGAACTGGGCTGTCCCGCAATCGACCGTGGCACGAACCAGCCCAATGTGTTCTTCGACCCGAAGTCCTCGGAGAGCTTCACGCCGCATTTCTCGCGGGGCTGGCGGGACGATGCGATCCAGCGCGCCTATCTGGAGGCGACGTACCTCTGGTGGGGCAAGGCCGCCAACAACCCCGTTTCGTCCGTCTATGGCGGCCGCATGGTGCATGTGCCCGAATGCGCCGCCTGGACCTGGGACGCGCGGCCCTATCCGTTCTTCCCGGCGCTGACCGACGTCTGGACGGACGGGGCGAACTGGCGGCTCGGCCACTGGCTGACCGGACGGCTCGGGGCAGTGTCGCTGGCGGCTCTTGTCCGCCACCTCTGCCTGCGCGCCGGGCTGCCCGAGGACCGGATCGACGTCACTGGCCTCTGGGGCGCGGTCGAGGGCTACGCCATCACGGCGCTGGAAAGCCCGCGCGCCTCGATCACCACGGTGTCGCGCCACTTCGGCTTCGACGCCGTGGAAACCGAAGGCGTGATCCGCTTCGTGATGCGCGGCCGGGCCTCCGTCGCCACCCTTGCGCCTGACGATCTGGTCGCCGCCCCCGAGGGCGACGTGCTGGAACTGACGCGCGGCCAGGAGACCGAACTGCCGCAGGCGCTGAAATGGCAGGTCGCCCGTGCCGACGAGGATTACGACGCGGCCCTCGTCGAGGCGCGGCGCATCACGGTGGACACGACCCGGATCGCGTCCGAGTCCTTCCCGATGGCGGTGCCGCCCGAGGAGGCCGAGCGGCGCTGCCGCCGTGCGCTGATGGAGGCGTGGGTGGGGCGCGAGACGGCGGCGTTCCGTCTGCCGCCGTCGCGGCTCGCGCTCGATCCGGCCGACGCGATCCGGCTGGAGCATGACGGGCGGACGGTCGATCTGCGGCTGGTCTCCATCGCCGACGCCGAGGCGCGCGGCATCGAGGCAGTGCGCCAGGACCGCGCGAGTTACGACCTGCCACCCGGCGACCCCCGCGCGGCGTCGCTGACGCGGGCCGTCGTGTTCGGCGCGCCGGATGCGGTGCTGATGGACCTGCCGCAGCTCACCGAGGACCAGCCCGCGCATCGACCGTTTGTCGCCGCGCACGCCGTTCCCTGGCCGGGCGAGATGGCGGTGTTCCGCAGCCCGTCGACCGATGGCTTCGAGCTGCTGACGACGTTCGGCAGTCGCGCCCGGATCGGGGCTCTTGTCTCCGACTTCTTCGCAGGCCCCACCTCGCGCTTCGACCTCGGCAATGCGCTGGTGGTCGATCTGATGACCGGCACGCTGGAGAGCGTCACCGACCTGACCATGTTCGGCGGCGCCAACGCGCTGGCCATCGAGAGCGCGCCCGGCGTCTGGGAAATCGTGCAGGCGGGCGCGGCAGAGCTTCTGGCGCCGGGTCGATATCGTCTGACCGGGCTCCTGCGTGGCCAGCGCGGGACCGAGGGCGCCATGGGCAACCCGGCGCCTGCTGGCGCGCGGGTCGTGGTGCTCGACGACAGCCTCGCAACGCTGCCGATCGCCGAGGCCGACCTTGGGATCCCGTGGAACTGGCGCATCGGCCCTGCCAGCCGTTCGGTCAGCGACGAGACCTATGTCGCGCAATCCTTCACGCCTCAGGGCGTGGGGCTGCGGCCGTTCTCGGTCGCCCATGTCGAGCAGCCGTGGCGAACGCCGCGGACGCCCGGCGACCTGACGATCCGCTGGACGCGTCGGTCCCGCGCGCTCGCCGCCGACAGCTGGGGCGGGCTCGAGGTGCCGATGGCCGAGGAACTCGAAGCCTACGAGGTGGAAATCCTGGACGGCGCAACCGTGAAGCGGGTGCTTAGCGCGACCACGACCAGCGCGGTCTACACGGCCGCCCAGCAGACCGCCGATTGGGGCGGTCCGCTCGATCCTGGCGACACGCTCGACATCCGCATCTTCCAGCTCTCCGCCCTCGTCGGGCGGGGGGCGCCCAAGGCTGTGACGCTGATAATCTGAAGGCCATCCCATGTCCGACGCCACGACCCATCTCCTGCTGCCGTACATCCTCGCGGCGCAGGCCCAGAAGCATGTCACCCACAACGAGGCGCTGCGGATCCTCGACGGGCTCGTTCAGCTTTCCGTCCTCGATCGCGACCTGACTGCGCCGCCTATCAGCCCCGCCGATGGCGATCGCTACATCGTCGGCTCGGGCGCGACGGGCGACTGGGCGGGGTGGGACCTGAACGTCGCGCTCTGGACGGACGGCGCCTGGCTGCGTCTGCCGCCGCGGACCGGCTGGCGGGCGTGGATCGAGGACGAGGAGCTGCTGCTGGTCTATGACGGCGCGGGCTGGATCGGGACCACGCCCGCGGCGCTGCAGAACATGGCGCTCTTGGGGCTGGGCACGACAGCGGATGCCTCGAACCCGTTCTCGGCCAAGCTGAACGCGGCGCTCTGGACCGCGAAGACCGTGGCCGAGGGCGGGACGGGCGATCTGTTCTACACCATGAACAAGGAGGCGGCGGGGGACGATCTCGGGCTCACGCTGCAGACCGGCTTCGTGACCAAGGCGCTGGTGGGGCTGTTCGGCTCGGACCGCTTCCGGCTCGCGGTCTCGGCCGACGGCAGCACCTTCTTCGACGGGCTGAGCGTCGACAACGCCACCGGCATCGTCGATCAACCCCGGTTGCCCCGCTTCAAGGCGTATACGAACTACGACAACTACGTGGGCGTCGGGACCTGGACGAAGATCGGCCTGAACAACACCGACTACAACGATCAGGGCGCCTTCGACGCCGCCAACAACCGCTTCGTGGCCCCGGTTGACGGCACCTACCTCTTCGGTGCGACGCTGCTCTACAAGGTCAACGCCAGCACGACTGCGCGCATGCGGGGCCGTCTGGTGCTGAACGGCACCACCGAAATCCGCGGCTCCTTCGGGGAGATCTCCGCCACCCACGTCTCGCTCGCCACCGCGATCTGGCTGCAGACCATGGCGCCGCTGACCGCAGGCGATACCGTCGAGCTGCAGGGGTATTTCCGGGTCGCCGACGGCTACTTCGCCGCCGATCACACGTCTCTCTGGGGCGCGAAGATTGGATAAGTTCGTCCGGCGAGTACGCAGACTACTATTCGGATTTGAATAGGTGAGAGCGGTGCCAAGCAAGGCGAGTACGGTGCTTGTCGGTTAGCGCGATCGGCTGCTTCCAGCGAAGCTCCGAGCGGGCCATTTCGCCAAGGACAGGGGAAAAGATCGGCTGGCCACCGTCATCGAAGCTCACGAGCCCGCGGTCAAAAGCGGCGTCCCAAAGCGCCGAGAGAAGCAGTCCGTTATGCACGTCGAGGCGTTCGGCGTCGCTTTCGCAGTCCTTCCAGGGAATGATGTGCGACGCACGAAGAAGGGACTCGTCCGAGATGCCCGTCAGTGGACAGCGGCCCTGCCAATACTCGAGCAGTCCCGACCGGAACACGTCCTGCCCGATGCGCTGAACGACCAGCCGTTCGGCCTCGGTGCTCGTCGGCAGATCCTTCACCTTGGCGTGGAACTTCGCGAGCGGCGCGTCGGGAAGGCTGGCCGCAAGCTGATAGACCCGGGGCATCTGGGCGTAGAGTTCGCCGAGTGTCGCGAAGGCGTAGCGGGCCGATCCGGGCCCGCCGAGGACAACCCCGGCAAGCCCGAGTTCCTCGATCACCCCCCCGTGGTCGATGGCGAGTAGCCAGCCGTCGGCAGCGTCACGCGCCAGCCAGATCGAGCCTTGAGCCGTCGTTGAGCTGTAGTGTCGCCACCCATCGGTCTCGCCATGCGTCCGGCGGAAGCCGTTCTGGAACGCGACCTTGTCGCATTCCTGGCGGGTGACGAAGGACTGGGGCGCCTCGACAACGGCCATGGTCAACCGTCCAGCCGATCAAGCAGCCCGGCTCGCATGTCTGCGAGGGACGGCAGCACGTCCTTCTCTCGGACCAGCGCGCGCACGTCGTCTTCAAAGCGCTCGAGGAAGACGGAGAATACCTCGCCCTCGTCGTCTTCGGCCGCGGCTGCCATGAAGGCCTCAACCATCTCGTCAGCCAGATCGGACAGGTCGCCCGCCGGGTCGATCAGCGCGTCGCAATGGCTGGCGATGAGGTCCATCGCTTCGCCTCTGTCCGACAGGACGGACCAGACCATCCCCGAGCCTTCAACTTCGTAGCCGATCACGTCGCCGCGGTGCGGACCGATGAGGTCGAGGGTCCGGCGTGACGCGCGGCTGTTCACCTCGTCGAGGACGAGGGACACGATCCCGTCTATCCAGATGCTGCCGAGGCTTTCCTCTTCGTCGCTGTCGTCGTCCTCCTCGAAGGCTTGCGCGCTCAGAAAGACGAGCGCGTGCCTGGGAAGCTTCTCGACCTCGGTCTGGATCGATGCGCGCACCACGTCGTCGAATGCGCCCGACAGCGAGCCGAGGCGAACGTCGTCCCAGCCCATGTCGTCATCGAACGGTCCCTCCTGCAGGGACCAGCAGTATTCGTCCCACAGGTGACGGGCTGCGACATCGCCGAAGGTGCCGTTGGCGGATTGAGAGCGCAGATCGTCGATGACTACCCCGGCGATCCGGGCGACCTCGGTGCGGGCAAAAGCCTCCGCGGCCAACTGCAAGCGCGAGAGCCCGTCCCGACTGACCTCAACACGATCCTCTGCCATTCTAGATAGCCATGGCGCTGGACTCGCTGCTCGCCTCCAGGCGGTCCCAGGCTTCGAGGATTAGGCGTTGAGTGCGGTATTCGTCGAACTCGCGTATCTCGCGGTTACGAAGCGCCTTGAAGGTTTCGACTCCGCAGTCCTCGCCGAGCACGTTGGCGGGATCGAGAATGTAGGCCAGTTCGTCTTTGCTCAGTCCATAGACGTCGCGCGCAACGAGGACATCGATCTCAGCCGCCACGATTGCTCGTCGCTCGGGATCATCAATCACGTCCTCAACTGTGGAAAGAATCTCTGCGTCAACAGCAGTCTGACGGAAGCCGGCCATCTCAGGTCCAACTGCGCAGAGTGAACAAACTCGGCGGGCGATTTCCCCAGCTGACTCTGTCGACGCAAAATCGCGAGGAAAAGGCAGGCTGTCCATGATCGTATATGACATGGTCAATGAAACCTTCTTCCGAACGAGATAGTCCATCGTCAGAGAGTTTGCGATGCCAAGCCAGAGCAGTGTGTAGAAGTTATCTCCCTTTGTGAATTCTATAGTTGGAACCTTGTGCCCGCTTACACAAGCCGCTGGCAGAAGGGCGGCTATTAAACCACGTTGGTTCGTCGGGCTTGCCACGTCTCCGAAACCAATCCGGTATCGGTCGATGCGTCCTGCGAGCTTATCAGGGATCTTTTCGCGCAATATGCGCCACTGGGGCTGAATGCGCTTGTCCGAACTACCGAAGGGATAATCTTCCCATACGGCAGACCGGCCACGACCGGAGACGTAGCCCTTTGCGCGGTAGTCGTAGGCGTCGATCATCCTGCCTTCAAAGACTGGCAGCCCCTCGTCGCCCTCGGAGAACAATCCCCGATCTGTTCCCATATCGACCTCGCGCATGTAGTGCCGATAGGGCAAGCCTTCGATCTCCTCGCCGAATTTAGGATAAAGGCCATACATCCTCGAGCAGACGTCCACTTCGTACTGCGACGCGAACTCCATCACGGCCACAGCGTCCGGTGAGAACTCCGATACCAGGCTTACTGGAATCTCCAGCCCGCGTCCGGAGACGACCTTTTCCAGTTTCTCCAGCGTGTTTACGCGGAACCATGCTGGGAACCGCTCCGTTTCGCCGTCCTTCCACGCCACGTAGAGACAGAACTTCATTCGCGTATCGATTGAGGGGAACCAGATGCCCCGCGTGTTCTCAAAGCCGGCCAGTCGGTCCAGCCGGAATGCCGAAAAGAGTTCCTGGCGGATCGCGGTGGCGTTGGCGCCGTTATAGAGCCCTTCCGGCACGAATTGCGCCGCAACGCAGCCATGGCGCGTTGCCGAGAGCGCGGTCTCGACAAACATGCGGTAGACGTTGAAGTCCCCTTTTCCAAGGTTGCCTTTGGCGAACAGGCGATAGCGCCCGCTCGACTTCATGAAATGGACCGCGGAATAGAGATCTGCGCAGTACTTGTCCCACTTCTGCGTGATCACCGGGTCAGAAAGTAGTTCCGCGTATGCGACCTTCTGTTCGTCCGGCGAAAGGTGGCGCACGTTCGGATCGTACACCGAAAAGAACTCTTTGTAGTCGGGACTCATGGTGTCCCAAGGCGGGTTCCCGAGCACGAGATCAAATCCGCCGTTGGACATGATGTCAGGGAATTCCAACGGCCAGTGGAAGGCTCTTGCCTCGCGGGCGGCATCAATGGCCTGCGCAAACAAGGGACCGAAGGGCTGAACGCCCCGCAACCACTCCCACAGTGTGCCGCTGGTCGGAATGGTTTCCGCTCCGCGGCGCGGCAGCCCATCAGGGCCGGCGTGAGGTCCGCCCTTTAGCTTCGGAAGAAGGAACGCGGACACGTAGAGGTCACAAGACATCTCAAGCTGCCACGCGTCGGCCCCCTTGGCCGTGATCGCTCTGAGTCTTGCGGATTTTGCTTCGACCTCTTCGAGGGTGTCCTCCGGCATCGCTCGCAGGGCCTGGAAATCGCTCAACAGATCGCGGGCTCGGCTGAAGCCAAAACCCGCAGCTATTCTGGACTTTTCATCGCGCTCACGCTTGTTCTTCTGCGAGTAGTATCTCGCCACGTCCTTGTCGTCGTTTCCAATGGCCTTGTAGGCATCGTCCGGGATGCCTTCTTCCAATACATTCAGATCGAAGACGCCCAGCAGTGCGTCCCCGCACCGGATCTGTGCATCGAAGAAGCCGAGAGGAAGGCCCGGATCCACCGTTTCAATCCAGAGGGCGACCTTGGTCAACTCAACCGCCATCGGATTGCGGTCCACCCCAAAAAGGCAGGAACGCGCCACGTCTCGCAGCGCATGACGGAAATCAGCCAGAGAGGGTGTCCCGTCCGCACGTATCCTCGCTAGGCGGGTCGCTATTCGCCTGGCTGCGGCAAGTAGAAAATGCCCGGAGCCGCAGGCGGGATCGATGATTGATAGCCCTAGAAGCGCGCTCGCCGGATCTTCTGCTGCCGCTTCGGTCTTATCTAGCAAGGGGTCGAGTGCGGTTTCGAGCAGCGCTTCGACCAAGCTGTCGGACGTATAGAACGAGCTTGTTGTTTTTCGCTGATTTCCCATCTGCTCGGCCGCCTCAGAGGCGAAAACGAGCGTTTTGCCGTCGTCACCCAACTGCGGCTGGAGTTCGAGCAGAGATTCGTAGACCGAGCCCAGTTCCTCGGTCTCCATCGCGCGCCAGTTGACGGGAACCATACCGGTTTTGTCGGCAAGCCAGGAGAGCCGGTAGAGCGCTTCCATGAACGCGCGGTTTCGCAGGCGGGCGGTTTCGACGTGGGGCAGCCTATCCTCGGCGAAGAGGCCGCCAAGCGCCGGGAGGGCGAGCGCTTCCTGCCCGTGGGCGAGCGCGCGGAAGACGATCTTGATGCCCTCGTAGCGGTCGTGGTGCTTGTCCCAGGTGGCGGCGCGGTAGCACTGCTTTCGCAGCGCGGCGAGGCTGTAGCCCTCGGCGTAGAGCGCCCGGGCCTCGGCCTTCGACTTCGCCGGGTGGAGGAGGTTCCGGTCCTCGGCGACCATCAGGAAGATCAGCCGGTAAACGAGGCGGAGGAGTTCGTTGAACCAGGTTGTGAGGTTCACCTCACCGGATTTCAGTTTGGCCGCGAGCTCGGGGTTGGCCTCGAGGAAGCCCGAGCCCAGCACCTTGAGCGCGATCTGGACCTGGTCTGCCAGGCGGTCACGCGCGGCCTCTCCCTCGCGCGAGCCAGCCTCGCGCCACCGCTCGAGCGGGCAGTCGGTGGCCGGGGTGTCAGCGGCGCCGAAGCGTGACCGGTGGATGATGAGCCAGAGCGCGGCAAACGACGCGATGTCCTCGGTCGAGAAGATCTGGGCGAGGTCGGCTTCGATGTAGGCGGGGCGCGTCAGGGACGCGTTGTCCCGCATGAGGCGAAGGTGGGTGCCGTTGGTGACGATGCCCCATAGTGCTTCCTCGGAGTCGTTGAGGTAGTCCTGAAGCGCGAAGGCGGGCGAGCGGGAGCGGTCGACGGACAGTGTTGGGCTGCGGCGGTCCAACGTCTCGCTCGGCGGCACCACGACCACGGGAACTCGGCCGCTTGCGATCATGGCGAGCGGCGCAGTGGCCGGCGCCAGGTCGTGGAACCCGAAGGTCTCCTTGAAGAGGCCGACGATGAAACGCCGTGTGGCGTCCTGCGAAGGAGCCTCGAGCTTCGCGAAGGCATCGAAATGAGATTGGCCGACCCGGAATGCCGTCGAGATTTCCTCGCGGATCGTGAGGCCCTTGCGGACAGCGTAGTCCTCCGGCGCCTGTTCCGGTGCGTCCCGCTGGTCGATCCTGGCGATCATCGCGGGCGCGATCAGGTTGCCCTCAAGGCTGAGCGAGGGCCATGCGGACATGTCGGAGATCGGTTTGCGCGCCATGATCACACCTCGCCCGGCATGAGGACGAACAAGCCGATCACGTCGGGCGGAAGGACCGCTTCGACACTGACGCGGGAGATGGATCCGGCCGCGGCACGCAGACGAGCGTGATCCTCGACGAGTTCCGCAGCTCTCTTCTTGACGAAGTCCGCCAAGGGTCCAGTGAGCAAATCGGGCAGGTCCGCCTTGGCGGTATTGATCATCCGATCTCGTGCGATCGCCGCGAGGTCGGCTGTGGCCGGCGTACTGAGCATGTTGCGGACCTCTTCACCGGTCGCCACGACGCCTTTGCCCTGTAAGGCAACCAGCGCTGCTTCTTCGGCCAGCAGGAGCCGCTCCTTTCTGGCGTGGATCGTGAGCTTATACCGGACGCGCAGGAGGGCGACGCGCGTCATCGCCGAGACCGCTGTTGTCGGCCATGCACCGACGCGGCCAATGCCGAGATCTGGAAGTGCCTCCTGATCCAACGACGCCTCGACAAGGCTTTCGGCGAGCGACGCCGTCAGCGGATGGGTTCTCGTTAGGAGCGACGTTCCAGAGGGAGCAGGCTCAGCGGTGGCGAGCCTGACGGATTTCTCGAGGCCGCGCTGTTCGAGCTTCTCCTTCAAGGTCTGCTGAAGCGCGTGAACGTGAGCGACATAGACGTTCCGCTTTCTCTCAAGCGGCACACCGAACCGCGACATCGCGCGCTCGACGAAAAGCTTCGTGTCCTCGGGCGAGCCGAGCAGGCTTCTGACCTTGTCCCACTCCGGCGCTACCTCAGCGGGTTTCATCGCGTTCTGGGCGAACCTGGCACGCGACTTCTTCTCGTTCTCGCTGGCATCGCGCCAACGCGCTTCCATGACCTTCGTGCCATCCTCGAGGCGAAGGTCGAGCGTGAGCTGCTTGTGCCCACCACGGCGGAGCATCATTGCGGACATCAGGGCGTCTGTGACCGGCCCGCGCTCGTCAGGCAGAGGGACCGTCACCCCGGTTGCCTTCCTGATTTCCTCGGCTTTTCGCAGGATCACATCGAGGACGGCACCATCGATGGCGCTGTCCGGCGAGAACATCATGATCGAGCGAACCAGCTCGGCCGGCTGGCCGAAGCGGTCCACCCGTCCTTCACGCTGCTGATGTCGGGTCGGATTCCATGAGAGATCGTAGTGTACGACCGTGTCAAAAAGCTGCTGCAGGTTGATGCCCTCCGAGAGGCAATCGGTCGCCACCAGGATTCTCTGCGCACCTCCTTCCGCATCTTCCAGCGCCATCTCGGCAACACGATCGCGGCGTTCGTCCGGGGTCAGCTCTCCAGTTACCGACTCGATGATCAGCTTTGGGAACGCTCTCCGCAGGGCAGACTTCACGTGTTCGGCGGTGGCCAAGTACCGGCAGAAGACGACTGGGTTGGCGCCACTCTTGATCAGCGGTTTGAGCGCACCGACGAGGGCATCGAGTTTCGGATCTTTCGCTTCAACAAGATCGCCAGCCTGATCGATGAGCGCACGGAGTGCGGGATCATCTGAGAATGCCGTGCTCGGTTCGATGTCCACGGCATCTTCGTCGTCGCCGTCTTCGTCATAGATCTGCGGTTCGAGACGCTCTGCTTCGTTGGCGGCACGATTTCTCAGCGCACTCAACGCCGCGGCGGGCGAGGAACCGACGCAGCGCATGAGAGCGAGGGTGCCCCAGAACGCCAGGCGCTGATCCCTCTTTTGCTCTCCCGCTTTCGAGACCACCTCGAGGCAATAGTCCAGAACGGCTTCCTGGAACGCCAGGTGCTCGGGCGAGAGCCGATAGGCGTGCTCTGTGGTTTCGTGTTTCGGGAATGATCGGTCCTCGTGCCAATCGCCCTCGACGAGGTCCACGCGACGACGCTGGACAAAGTGCCTCGCGAGGCGCTCTCGGTATCTCGCGCTGTCGAAGTCCAGCGTGGCGAAGTCCTGGTCGATCAGTGATAGCAGTCTTGCAAATGCTTCCTCGTCGCCCGAATGCGGTGTGGCCGTGAGCATGATGAACCGGCGCTCCGCGTCCTTCGCGAGTCCCTGTAGCAACTCGAAACGCTGCTGTTTGCCTTTGTGGGTGCCCACACAAGCGTGGGCTTCATCAACGATCACGAAGTCGGGACAGGCCCGCGCGAACCCCTCCCGTCGCTTCTCGGCCTTGATGTAATCGAGGCTGACAACCGTATGGGGGTAAGCGTCGAAAAGGGTCTGAGCGAGTGGCAGATTTCGCTCGAGGCGTGCCGCTGTGCCGGAAGTCACGGCGACGGCGTCGATTCCGAACCGATCCTTGAGCTCGATGATCCACTGATCAACGAGGTGGGGTGGGCAAAGAACCGAGAATGCATCGACTTCGCCACGGTCCATGAACTCCCGCAGTATCAAGCCCGCTTCGATGGTCTTGCCAATACCGACATCGTCCGCGATCAGCAGACGTGGCACTTGGAGCCTGAGCGCCATGAGAAGCGGCACAAGCTGATACGTCCGTGGTTCAAAGGCGAGTTGCGCGGCAGATCGGAAAGGCCCGGCGCCGCGACGAAGTGTGAGCCGCAGTGCGTCCGCCAAGAGCGCAGCCTTGGCTTGCACGGTAGTGCGCGCATCTTCTGGGAGATCGAACCGCGCTGCTTCGACCGATGCTATTTCCAGTGTGGGGTCCAGGACAACGATGTCGTTCTCGTTTCCCGACAGCGGTCGAAGCGCAAGAATCCCTGCGCGTGGCGCTGGGAGCGCCACCCATTCGCGGCCTCGGGTGTCAATCGGCATTGAATC
>DNSZ01000040.1 GCA_003500165.1 Paracoccaceae bacterium | reverse complement strand
TCACGATCTGACGCCAAGGCGCGATGAGTCAAACTCATTGCGCCTTGGCGTCAGATCGTGAACAGGGCCAGCACCAGCAGGATCACGACGATGACCGCGATGCCGCGGGCGATCCAGGCGGTGAACCCGGCAAAGGTCCGCTCCTGCTCGCTGATGTCCATGCCTTCGCCTTCGTCGTCCTTGTCGCCGGCCATTGCGCGCCCTCCCGTGCCATTTGGCCGCACCTATCGCATCCGGTGCGCCCTGTCACCCGCAGGCGCGCCACAGCCAGGCGCCGTCGCCGCGACGGGTCCGGCTGGCCTGCCCCAGCCCGTGCAGGTGGTTGAGATGGGCGACCGCCTCGACCAGGGCAAGGCCGTATTCGCCCGGCCCGATGGCACGGCGGAACAGCGGCGGGAAGCATTCGGCGGCGGTGCGCGGTTCGTCCAGCCAGCCGATCAGCCGGTCGAGCGCATGGGCATGGTTCTCGATCAGTTGATCAAGCCGCAGGGGCAGCCCGCGGAACGGCAGCTTGTGGCCCGGCAGCACCAGCTGGTCCTCGGTCGCATGGGGCTGGAAGGCGCGGCAGCTGTCCAGCCATTCGGCCACCGGGTCGGCCCCGGGTTCGGTGGCATAGACCCCCAGATTGGGCGAGATGCCGGGCAGCAGCTGGTCGCCGCCGATGACCAGCGGTTCGTCACGGCACCACAGCGTTGCATGTTCGGGCGCGTGGCCATGGCCCACCCGGACATCCCAGTCGCGGCCGGCCAGCCGCACCGCCGCGCCCGCGGCGATGCGCCGAAAGCCCAGCGGCATCGGCGCCACCACATCGGCAAAGTTGAACGGGCGTTCGTCCATGCGACGCGCCAGAAGATCGGGCGCCATGCCGGCGGCGCGCCAGAACGCCACCGTCTCGGGCGCGGGGCGGTCCTGTTCGTCGAGCGCCAGCATCCGGGCGAACAGCCAGGCGGTGCGGGTCGCCCAGGTCTCGGCCCCCAGCGCCGCCTGCATCCAGCCCGCCAGCCCGACATGGTCGGGGTGGTGATGGGTGACCAGCACCCGCACGACCGGCGCGCCGGCGAGCGGCCCGTCGCGCAGCGCGGCCCAGATCGCGCGGGTCCGCCGGGTGTCGAAGCCGGTATCGACCACGGTCCAGCCATCGCCATCGCGCAACGCATAGACATTGACATGGTCCAGCGCCATCGGCAGCGGCAGCCGCATCCACAGGATGCCATCGGCCAGTTCGGTCGCCGTCCCCTCGGCCGGGGGCGCCGGCCAGGGATGCCGGATCGCGGGGGCGGGGCCGCTCACACGCCCAGCGCGGCGTCGGGCACGGCATCAAGGCCCGCCGCCCCGGCCGCGGCCTCGGCCAGCAGACCCGGCACGGCGGGCAGCAGCCGCTGCATGTAGACCGCGGCCAGCGCGGCGCGCGGCCCGCCCGGATCGGCCATCGCCGCGCGGAGATGCGCCGCCCCCCCCAGCACCAGCGCAAAGGCCCGCAGATAGGGCGCGGCACCGGCAAAGCGGTCGGCCATGTCCTGCGCCAGCAGGGTTTCGGTCGCCGCGCGCAGCGCCCGGGCCGCCTCGGAGACGGGCCGGGACAGCGGGCGCGGCGCGCCGACCTCGGCGGTCAGCATGGCGACATCGTCGATCAGCCAGCGCGCCGCCGCGCCGCCATCGGCCATCTTGCGCGCGACCAGATCCATCGCCTGGATGCCGTTCGTGCCCTCATAGATCGTCGTCACCCGGACATCGCGCAGGAACTGCGCGGCGCCGGTTTCCTCGACATAACCCATGCCGCCATGCACCTGCAGGCCGGTCCCCGCCACCTCGGCGCCGGTATCGGTGCCGAACGCCTTGGCGATCGGCGTCAGCAGCGCCGCCTGCGCGGCCCATTGCGAATCGCCGGTGGCGCGCGCCATGTCGATCGCCACGCCGCATTGCAGGGCGATGGCGCGCGCGGCGAAGATCTGCGCGCGCATGCCCAGCAGCATCCGCCGCACATCCGGGTGATGCAGGATCGGGCCCGGCCCGCCGGGCGGCGTGCCCTGCACCCGGCCCGCGGCAAAGGCGAGCGCCGCCTGATAGGCCGCCTCGGCCACCCCGATCCCCTGCACGCCGACACCCAGCCGGGCGTTGTTCATCATCGTGAACATCGCCCGCATGCCGTCATTCTCGGCGCCGATCAGAAAGCCGGTGGCGCGGTCGTATTCCATCACCGCGGTGGGCGAGCCGTGCAGCCCCAGCTTGTGTTCCAGCGAGACGACACGCACCCCGTTCCGCGCACCCGGCGCGCCGGTGGCATCGGGCAGGTTCCGCGGCACCAGGAACAGGCTGATGCCGCGGGTCCCGGCCGGCGCATCGGGCAGCCTTGCCAGCACCAGATGGCAGATATTGGGCAGGAAATCCCCATCGCCCCAGCTGATGTAGATCTTCTGCCCGCTGACCGCATGGGTGCCGTCGCCCTTGGGTTCGGCCCGGCTGCGCAGCGCGCCGACATCCGACCCGGCCTGGGGTTCGGTCAGGTTCATCGTGCCCGACCATTCGCCCGAGGTGAGCTTCGGCAGATACATCGCCTGCAGATCGGCGCTGGCGTGGTGTTCCAGCGCCTCGATTGCGCCCTGCGTCAGCAGCGGTGCGATCTGGGCCGCCAGACAGGCGCCCGACATCATCTCGTTGACCGCCGTGGCCAGCGTCTGGGGCAGCCCCATGCCGCCATGATCGGGGCTTGCCGACATGCCGACCCAGCCGCCCTGACCGATGGCCTGCCAGGCCTCGGCAAAGCCCGGCGGGGTCCGCACCACGCCGTTTTCCAGCCTTGCGGGATGGGTATCGCCGACCCGCTGCAGGGGGGCCAGCACATCGTCGCACAGCCGCCCGGCCTCGGTCAGGATCGCGCGGGCGGTGTCCGGCCCGGCCTCGGCGAACCGCGCGGTGTCGGCCACCGCCGCGTAACCCGCCACATGATCGAGGAGAAAGCCGAACTCGGCCACGGGGGAACGATAGGGCATGGGGCCTCCGGGCGCAGCGTCGGGCGGCGGGCTTGCCCCCCGGTTCCGGGCACCCTAAGCCGCCGCGGATGGGCCAGCAAGACGGGGCGCGCGGCAGGTGACGCAGCTACGGACCGACCTTCTGCCTGCCGATCCGGCCGGCATCGCCACGGCTGCGCGGCTGCTGCGCGGCGGCCAGCTGGTCGCGTTCCCGACCGAGACGGTCTATGGCCTTGGCGCCGATGCCGGCAACGCCGATGCCGTGGCTGCGCTTTACGCGGCCAAGGGGCGGCCGGCCGAGAACCCGTTGATCGTGCATCTGCCCGATGCCGCGGCGGCGCAGCCGCTGGCGCGGTTCCCGCCGCATGCCCTTCGTCTGGCCGCGGCGTTCTGGCCCGGGCCGCTGACCCTGGTGCTGCCGCGCGCCGACAGCGCGGCCCTGGCCCCGGCGGTGTCGGCGGGGCGGCCGACGGTTGCGCTGCGGGTGCCCGCGCATCCCCTGGCCCAGGCGCTGCTGCGCGCGGTGCGCCGGCCGGTCGCGGCGCCTTCGGCGAACCGGTCGGGCAAGCTCAGCCCGACTTTGGCGGCCGATGCGATGGCCGGCCTTTCGGGGCGGATCGCCGCCGTGATCGATGGCGGGGCCTGCGCGATCGGCCTTGAATCGACGATCGTCGCGGTGGACGCGGCACAGCTTCGCCTGCTGCGACCGGGCGCGATCGGCGCCGACCTGCTGGCCGAAGCCGCCGGCGCGCCGGTGACGGCCGCGGCGCAGGACCCGAACGCCCCCGTCGAGGCGCCGGGCCAGCTGGCCACGCATTACGCGCCCGAGGCGGTGCTGCGGCTTGACGTCACCGCCCCCGACCCCGGCGAGGTCTGGGTCGGTTTCGGCCCCGGCTGCGACGGCGCCGCGCTGTCGCTTTCGGATACCGGCGATCTGGCCGAGGCCGCCGCGCGCCTGTTTGCCACGCTGCGCGCGGCCGACCGCCTGGCGGCAGAAGGCGGCGGACGGATCGGTGTGGCGCCGGTCCCCGACCACCATCTTGGCCTTGCGATCAACGACCGGCTGCGCCGGGCGGCGGCGCCGCGGGAATAGCGGCGGCGAAGGCGCTTGTCCGCGGCGCGCCGGTTGCCTAGGCTTTCGGCATGCGAGCTTCGGGAGGTCCACGATGCGGCTGGCTCTGATTGCGATGTCGACGGTTCTGGCGCTCTCGGGCGCTGCGCCCGCGCGCGCCCAGGCGATCGATTTCGGCGATGACAGCGGCGAGTTCGCCCGCGACGGGCAATGCGACGACCGGCGCTTTCGCGGCGCCACCATGGCCAATATTCTGGGCATCACCGAGATCGGCCGCGATGCCACCGACTGTCAGCGCGGCTATGAGGCGGGCGTGCTGGAGCTGTGGCAGCCCGGCGCGGCGCAGGCCGCCACCGATTGCGCGGTCATCTCCTTCGGCGACGATTCCTCGGATTTCGCGCGCGACGGCCAATGCGACGATATCCGGTTCGAGGGGATCGGCGCGGCCGAACTGCTGATCCCGGTCAACACCTTTCGCGATGCCTCGGATTGCCAGCGGCTGTGCCGCTTTGGCGTCGTGGCG
>DNSZ01000045.1 GCA_003500165.1 Paracoccaceae bacterium | reverse complement strand
AGGTGCCCGAGCGCAAATACGCCGCCTGGCCCGCGGCAATGCGCGAGGCCGCTGCCCCGGGCGTGGTCACAACACCGCGTCAAGCGCACCGATCAGCCGGTCGATCTCGGAAGCCGTGGTATAGTGGACAAAGCTCAGCCGCAGCACGCCATGTTCCGGCGGGATCGCCAGCGCCGCGAGGGCGCGGTCGGCGTAGAAACTGCCGCCGCCGGCCATGATGCCGTGCCGGGCAAGGTCGCCGGCCAGTTCCGCCCCCGGCCGGTCATGCGCCAGCGCCACGGTCGGCGCGCGCCCTTTGGCCTGGCGCGGGCCGATCAGCCGGATGTCGTTGCGGCCGGCGAGATAGTCGAGCAACGGCCCCAGCAGCGCGGTTTCATGCGCCCGGAACAGATCATGCACCGCGCGCCCGCGTGGCGACGCCGCGGCTCACCGATGTCGAGCTCTACGCCTGGATCGCACAGGCCGAGGCCGGCGAGGCGCTGGTCTATCACCGGGGCTTCCTCAGTCCAAAAAGACTGGTAACAAAGGTGTCAGTCTCGACAGGCTTGGGGCGACCCCTGACAGAGAGCACCGCGTTGACTGAAAGGTCGTGGCGGAGGCGGCAAGGGGCAATCGCTCGCAATCATAATGTCCAATACCATCGACTGCCTTTGTAAGAAAATCAAAACCGCTGTAAGACGGTTCTCGTTGCGTAAAGCCGAATTGTCTGCGATACCTGATAGCTCTACCCGTATTCGGTCACCATCATACCGGGCATATTCCTCTGCCAAGTCATCACAAGTCTCAGCAATCGCGCCATTGCTCACCAATAGTACTGCGATTATCAATATTCCTTTCAAGCTTCTCATCGTCTTTCCCCGTTTTACGCGAGTCAATGAGCTATTGCATGCACAGTGCCGGCGCGTGTCTGAAAGGTTCCCTTTGCCTCAACGCGTTTTCTTCGTTGTAGTCAGTAGCAGGCAGTAACGGCGCAGGTCAAGGACACCGGCACGGTCCGCTTCGACGACGGCGATTTCACCGTGGTGGCCGATCTGCCGAAACGGGTGGATTGGGATCAGGATTGTCTCGCCTCCATGGTCGAGCGCATCCGCGGCTCGGGCGACGACCCCGCGCAGTATGTCGACATCGCCATCAAGGTGCCCGAGCGCAAATACGCCGCCTGGCCCGCGGCAATGCGCGAGGCCGCTGCCCCGGGCGTGGTCACAACACCGCGTCAAGCGCACCGATCAGCCGGTCGATCTCGGAAGCCGTGGTATAGTGGACAAAGCTCAGCCGCAGCACGCCATGTTCCGGCGGGATCGCCAGCGCCGCGAGGGCGCGGTCGGCGTAGAAACTGCCGCCGCCAGCCATGATGCCGTGCCGGGCAAGGTCGCCGGCCAGTTCCGCCCCCGGCCGGTCATGCGCCAGCGCCACGGTCGGCGCGCGCCCTTTGGCCTGGCGCGGGCCGATCAGCCGGATGTCGTTGCGGCCGGCGAGATAGTCGAGCAACGGCCCCAGCAGCGCGGTTTCATGCGCCCGGAACAGATCATGCACCGCGCGCCCCCGCGCGGCCGGCGGGGCCGTGCCGCCGACATGATGGGCAAAGACCGCATCGAGGTAATCGGCCATGCCGGCACAGGCGGCGATCTGGGCATGGTCGGGGCCGGCCGGCGTGAAGCGTTTGTAAAGCGTGTCGGCGTTGAAGAAATGCGCCTGATTGGGCAGCCATTCGGCCAGCGCGCGCCGGATTGCCATCACCCCCTGATGCGGCCCGAAGGTCTTGTAGGCCGAAAACAGGTAGATGTCGCAACCCAGGCTGCCGATATCGGGCAAGCCATGCGGGGCATAGCTGACCCCGTCCACGCAACTCGCCGCGCCGGCCGCCCGGCTCAGCGCGCAGATGTCGGCCACCGGATTGATCTCGCCGACCACATTCGAGCAATGCGGAAAACACACCAGCCGGGTCCGCTCATCGAGCAGCGCCGCCAGACGCGCCGGGTCGAGATGACCGGTCGCGGGATCCATCCGCCATTCGCGGATCGCGATCCCGGCATCGGCGAGCCGCCGCCAGGGCCCCGAATTCGCCTCGTGATCCTGATCGGTGACGACGATGTTGTCGTCCGGCCGCAGCGCCGCGCGGAACGCCTGCGCCAGGACATAGCTGTTCTGGGTGGTCGAGGGCCCGAAACTCAGCTCCTCGGTCGGCACGTTCAGGATCGCCGCCAGCCTTTCCCGGGCCTCGTCCATCTCCTCCCCGGCCAGGCGCGAGGCGCGATAGGCGCCATAGGGCTGAACCTTGCGTTCGCGGTAGAACCGCGTCAGCCGGTCGATCACCGGCTGGCACGGATAGGAGCCCCCGGCATTCTCGAAAAACGCCTGGCCGGCCAGGGACGGCGCGCCGAAGGCGGGGAATTGCGCGCGGATGAACCCGCTGTCGAGCCTTTGCATGCGCGGCCTCCGGGGGCTGCCGATCGATCCGATCCACACTGCGCCGCGCGCGCCGGGGGTGCAAGCGGCGTGCTGGACAGGCCGGGCGGGGCCCGCCAGACTGCCGGCCAGGGGGCTGCCATGTCCGACGCGCCGGTCTTCGATCTTGATCTTGCGACGTTTCACGCCGATCCGTTTCCCGCGCTCGCGGCGATGCGCGCCCGTGCGCCGATCGCCTACGTGCCGCAGCTTGGCGCCACCTTGATCACCCGGCGCAACACGATCTTCGCGCAGGAAAAGCGGATTGCGGTGTTCTCGTCGCATCAGCCGGCGGGGCTGATGACAATGCTGATGGGCGAGAACTTCATGCGCAAGGATGGCGAAGCCCATCAGATCAAGCGCCGCGCGGCCTTCCCGGCCTTCGCACCGCGCACCGTGCGCGACCACTGGCTGGCGGCGTTTCGGTCGCGGACCGCGCAGCTGCTCGACGGGCTCGCAGCGCGCGACGGCTGCGATCTGGTGCGCGACTTCGCGATGCCGGTTTCGGGCCATGCCCTGCGCCATGTCACCGGGCTTCTCGATTGCAGCGCCGAACAGATCGACGCCGCCAGCCAGGCGATGATCGACGGGATTTCGAACGATGCCGGCGATCCGGCCGTCGAGGCCACCTGCCACCGCTGGACGGCGTTTCTGGACCGGCAGATCGATGCCCGGCTGGACGCGAAGCCAGCGCCCAACGATCTGTCGCTGATCGCGGTCCAGACGCGGGCCGGGCTGCCGGCCGCGGCGATCCGCGCACCGACCCCGGCCTGGCCTTTGGCGCCGGGCCGCATTTCTGCGCCGGCGCGGCGGCCTCGCGCGCGCTGATCGGCGATGTGGCCCTGCCGATGCTGTTCGACCGGTTTCCGCGGCTGCGGCTTGACGGGCCGGTGCGCTTTGCCGGCTGGGCATTCCGCGGGCCGGTCGCGGTGCCGGTGCGCTGGGACTGAAGGCGGGGCGCCCGCCGCGCGGCGGGCGCGCTCCCGGGCGCGCGCCCGGGAGCCCCCGGTGGCAACCGGCCGCCCGGCACACCAGGCCTTAGCGCCCGATCCGGGTGACAGGGTCGGCGGCGCGACCATTGCGTCGGAAAAAGGGGGCGGCAAAGGCCGCGATCCGTGCTAGACCGGCGCCGGACAAGCCCGTCAAGGGAGGAAGGAGAGGCAAGGATGAGCAGTGCGGAAGACGCGGCCGGTCGGCTGCGCGACAAGGTGCTGGCCGACCCGGCGCTGATCCTCGACGATGTCGAGGTGATGAAGGCGCTGGTCGCGGCCGATGAGGGACGGCGCGGCAAGAACGTGGTCGATCTGCGGGCCGCAGCCATGGAGCGGCTCGAGGCGCGCCTCGCCCGGCTCGAATCGACCTATAACAGCGTCGTCTCGGCCGCCTATGACAATGTCGCGGGGATGCAGCAAATCCATCGGGCGGTGCTGACGGCGCTCGACCCCGCCGAACGGGACGCCTTCTTTGCCGCCCTGACCGGCCCGCTGGTCGCGCAGCTCTCGGCCGATGTGCTGCGCCTGCTGCTGACCCGGGGCGATGTCACCGGGCCCGAACCGCTGGCCGAGGCGGTGCTGGCCACCCCGCCGGGCTGGATCGACCGCTATCTGGGGGCGGGCCGCAACCGCACGGCGCGCGGCGTCACCCTGCGCGCCCTGGCCACAGGCGGCGAGGCCGCGATCTATGGCAAGCCAGCCGCCGCGCTGCGTTCGGAGGCCGCGCTGAAGCTCGATTTCGGGCCGGGCTGCGGGGCCGGCCTGCTGCTCTTGGGTGCGCGCGATCCCGATCAGTTCCGGCCCGATCACGGCACCGATCTGCTGGGCTTTTTCGCTGCCGTGTTCGAGCGCGCGGCGCGTCCCTTCGTCCGGTGACCGACCTGTCCGAAGGCGCCGCGGCGGCGGTCGAGGCGTGGCTTGTGGCGCTGCGCGCGGGGCCCGGCGCCCGGCCCGCCACGCTGTCGGCCTATCGGCGCGACGTCACCCGCTTTCTGGGCTTTCTGGCCGATCATTGGGGCGGTCCGGCGGGGCGGGGCGCGCTGGCCCGGATGGCGACCGCCGATCTGCGCGCCTGGATGGCCGCAGAGCGGGCGCGCGGGCTGTCGTCGCGCGGGCTTGCCCGCGCGCTCTCGGCCGTGAAGGGGTTCTATCGCTGGCTGGCCGAGACCGAGGGGGTCGATGCCACGGTGGTCCTGTCGATGCGGGCGCCGAAATACCCCGCCCGGCTGCCCCGCCCGGTGGCCGCCGACGCCGCCCACGCGCTGCTCGACACCGCCCGCGCGCAGGCGCCCGATCGCTGGCAGGGCGCGCGCGATGTCGCGATCCTGACCTTGCTGTGGGGCTCGGGCCTTCGGATTTCCGAGGCGCTGGCGCTCC
>DNSZ01000042.1 GCA_003500165.1 Paracoccaceae bacterium | reverse complement strand
CGGCGCCGGTGGAACCGCGCCTGGCATAGCCGCCGGTCCAGCCCTGGCCGGGATCGTCGAAGCCGCCTGGGCGGATGGTCAGGCGCTCCCTGGCGAGCGTGCCCTTCGGGATGACGTTGGTGTTGGACTGCGCGTCGTTGAAGTCGTTCCAGAGACCGGTCATGGCATGGGGTCCTTTCAGTTGGTGGGATCGGATTGGGGGGCCGGGGCGGGCGCCGGGATGCGCGGCGCATCCGTCACGAGCGGACGCGCATCGATCGGCAACGGCTGGCGGATCTTCTCGATGAGGCGGCCGAGATGCGGCGGCTCCAGCAGATCGAGACGTCCGGAGCGGTCCTTGGCCGGATAGCCCCAGCTGTTCTGCGTGTGGCAGACGAAAACCCGCTGCGGGACGCCCTTGTCGTCGGGCAGCGAGGCGAGCGTCAGCACCTCGTCGACGATGCCGGGCAGCTCGAGCCCGGTCTTCGAGCCGTCGATCTGCGGGACGAAGACCTTGCGATTGAAGTCGTCGAGCTTCTCGTCGAGGATCCCGACGAAGATGACGTTCTTCGCCCGCGTGTGCTGGAGATGGGTGAGCCAGCCGATCATCTCGCGCCCGTGCAGCCCGTAGGCCCCGCGCACGTCCGGCTTGCCGGTCTTGTCGGAATGCGCCTCGGGCTGGCCCTTGCACCACTGGAAGCAGAGCCGCCCCGCCACGGTGATCGAGTCGATGAAGACCGTGTCGTACTTTTCCAGCGCCCGCGGGTCGCCGTACTTCTGGCAAACCGCCTGGTAGTGGTCCTCGCTGTAGGACTGGTCCTTGCGCAGCGCGGGGTTCGCTCCGCCAATGAACACCGCGAAGTCGCGGCATTCCCGCCAGGTGCGCGGGCGGATGGTGTCGACGGCCAGGCCCTCGATGGCGAGATCGCCCGCCTCGAGATCGAAGAACAGCGTCGTGCTCGCCTTCAGCGTGCGCAGGAGTGTGGTCTTTCCGGCGCCGCTCGCGCCGAAGATGGCGGCCTTCACGCCGCGCACCTCAGCCAACCGCTGATCGGCGGTGATGATAGGGAGCGCGGGGGTCATGCCGCCACCGCCCGGGCCGCGGGCGCCGTGTCGCGACCGGTTCCGGTGACCGCCGCATAAAGCGCGTCCAGCCGATCCGCTTCGGCCAGACACTCGATTCCCTTGCGCCGCATGAAGCGCCGCGCGTCGTCGAGCAGTTCCGGTTCCGCGATGAGGTCCGGGATCGCGACATATTCCGCGGCGCTTTCCGCGAAGTAGGACTTGGACCGCAGATCCTTCACGAGCGGCGCGAAAGCCTCGCAGACCTCCGCGAAATCTCCCTGGCCCGGTCCATCGTCTTGGTTGCGCAGGATGCGCTTCACTTCCGAAATGATCCCGGTGCGCAGCATCCGGAACGCGCCCTCTGCGCGGGCCTGCGAACAGGTCCGCGGAAAGGCAGCTTCCATGATGTCGTCGGCGATCCGCGGCGCGTTGTTGCCGAGGCGGGAGGCGACCTCCCGAACAGATGCGGCAAGAGCCGCTGACTGGCTATTCTGCATGGAGCCACTCCTTGATTTGCGTGAAACGCGCTGCCGCGCGGGCGATTGCCTCGGAGTCGAGGTCGTGAAACGGCTCGTTCCGGGCCGCCCGCAGGCCCTGCCGGGCGCGGGCGAGGTTCTCGTCCGTGGCCCATTCGGCGAAGGCGCGAAACGTGCCGGTAACATGCTGCCAGGCAGCGCGCGCCGGCGTCGGCGGGACGTACAGCGGGTTGCGTCGATTGGGGCGGCGCGGCGAACGCAACCCACACATGGCGGCATCGACCACCATCTTGCGCAGAGCAGCCCGCGTCGGTTCCTCGCCATGGTCCAGTCGCTCGTCGAGCGTGCGACGGACGATGCCGGGATCGGCGGCTTCGGCATCCCGGATCTGACGGGCCTCGTGGATCTGGTCGCGGCGCAGGCCGAGGTCGGACGCAGTGGCGGGGCTTTGCGAAAAGGTGTTGGGATCAGCAACGGCTTTTCCGCGCTGGCCATCCTTACGAACTTCACCCCTTTCCTGCGCGGCGTCGTATTCATCCGCCAGGCGCCGCTTGGCAGCAGCCTCTATGACCAGCGCATCGGCCTGCGCGCGATGCGCCGCGGCGAGCAGATCGTCATGCGCGGCCTTGGCGCGGCTGAGGCGGGCCGTGCGTTTTGCGGCATCGTAGGCGATCCCCGCGGCTTCCCGGGCCTCGAGCACCTCCGCCGCGGTCTTCGCGCCAGCCAGCATCATCGCCGCGCGATCGACGAGGCCGGGCAGGCTGTGCCCGGCATCGGCCATTGGGACCGGCGCGCTCATTGCCCGGGCTCGCAGGCTTCGAGCACCACCTTCAGCGCGCCGGTGCGCACGGTCCGCGCGGGCTCGAAACCGGCGCGGATCGCATCGGGCCAGGCTGCGTATTTGCGCTCGGCCACCTTGAACGCGATGTCGACATACTGCGCGGGATCGTCCCCGGCGGCGCGGATGCGCTCGACCATGGCGGCGAGGCGATCCTGATCCCAATCGACCCGTTTCGGCAGGTCGGCGACCACGGTGAAATCGCCGTCGTCGAACCGGATCGTGCCCGTGTCCTTGACCTGCGCCGTTACTGCCTGCTACTGACTACAACGAAGAAAACGCGTTGAGGCAAAGGGAACCTTTCAGACACGCGCCGGCACTGTGCATGCAATAGCTCATTGACTCGCGTAAAACGGGGAAAGACGATGAGAAGCTTGAAAGGAATATTGATAATCGCAGTACTATTGGTGAGCAATGGCGCGATTGCTGAGACTTGTGATGACTTGGCAGAGGAATATGCCCGGTATGATGGTGACCGAATACGGGTAGAGCTATCAGGTATCGTAGACAATTCGGCTTTACGCAACGAGAACCGTCTTACAGCGGTTTTGATTTTCTTACAAAGGCAGTCGATGGTATTGGACATTATGATTGCGAGCGATTGCCCCTTGCCGCCTCCGCCACGACCTTTCAGTCAACGCGGTGCTCTCTGTCAGGGGTCGCCCCAAGCCTGTCGAGACTGACACCTTTGTTACCAGTCTTTTTGGACTGAGGAAGCCCCGGTGATAGACCAGCGCCTCGCCGGCCTCGGCCTGTGCGATCCAGGCGTAGAGCTCGACATCGCTGAGCTTCGGCGTCGCCTCGCGGGCGCCGACAGGGATCGCGGCGACCATCAGCATACCCGTGCGGCTCGCGCGGGGTCCGCGGTCAGCCGACGGGGCGCGTGGCCTGCGCGCGCGACCGCCTGGCTGATCTTCAAAGCGCGCTGAAGCTGGCTCTGCTCGAAGGCTTCGATGTCGGCGAGCCGGTAGAGAACGCGCCCGCCGAGTTTGAGAAATGCCGGACCCTGGCCGGTGTAGCGCCAGCGTTCCAGCGTCCGGTGGGAGATCCCCCAGCGCCGGGCCAGCTCCTTCTGGTTCAGGCAATGCCTCTGCAGCATCGGTGGCTCCTCTCGTTGTGCCGAGAAGAGAGTGCAACAGGACGGGGTAGGACGTCGGCGGACACGTTGGCGACAAATGCCGATTTCTTTTCTCGCGCATGATCAATGGGGGAGGGCCCGGAGGGGAGACGCGTCGCCCCCCCGGTCTCCCCTGCGTCTCCCGTTCCGTCTGCCCCGCACCACAGGCGGAAATCGCCGAACCGCTTCGCACCGCGAATCAGGAAGCCCGCCGAATCGGCGGGCGAAGACAGATCGGATATGGGCGCAGGAGGATGGTGGCGTCAGGCTGCCTGCCGGAGCACGAGATCGGCGACCAGACGGTAGCTGCCCCGGCCGTCATGTTCGACGATGTCACGCCATTCGGGCCGGCGCTTGAACAGATCGCCCATCTTCAGCGAGTTCGAGCCCGCGGCGGTCAGGGCCACCTTGCCGCGCTGCCACGCGCAACCAGCCTGGGCCGCCTCGTGGAGAGAGGCCAGAACCCGGGCCTGGGTGGCCGTGAAGCGATAGCTCCGGCCGCGATAGACAAAGCTTTCGAACGCGATAGGGGCTTCGGCGGGCGCCACCAGGGAGGGCAGCACCTCCGCTTCGAAGCGGTGTCGCTCCTCGGAGCGGATCAGCATGTCGGCCCGCCTGATGACCACGCTCGCCTCGTCGCGCAGGAGCGCCGCATAGCCGTTCGGCGGTATGGCAAAGCGCGCCGCCTCGACCCGGCCGTCGCGCAGGAGCGCGATCGCGTCGCGCTTGTGCAGATCCACCAGCCCGTCATAGCGGCGCTGTTCAAGCGGCACCGCGACCCACACGCCCTCGTCCACCGAATCGTATTCGCCCACTTCCATCCACGGCCCGA
>DNSZ01000021.1 GCA_003500165.1 Paracoccaceae bacterium | reverse complement strand
GCGCGGCGGCGACGCAGAGGGCGACGACGAAGACTCCGAGGCAGCCGCCCACGACCAGACCGGCGAAGAACTCAACCATCGCCGCGGAACCCGCGCTCGATCCGGTCACGCAGACCGATCAGGCCCAGACCGAGGAACATCAGCCCGGCCGGCGAGGCATCGCCCGAGCCGGCAAGCAGCGCGACGAGACGGGACAGCTCGCCGAGCGACCCGGTGGCAGGCAGTGCGATGGACGCGATGCCGGTCAGCAGAGCGAGAAGCCCTGCCCACCAAGTCAAGGAGTTGGGGCGAACGTAGCGCATGGGATCAGGCCCTCCGGATCAGGGTGGAGAAGAAGGCGACCAGCCGGGCGAGCCAGCCGGTCGGCGTGTCGGGTGCAGGCTTGCGGACTGGAGGCGTCGGCGACGGCCCGCGAGCTAAGGCCAGAGCCTCGTCTTCGGTCAGGCGACGGATCGGTCGCGAGAAATCCACCCGACCCGTGTGGTCCACAGACCAGACAGGGATCGTGCCGCCCGGATAGCGGCCATGGCGGAACAGGTCGCGCTCGGCTTTCCGCCGCGGGATGATCGAGGCCGGTCGCCGCCAGTTCAGAAACGCGTCAGCGGCGGCAACGCGATTTCCGGCATTGAGGTGCCGGGTCAGCGCGGCCTTCGCGATACCGCCGGTGTTGTAGTGGAACGAAACCAGCGCATCCAACTCGTGCGGCGCCAGCGGCACCTTCACGACGCGCAGGACGGCGGCCTCGTAGTGCGCGAGGTCGGCGCGGAAGACCCGGAACGCCTCGCTGATCCCGGCGTCAAGATCGGCGGGCATGCCGCGCGGCATGGCGGCGGGATTGGGCGGTCCGGCCGCGGCGGTGTGGCCGATGCCGAAGGTCCAGACCTGTTTCACATCGAGATAGGGCCCGGGCACGAGTCCTTCGTGCCGGACGAGGGCCAGCAGGCCCCTGTCGGTCATGCGCATGGGATTACCGGAGAAGCGAGAGGATCAGGATCAGCGCCGCGACGGCGAAGCCGATGCGCAGACGGTGGGCAAAGGCCGATCGAGGGTCGGCCGGGTCGCAGCGGAGGGCGCGCGCGAGGCGAAGGATCTCATTCATCGCCGGCGCCCTGCTTGGCGCGGCGCAGGCGGGCGAGCAGCATCTCGATGAAGGCCGGCCCGAAGACACCGACAAGATAGGCGGCGGACCCTGCCGCGCCGCCCGCCGGTATCGCCTCCGGTGGCAGGCCCATCCAGCTCGTGATAACGGCCATCGACAGGCTGCCCATGCCCGCGGCGATCAGACCGCCGAGCAGGATGTGCCGCAGCGCGTCGCGCAGCCGCATCTTGGTGGTCAGCGCGTTCGTGGCGCCGCCAAGCGCGCCCCAGGCGGCAAGGATCACGGCGGTCGAGGCCGCGAGTTCGCGCAGCACGGCGGCGACGAAGCTGCCGGTGTCGTTCATCGCCGGATCTCCAGAAGCGGGATCGACGTGATCGAGCCGAGCCGTTCGAGGTCGAGCGTCACGTCGAGCGCGTCTGTGTCAAAGCGGACCGGCACGTCGAACTCGAACCCCGCGGTGATGGCGACGCCCTCAGCGGGCGCGCCATCGAACGTCACGACGCCGGCGGTCGTGTCGACGGACCACCCGCTGGGCTGTTCGGCACCATCGAGCGCGACGCGCACCGTGTCGGCGACCGGCTTTGTGATCGTCCGGCTCCAGATCTGGCTGCCCGAGGCGTAGCGCTTCACCAGCTGGAACGCGGTCGTCGCGCCATCGCCGGTGCCGATGGACTGATCGGTCGGCGATGGCGTGCCCGAAGGCAAGCAGGACTTGTGGTCGCCCCAGTCCTTGAAGCGAAACCCATGCAAACGACCGTTGCGCGCCTCGAAGAAGGCGACCACCGCCGCCAGATCGTCCGCGCGGCGGATGCCGTAGGCTACATCATAGCGGCGGCGCGAATTGGCCCAGCTGGCGTTGCGCTCCTCGTCGCCCGAGGCGAGTTCAACGATCTGGGTGCGCCGCTCTGGCCCGCCCCGCGCGCCGCGGCTGATATTGTCTGGGAAGCGGACCTCGTGGAACGCCATCACATGCCCCTCCGCCCGAGCGACACGGCCCGGGCGATGTCGGCGGCGACCTGCGTGCGGGACTGACGGAAGCTCTCGGCGTCACGCGCCATGATGGTGACGTTGACCCCGCCGCCCGCGCCGTAGCTCTGCGCCTCCCGCCGCGACAGCACCCGTTCGCCGCGTTGCAGGATCGCAGGCACCTCGTCATGGCGGAGGCCCGCCTTGCCGCCACCGTGCATCCGGGGCGCGGCGGCGAAGGCCATGGCCGGGACCAAGCGTGAGGGCCCGGCCGATCCGACCATCCCGCCCGCATGCAGGACACTGGCGAAGATGCCGCCCGCCCCGGAGAACACGCCGGAGAGCGCATTCGCGATGGGCCCGAGGATGAAACGCCGCGCCGCCAGCTGGGCGAGATCGGCGAGCAGCGAGGTGACGAGGTCTCGAAAGTTCAGCTTGCCGGTCTTCACGAACTGGCCGACGGCGTTCTCGGCCGACTGGAAAGCGCCGACGAGGCTCTGGCCGATATCTCCGCCAATGTCGCGGGCCTTGCTGGCGTAGTCCGACAGCGCTGCCGTGACCGCCTGCCAACCGGTGACCGCGGTCTCCACATTAGGCTCGGCTGCGGCAGCCGCGGCACCCGCGGCAGCGCCGGCATTGGTCGCCGCGTGCCCGGCGCCGTCGAGCGCGGTCTCGAACTGCTCCGCCGCCGCCGTGGCCTCGGCGAGCGCATCGGCGCCGTCCTCGTCAGTGCCGCGCACCGCATCCCGCAGCGCATGCCAGCTTTCGAGGGGCGCGCGGGCACCTTCCGCCAGATCGCGCGCCGCGCCACGGTAGACATTCGCTGACTCCAGCGCCCGGGTGGCCGCGTCCGTGAGCCCGAGATCGGGCGCAGTGAGCGGGTTGTCCTCGAAGGCCCGGTCGAACGCCGCCTGCGCCGCTGTCGTGGCAGCACTGGCCGCACCTTCGAAGCGGTTCTCGATCTCGCCGAGGTCGAGGTCGGGCACCAGCGAGATGCGGCGCTCGGACCCGAGCGCTTCGAGCCCCTGGTTGATCCCGCCGATGAAGCCGTTGATGCGCGAGACCACGCCGTTCAGCATCGCCTCGACGCCGTCGACGAGGCTGTTCGCCGCCTGGAACGCCAGGTCCCCGATGGCGGCCGGCAGCAGGCCCCAGATCGCCTTGATCGCCTCGTAGGCGCCCTCAAAGGTGTTCGCGGCTGTGTTGCCGAAGCCTACGACGCTCTCGATGGCGCTCTGCATGCCCGACGCGGCATCGGCCTTCAGGTCGAAGAACATCGCCGTGGCGGCTGCACCCGCGGCAGCGGCGCCCATCTTGATCCGAACCCAGACCTCGACGGCGAGGTCCTTCAGGAGCGACATCGCCTCGCCGAAGCCGCCGGCACCCGAGACAAGGCGTGTGAACTGGTAGACGAGTTCGCCCGCGCCGACGATGAGCGCGCCGATGCCGGTGCGGATCAGCGCGCCGCGCAGGACGACCAGCGCCGTGGCGAGGCCACGGACGGAGAGCGCGGCAGCGGCCATGCCGGGGACCCAACGTCCCGCGAGGAACGCGGCGAAAGTCGCGGCATAGGTGGTCAGGCGGCCGATGTTGTCGAAGAGACCGCGGATCGCGATGCCGAGCGGACCGGTCCGGCTGGCGACCGCCGCCATGGCGTCCGCGACAGCTTCCAACGCAGGCGCGGCAGCAACCGCCAGCTGGTTCGACAGCCCGCGCCAGATGAGCCCGAGCCGGGAGATCGCGTCGTTCGTGCGTTCGATCTGGTCGGCATCCTGCT
>DNSZ01000003.1 GCA_003500165.1 Paracoccaceae bacterium | reverse complement strand
GCGCCTCAGATCGTCGCGTTGGTACCACCGCCATCGAGCAGGATGTTCTGACCGACGATAAAGCCCGCATGCTGCGAGCACAGGAACGCACACGTCGCGCCGAACTCCGCAGCGGTGCCATAGCGCCCGGCGGGCACCGTCGCCTGACGTTGCGCGCGGGCCGCCTCGATGGTGATTCCCTGCTCGCGCGCGGCACCGCCATCCAGCGCATCGGCCCGGTCGGTGGCATGAAACCCCGGCAGCAGGTTGTTGATCGTCACGCCCTGCCCGGCGACCTGTCGGGCGGTGCCGGCCACGAAACCGGTCAGCCCGGCGCGCGCCGAATTGGACAGGCCCAGCACCGCCACCGGTGCCTTCACCGATTGGCTGGTGATGTTGACCACCCGGCCCCAGCCGCGTTCCATCATGCCAGGCAGCACCGCCTGCATCAGGGCAATGGGCGTCAGCATGTTGGCGTCGAGCGCGGCAATGAAGTCGTCGCGGCTCCAGTCGGCCCACAATCCCGGCGGCGGTCCGCCGGCATTGGTGACCAGGATGTCCACATCGCCCGCTGCCTCCAGCACCGCGGCGCGCCCGTCCTCGGTGGTGATGTCCCCCGGCACCTCGGTGACCGCGACGCCATGGGCCGCGCGGATCGCCGCCGCGGTTTCGGCCAGCGCCGCAGCCCCGCGCGCATTGATCACCAGATCGCAGCCCGCTTCGGCCAGGGCTTCGGCACAGCCGCGCCCCAACCCCTTTGACGATGCGCAGACCACCGCGCGCTTGCCCCGAATGCCCAGATCCATGCCGGCCCCCCTTTTTCTGCCGGGCCTTCCTAGCAGGCGGTGCGGCGAAGGAAAGCGCTGTCGCGGTGGCCTATGCGGCTTACGCCAAGCGCCGGGCGGCGCCGGTTGGCGACTCTGTGCCCGGTCAGGCGCCCCAGGGCACCCAGACCGTTTGCACCTCGGTCGCGGCATCGCGGAAATCCGCCCCCTCGGCGGCGGGCGACAGCCAGTCGCGGGTGCGGCCATGGCTGACCCAGCTGCGTTTGAGGTTGCCCGCCGCGGCGTGTTCGACGACCGCCGACAGGGGCGCCGCGCCAAAGCACCAGCAGGCATCGACATCCATGTGGCCGGCCAGATGCGGCGCAAGCTCGGCCTGCGGGCCGGTGACGATGTTGACCGTGCCCGCCGGCACGTCCGAGGTTTCGAGAACCTGGATGAAATCGGTGGCCGCCAGCGGGGCGACCCCGCTCGGGACCAGAACGCAGCTATTGCCCAGTGCCAGGGCCGGGCCGAGGCAGCTGATCAGGCCCAGCAGCGGCGCCTCTTCGGGGCAGAGTGCACCGATCACGCCGACCGGCCGGCGCAGCGCCAGCGCCAGCCCCCGGATCGGCACATCCTTCACCCGGCCGTCGCATTTGTCGGCCCAGGCCGCCCAGGTGAACAGCCGGTCGATGCTGCCTGCCACCTCGGCCTGGGCGGCATCGGCGGTGTTGCCGGTCAGCGCCGCGATCCGGTCCGCGAACGCGGCTGCCCGGGCCGACAGGTTCTCGGCGATGTAATAAAGGATCTGCGCCCGCCCATGGCCGGGCCTGGCGGCCCACCCGCCCTGCGCCTTGCGCGCCGCTTCGACCGCATTTCGGATGTCCTTGCGGTTGCCGCGGGCCGCCTCGCCGATCAGCCGGCCATCGGGGGCGGTGATCGGATAGACCGTGCCACCATCGGGGCGCGCCTGCCGGCCGCCGATGAAATGCTTGTGGGTGCGGTCGATGGCCTCGATCCCGTCACCCGGATCGCTGCGCGCGACGGCTGCCTTCAACGGGCGCAGTTTCGGCAGGGGCGGGCCGGCATGTTTGGTGTAGGCCCACAGACCCTCCCAGCCGCCCTCACGGCCAAAGCCCGATTCGCGCAGCCCGCCGAACGGGGCGGCGGCATCGAACATGTTCGCGCCGTTGATCCAGACGACCCCCGCGGCTAGCTGTGGCGCCACGTCGAGCGCGACGCCGATGGTTTCCGACCAGATCGAGGCGGCAAGGCCATAGCGGCTGTCATTGGCCAGCGCGACCGCTTCGGCCGGGGTACGGAACGTCGCCGACACCAGCACGGGGCCGAAGATTTCTTCCTGCATCAGGGGGCTCGACTGGCCCAAGCCGGTGATCAGCGTCGGCGAATAATAGCAGCCCTGCTCGGGCAATGCGGCCGGGGCGTGCCAGACCGTGCCGCCCTCGCCCGCCGCCCCGGCGACGAGGCCCGCGATCCGCTCGCGCTGCGAAGGGTCGACGATGGCGCCGACATCGATCGCCTTGTCCAGCGGGTCGCCCACCCTCAGCGTTTCCATGCGCGCCTTGAGTTTATCGTGAAAGCGCTCGGCCACGCCCTCCTGCACGATCAGGCGCGAGCCGGCGCAGCACACCTCGCCCTGGTTGAACCACAGCCCGTCGACGATGCCCTCGACCGCGCTGTCAAGATCGGCATCCTCGAACACGATCACCGGCGACTTGCCGCCCAGTTCCAGCGTCAGCGCCTTGCCGGTCCCCGCCGTCACCTCGCGCAGCTGGCGGCCGACGGCGGTCGAACCGGTAAAGGCGATCTTGTCGATGCCGGGATGGGCGGCAAGCGCGGCGCCGGTGCGCCCGTCGCCCGTAAGGATGTTCACCACGCCCGGCGGCACCCCCGCCTGGCCGCACAGCCCGGCAAAGCAGAGGGCCGAAAGCGGCGTGAATTCGGCGGGCTTCAGCACCACCGCATTGCCCATGGCGAGTGCCGGCGCGATCTTCCACGCGAGCATCAAGAGCGGAAAGTTCCACGGGATGATCTGGCCACACACGCCCAGCGGCACCCGGCCGGGCAGTTCGGCTTCCATCAGCTGCGCCGCGCCGGCATGGAAATAGAAATGCCGCGCGGCGAGGGGGATGTCGATGTCGCGCGCCTCGCGGATCGGCTTGCCGTTGTCGAGGGTTTCCAGCACGGCCAGCATCCGGGCGTGTTTCTGGATCAGCCGGGCGAGCGCATAGAGCACCCGCGCCCGGTCATGGCCGCGCGTCGCCGCCCAGCCCTTTTGCGCCCGGCGGGCGGCCTTCACCGCCGCATCCACCTCGGCCGGGCCGGCCTGGGTGATCCGGGCCAGCACCGCGCCCGTGGCCGGGTTTTCGGTGGCAAAGGTCTCGGCCCCGGTGACCTGGCGGAACCGGCCGCCGATGAACAGGCCGAACGGCCCCTGTTGCGCGGCCAGCATGGCCAGCGCCGCGCTGGCATCCTCGGGCGCGGGGCCGTAATCGAGCCGGTCGAATTCCTCTGCCACGGTCATCGCGCCACCTTGTTGCCGGTCGGACTCAGGCATGGTTACAGTCCGGACCCGACGGGGTGAAGGGGGCATTCCGGGCCGCCACGCGCCGTGCCCGTCCAGGCGCTGCCGCTTGACCGTCATCATCAGATCGCCAAGACACCGCAAAGTCAGACGGCGGGGCAGCCCGATGGACATGGCCTACCGCCCGTTCCATGGACACCGGGTCAAGGTTACGTGGCGAGGGCTGCGGAGACCTAGGGCGATGCCGCCGGCATCGCCCGGCGCCGTTCGGCGGGCTTGCGCCGCGCCATCTGGCGCGAAGGTCCCGCCTTACCGCCCCACGGGCGGGCGCCCAAACAGGGTGTCCAACGCGCTTTCGAAAGCGTTTGTGCCGGGCGGTGCCGTTTGGCGTGTCGCCGGGGTTATGAGCACCGGTCGCAACTGGCCTCGGGCGATGCGACCAGCATCGCCCGGCGCCCGCCCCGCCCCACGGGCGGGCGCCTCTGCAACGTCGCAAATGGCGGATCGGTTTGGCGGGATTGCACCATGAAGCGCCAAAGCGGCAGCGCCTCGCAGCGCCCGCCCCGGGGCGGGCGCCGGGCCAGCGCCATCGGTGCCACTGCCCCGCGCGTTACCCCATCGGATGCCGATACTTGGCGGAATAGTGCCCGGTCACATGATGTTCCAGTTGCCGTTCGATATCGCCCAAGAGGCTCGATGCCCCGAAGCGGAACAGATCGGGTTCCAGCCAGCGGCGGCCCAGTTCCTCGCGCATCAGCACCATCCAGTTGAGCGCGTCCTTCGCCGTGGAAATCCCGCCGGCGGGCTTGAACCCCACCCGGTGGCCGGTCGCGGCGTGATAGTCGCGGATCGCGCGGGCCATCACCAGCGACACCGGCAGGGTAGCGTTCACCGGCTCCTTGCCGGTCGAGGTCTTGATGAAATCGGCCCCCGCCATCATCGCCACCAGGCTGGCGCGGGCGACATTGCGCAGCGTGCCAAGCTCTCCCGTGGCCAGGATCGCCTTCATATGCGCGGCCCCGCAGGCGGCGCGAAACGCCCGCACCTCGTCATAAAGCGCCTGCCAGTCGCCCAGCAGCACATGGCGGCGCGAGATCACGATGTCGATTTCGGCCGCGCCGGCGGCGACCGAGGTCTCGATCTCGGCCAGCCTTGTCGCCATCGGCGACAGCCCGGCGGGAAAGCCGGTGGAGACGGCCGCGACCGGGATGCCGGTGCCCGCCAGCGCCGCCACCGCCGTGGCGACCATCTCGTGATAGACGCAGACCGCGCCGACATGGATCGGCCCCATCCCCAGCGCCGCCAGCAGATCGGCGCGCACCGGCGCCCGCGCCTTGGCACAGAGCCGGCGCACCCGGCCGGGCGTGTCGTCGCCCGACAGCGTCGTCAGGTCGATCAGCGCGATCGCCTTCAGGAGCCAGGCCGCCTGGGCGTCCTTCTTCACCGATCGCCGCCCGGCCAGGCTGGCGCAGCGGCGCTCGATCGCGTTCGTATTGGCCTGGGTGGCCGCGACCCAGCGCAGGTCGAGCGCCATGCCGGGATTGCGCGCGACCGGATCGCAGAGCGCCAGCGCCACCGGCGCGGCGGTGGCCGGCACCGAATGGCGCGTCGCCGGTTTCATCGCGCCACCGCTGCCGCGCGACAGGATTTTCCAGAAAATCCTGTCCGGCAAAATCTTCTGGAAGATTTTGTCACGCGCCGCCCCCGCCGAAGAAGCGCCTGATCCGGGTCCACAGCCCCTCGGCATGGTCGCCCACGGCCTCGACCCCTTCGCCGATATCCTCGATGACGGGCGCGATCCGGCGGGCGTGAAACCGCCGCCACCACAACCACAGCCAAAGCAGCCCGCCGCCCAGAAGCGTCAGGAAGACGATGTTGAACCACGGGATCAGCCGCGTATCGGGGCCATCGACCTCGCGAAATCCAAGCACGTTGGGGAACATGTCGAGGATCTGGATGCGCCAGCCATAATGCCGGATCGCGACCCATGTGTCGGCCTCGCCGGCCAGATGCTGGGCGCGCGCGGTGATGTCGCCGGAGTTGAACTTGCCATAGGGCGGCCAGCCCCAGCCGGTATCCTCGTTCCGATAGACCCGCGTGCCGCCATTCGGGCCGACCGCGTTGATGAACCGGACAAGCCGCGTGCGTTCGCCGCCCGACACCGGATCGGTGCCCGCGTCGATGCGCTCGGTGTCGGTGCCCACGATCCGCACGATGTCGCGCTGCGGCAGGTAGTAGTGCAGAAACGACGCCGCCCCGACGATCGCCAGCACGATCAGTGTCCAGCGGAAATAGCGCATCCTTCGACCCCCGTTTGCCGCCTTGTCGCTGCCTCAGATAGCAGGGCGCCGGCGCGGCGCCTAGCCCTCGAGCCTGGCCGAGGGCAGGATCGGAAAGAACGCCCCGCCCGAGCTCAGCCCGAACCAGCGCGCATCCGCATGCATACGATGCGTGCCGATATCGACCAGCCGGTGGAAAGTCTTGCGGTCGATCAGCGCCTCGAGCCCCGCGCGGACATGGACATAGGGCGAGGGCTCCCCGGTTGCCGGGTCGTGGGCGACGCGAATCGGATGCTCGGGGCCCGCCGTGACCCGATCGCCGACATTGGTCACGAACACCAGATCGTCGCCCTGCGGGTCGCAATCGACCGCGACGAAGGGTGCGTCGTCGACCCGGATGCCGACCTTCTCGACCGGCGTGACGAGGAAATAGGCGGCGCCGTCCTTGCGCAGGATCGAGGCGAAGAGCCGCACCAGCTCGACCCGCCCGATCGGCGTGCCGAGATAGAACCAGGTGCCGTCGCGGGCGATCCGGATGTCGAGGTCGCCGCAAAAGGGCGGGTCCCAAAGATGCACCGGCGCGGGGCCCCGCGGCGCCACCTTGCGTGCGGCGGCGGCCAGCCCCTCGGCCGAGGGGGTCACGGGATTTTGTTCCGCTTCCGATTTTGCCATTCCGGCGCTCCGTCATAACTGGCAGGGTTGGTTCGATGCATCCCACCGATAACCCAACCGAGGGGCAAAGTCATGGCGGACGATACCGAATTGCTGGCCGAGATCGAGGCGCTGGCCGAAAGGCTGGGCGCCGCCCGCGAAAGCGTGGCGCGGCGGATCATTGGGCAGGACAAGGTCGTGGAACTGGCGCTGGCGGCGTTGCTGTGCGGTGGTCACGGGCTTCTGGTGGGGTTGCCCGGTCTGGCCAAGACCCGGCTTGTCGACACGCTGTCGACCGTGATGGGGCTGTCGTCGCACCGCATCCAGTTCACGCCCGACCTGATGCCGGCCGACATCATCGGGTCGGAAGTGCTGGAAAGCGACGATAGCGGCGCGCGCAGCTTTCGCTTCATCGAGGGGCCGATCTTTTGCCAGTTGCTGATGGCCGACGAGATCAACCGCGCCAGCCCGCGCACCCAGTCGGCGCTGTTGCAGGCGATGCAGGAGAAGGAGGTCACCGTCGCCGGCCACGAACACGCGCTGGCCCGGCCTTTCCATGTGCTGGCCACCCAGAACCCGATCGAGCAGGAGGGCACCTATCCGCTGCCCGAGGCGCAGCTTGACCGGTTCCTGCTGCAGATCGATGTCGATTATCCCGACCGCGACACCGAACGCGAAATCCTGCTTGCCACGACCGGGGTGACCGATGCCCAGTCCGAGCAGGTCTTCACGGCCGAGGCGCTGATGGCCGCGCAGCAGGTGATCCGCCGGATGCCGGTGGGCGCGGCGGTGGTCGAGGCGATCCTCGACATCGTGCGGGCCTGCCGCCCCGAGGCGCCCGAGGCGCCGGCGCGGGTCCGCAAGGCGGTGGCCTGGGGGCCCGGCCCGCGCGCCGCCCAGGCGATGATGCTGGGGGTTCGGGCGCGCGCCCTGCTGGGCGGTCGGCTGGTGCCGACGGCCGAGGATGCCGCGGCAATGGCGCGGCCGGTGATGATCCACCGCATGGCGCTCGGCTTTGCCGCCCGCGCCGAGGGCGAGGATCTGGGGGCGGTGATCGACAGCGTCACCGCCGCCACGACCGGGATCGAGGCCGCGGCTTGAGCGAAACCCCACCCCCCGGCGCGGTGGGGCTGCGCGCCCGCGCCGAGCGTGCGGCGGCGGGCCTGCCGCCGCTTCTGGCAATTGCCGAGCATCTTGCCGCGACGGTGGTGCTGGGCGAACATGGGCGCCGGCGCGCGGGCATTGGCGACGAGTTCTGGCAGTACCGGCCGGCCCATGCCGGCGACAGCCTGCGCGACATCGACTGGCGTCGGTCGGGCCGCTCGGACGTGACATTTGTGCGCGAGAAGGAATGGCAGGCCGCGCAAAGCGTTCTGTTCTGGTCCGATGCCGCGCGCGCGATGTCCTATACCGGCGATCGCAGCCGGCCATCGAAGGCCGAACGTGCCGCCGTGCTGGCGCTGGCGGCGGCGGTTCTCTTGAACCGCGGGGGCGAGCGGGTCGGGCTGCTCGACGATCCCCGCCCGCCGCGTCACGGCGCGGGGCAGCTGTTGCACATGGCCGGGATGATGACCGCAGACAGCCCGGCCGATTACGGCACCCCGCCCGAACGGCATGTCCCCGACGGCGCCCGGCTGGTGTTCCTTTCGGATTTCCTGGGCGACTGGGACGCCATCGCCGAGCGGCTGTCGCACACCGCCGGGCGCGGCGTTCGCGGCGTTCTGGTGCAGGTGCTCGACCCGGTCGAAGAGGCGTTTCCGTTCGACGGGCGCACGGTGTTCGAAAGCCCCGGCGGATCGATCCGGTTCGAAACCCTGCGCGCCAGCGGGCTTCGGCAGGCCTATCTCGACCGGCTGGCCGCGCGGAAGGAGCGGCTGGCAGATCTGGCGCGCCGCACCGGCTGGCGATTTCGCACCCATCACACCGGCGACCCGGCCCAGGGGGCACTCTTGTGGCTTTACACCGCGCTTGAGGCCGGCTGATGCTGGCCCTTGGTCCGATCGCGTTCACGACGCCCTGGCTGCTTCTGGGCCTGTTCGCCCTGCCCGTGCTGTGGTGGCTGTTGCGGGCGATGCCGCCGGCGCCGGCGCGGCGGCGTTTTGCTGCCGTCAGCCTGCTGCTGGGGCTCAAGGATGCCGAGGCCGAACCGCACCACACCCCATGGTGGCTGCTGCTGCTGCGCGCGGCCGCCCTGGCGCTGCTGATCGCGGGGCTTGCCGGCCCGATCCTGAACCCGCGCGAGGCGACGGGCGGGCGCGGGCCGTTGCTGATCCTCGCCGACGCCTCATGGGCCTCGGCCCAGGACTGGCCGGCGCGGCTCGACGCGATCGAGGCGGAACTGGCCGCCGCCGGCCGGGCCGGCCGGCCGGTCACAGTCGTCACGCTTGCCGATCCGCCCGCGGGGCCGCCGCTCTTTCAGCCCGCCGAAGCATGGGAGGATCGCACCCGCGCCCTGACCCCGTCGGCGTGGGAGCCCGGCGCCGACCGCACCCGGGCCTGGCGCGACGGGCTGGGCGCGGCCCGCTTCGACACCGTGTGGCTGTCGGACGGTCTGGCGCGGCCCGACCGCGCCCAGCTGCGCGCCGATCTGGCCGAGCGGGGCGCGTTGCGCGTGATCGAGGGCGCGGCGCCGCGCCTTGCCCTCGCCCGCCCGGCGCTGGAAGACGGCGCGCTGACACTGTCGCTTCGGCGCAGCGCGCCCGGCCCCGCGGCCGATTTGCGGCTGATCGCGCGCGGCACCGATCCCACCGGCGCCGAGGCGGCGCTGGGGGCCGCGACCATCGGTTTCGCGATAGACGCGACCGCGGCCGAGGCCCGTTTCGACATGCCGCTCGAACTGGCCAACCGGGTGGAGCGCATCCAGGTCGAGGGCGTGCGATCGGCCGGCGCAGTGGCGCTGTCGGACGATTCGGTACGGCGCCGCAAGGTGGCGCTTTACGAGGCGCGCACCGGGCAGGAGCGGGCCGATCTGCTGTCGCCGGCCTTCTATCTGCGCCGCGCGCTGGCGCCCGTCGCCGATGTGGTCACGGGCGACCTCGACGCGCTGCTGCTGTCGGCGCCCGATGTGCTGATCCTGCCCGATGCGGGCAGCCTGGGCCCGGCGGGCACCACTGCGCTGCGCGGCTGGGTCGAAGACGGCGGCACGCTGATCCGCTTTGCCGGTCCGCGACTGGCGGCGGCGGCCGGGCAGCTTGGCGCAACCGATCCGCTGCTGCCGGTCGCGCTGCGCGCCGGCGGCCGGTCGGTCGGGGGCGCGATGAGCTGGGGCGAACCGCGCCGGCTGCGCCCGTTCCCCGCCGAGACGCCGTTTGCCGGGCTGGACGTGCCCGAGGATGTGACGGTCACCGCACAGGTTCTGGCCCAGCCGGGCCCCGAACTGGCCGAACGGACCTGGGCCGCACTGGCCGACGGCACGCCCCTGGTGACGGCCAAGCCGATGGGCAATGGCCGTGTCGTGCTGTTCCATGTCACGGCGAATGCCGAGTGGTCGTCGCTGCCGCTTTCGGGCCTTTATGTCCGGATGCTCGACCGGCTGGTCCAGGCCGGCGGCGGCGGGTCCACCGGGGCGGCCGATCTGGAAGGGCGGGTCTGGGCGCCCGAGGCGGTGATGGACGGCTTCGGGGCGCTTCGCCCGGCCGGCACCCTGCCCGGCGTCGACGGCGCGGCGCTGGCGGCTGGCCGGCCGGGCCCGGACATGCCGCCCGGGCTCTATTCCGACGGCACCGCGACGCACGCCTTGCAGACAGTGCCGGAAGACCGCGTTCTGGCGCCCGCCGCATGGCCCGCCGGGCAGGCGATTGCCGGCCTGACCGGCGAGCGTGAGCGGCCGCTCGGCGGCCCTGTCCTGGCGGCGGCGCTGGCGCTTTTGCTGATCGACATCCTGGCCACGCTGTGGCTTGGCGGCCGGCTGGCGGGGGGCATGGCGCGGGCCGCCCCGGTGCTGGCGGCGGCGGTGATGATGCTGGCCGCCGGCGGCGCGGTCCAGGCCCAGACCCAGCCGGGCAGCGACGCGGCGGCGATCCGGGCCACGACGGACACCGTGCTGGCCCATGTCCGCACTGGCAATGCCGACGCCGATCGTGCCGCCGAAGCGGGGCTGAGCGGGCTGTCGGCGGCGCTGAACCGGCGCACCTCGATCGAACCCGCCGCACCGATCGGCGTCGATATCGAGCGCGACGAGCTGACCTTCTTTCCGCTGCTCTACTGGCCGGTGACCGAAACCCAGCCGGTCCCCTCGGCCGCGGCCTATGAGCGGCTCAACGCCTATCTGCGCACTGGCGGGATGATCGTCTTCGACACCCGCGACGGCGATCTGGGCGGCTTTGGCGCCACGACCCCGGCGGCGCGCAAGCTGCGCGACCTGGCCGCGCCGCTGGATATCCCGCCGCTTGAACCGGTGCCGCCCGACCATGTGCTGACCCGCAGCTTCTATCTGCTGCAGGAGTTTCCCGGCCGCCATGCCGGCGGTGCCCTTTGGGTCGAGGCCGCGCCGGCCGATGCCGAACGGGTCGAGGGCGTGCCGTTCCGCAACCTCAATGACGGGGTCACGCCGGTGGTGATCGGCGGCAATGACTGGGCCGCCGCCTGGGCGGTGGATGGCAGCGGCCGGCCGATCTATCGCGTCGGGCGCGGCGCGGCCGGCGAACGCCAGCGCGAACTGGCCTATCGTTTCGGGATCAATCTGGTGATGCATGTGCTGACCGGCAACTACAAATCCGACCAGGTCCATGTGCCGGCCCTGCTCGACCGGCTGGGGCAATAGCGATGTCGGCAAGCCTCGATTTCGCCCCGCTCCTGCCCTGGCCCGCGCTGGCCGGCTTCGGCCTTGTGGCGCTGGCGATGCTTGGCCTGGCGCTGGCCCGCGGGTTGCCGGGCGGGCCGTGGCGCGCCCTCGCCGCGCTGGTCATCCTGACGGCGCTGGCCAATCCCGTCCTGCGCGAGGAAACCCGCGATGCGCTGCCCGATGTGGTGATCGCGCTTGTCGACACGACCGCCAGCCAGGGCATGGGCGACCGGCGGGGCCAGACCGACCGGGCGCTCGCCCATATCGAGGCGGCGATCGAAAGGCTGCCGAATGCCGAGTTGCGGGTCGCCCGACTGCGCGACGCGCCGCCCGGTTCGGGCGGCGGCACCGAGGCGATGGCCGCGCTGGCCCAGGCCGCCGCCGATGTCCCGCGCGATCAGCTGGCCGGCGCGGTGCTGATCACCGATGGCCGCATTCACGACATGGATCGCGCGCCCGATTTCCCGGCCCCGGTGCACAGCCTGCTGACCGGTTCGCCCGACGATTGGGATCTGCGGATCGAGGTCGAGAACGCGCCTGCCTTCGCGATCGTCGACGAGCCGGTGCCGCTGCGGCTGCGGGTCGAGGCGGCCGGCGACGCGCCACTGGGCCCGGGCGAGACGGTGGAGCTGGAGCTGTCGGTCGGCGGCGCGCCGGTGCGCCGGGCGCAGGTCCGGCCGGGCGAGCCGGTCGAGCTGACGCTGACCCTGCCCACCGGCGGCGAGAACCTGGTGCAGTTCCGGGTGCCGCCCCGAGCCGGCGAGATCACCGACCGCAACAACACCGCCATCGTCACCGTCAACGGCATCCGCGACCGGTTGCGCGTGCTTCTGGTGTCGGGCGAGCCGCATGCCGGCGAACGGACCTGGCGCAACCTGCTGAAGGCCGACAGCGCGGTCGATCTGGTGCACTTCACCATCCTGCGCCCGCCCGAAAAGCAGGACGGCGTGCCGGTATCGGAACTGTCGCTGATCGCCTTTCCGACGCGCGAGCTGTTCCTTGAAAAGATCGAGGATTTCGACCTGATCATCTTTGACCGCTACCAGCTGCGCGGGCTGTTGCCGGGCGTCTATCTGGAAAGCGTTCGCGACTATGTGCGCAATGGCGGCGCGGTGCTGGTCGCGGCCGGGCCCGAATATGCCGGCGCCGGCAGCCTGGCGCGGTCGCCGCTGGGCCAGGTGTTGCCGGGCTTGCCGACCGCGCGGGTGATCGAGACCGGCTTTCGCCCGGCGCTGACCGATACCGGCCGGCGCCATCCGGTCACCGCCGGGCTGGACGCCGACTGGGCGGGCGGGGCCGAGGACGCGGCCGTGCCGGGTTGGGGCCGCTGGTTCCGCCATGTCGAGGTGACACCCGATGCCGGCGACACGGTGATGACCGGCGCGGGCGACCGGCCCTTGCTGATCCTCGACCGGGTCGGTCAGGGACGGGTGGCGCTGTTGGCCTCGGACCATGCCTGGCTGTGGCATCGCGGCTATGAGGGCGGCGGCCCGCAACTGGAACTGCTGCGCCGGCTTGCCCACTGGACGATGAAGGAACCCGAACTGGAGGAAGAGGCGCTGCGCGCCACCGCCACCGGCAACCAGATGACGATCGACCGGCGCAGCCTGGACGAGACGCCGCGCGGCGTGATCGTCACCGCGCCCGACGGCTCGGAGACCGAGGTGACGCTGCGCCAGACCGCACCCGGGCGGTTCACCGCAACCCATGCGGCGGCCGAGCCCGGGCTCTATCGGCTGCGCGACGCGGCCGGACCCGAACCGTTGACGACCGCCGCGGCCCTGGGCCCGGCGGCGCCGCGTGAATTCGAGGCACCGCTGGCCACCGCCGAGATCGTCGCGCCCTATGCCGCGGCAACCGGCGGCGCGGTGCGGCGCATCGCCGAAGGCCTGCCGTCGCTGCGCACGGTCCGACCGGGCCGCCCGACCGAGGGGCGCGGCTGGATCGGCTTCACCGCGCGCGGTGCCTATGTGACCACCGATCTGCGCATCGGCCCGGCGCTGCCAGCCTGGGTCTGGCTGATCGCCGCGACCGGTCTGATGCTGTTGGCCTGGCGGCGCGAGGGCCGGTAACGCCCGGCGCGCCTAGGCGTACACCCCGTCATCGGCCAGCGGCCCGGCTGCGAACAGGCCCGGGTCAGCCCGTCGCCAATATAGATGACGTCATTGCCATCGCCGCCATACAGGCTGTCATCGCCCGCGCCGCCAAAGATCATGTCATACCAACGGCCTTTGTGTTTGACTCGCGAAGGAT
>DNSZ01000028.1 GCA_003500165.1 Paracoccaceae bacterium | reverse complement strand
CGCCATGCGGTGATCGACCCGAACAAGGTCGGCATGTCGGACGCGGTGGCGATCATGACCGGCGCGATGGAACCGCCGCCGGTCGCCGAACAGCAGATGGCACCCAGACAGGTCGCCTGATACCAAGCTGCAATGAGCGTGACTCATTGCAGCTTGTCCGCCTCCCGCCCGATGCGCTGGGACAGCGACCACGTCGCGCTGCTGAACGACGACATCCTTGCTATGGTCCAGGAACGGGTCGGCGCCGACCGGTCTGCCATTGATCCGGGAGCTCGATACCGATCGGCGCTGCGTCGCCGCCAGCGGATAGCCCGGGATCGGCGCCGCCGGCCCGGTCACCCGTCCAGCCGTCTGGCGACCCCGTCGGCCAGCGTCACCAGGATCAGGCAGCACGAGGTTGCCCCGGGGTCGAGCACCCCGCGCGAGCGGTCGCCCAGCCGGCTTGCCCGGCCGATCCTAGCCACCATGTCGCGGGTGCTGTCGCGGCCCGTTTCGGCCGCCGCCGTCATCGCCGTCAGCGCATCGGCAAAACCGCCACCTTGGGCGAGCGCCGCGTCATAGGCCGCGACCGAGGGCACCAGCGTGTCGAGCAGGGTCTTGTCGCCGACATCCGCCGACCCGATCGCCCTGACCCCGTCAAGCCCGGCATGGAGCATCCGGCCAAAGGTCTGGGCGTCGATCGCCTCGGCACCTGCCACCGCATCGGCCATGTCGGAGAACATCATGCCATAGAGCGGGCCCATCGAGCCGCCGATCTCGCCGATCAGCACCTCGGAGAGCGTGTTGAGCGCCGAGTCGAGCGTATCCGCCGCGCCGATCCGTTCGGCTGCCCGCCCAAACCCTTTGGCCATGTTGAAGCCGTGGTCGCCATCGCCGATCTGGCCGTCAAGTTCGCTGAGCCAGGCGCGGTTCTCGACCACCGCCGCTGCGACCTCCTGCATCAGGGCGCCCGCGCCCGCATTCGGCAGCGCCGTCATGCGAAGCCCGGCACGTCGGTCGGCATCGCCAGAAGCTCTTTCAGCTCGGCATCGAGCGCCATCACCGTCAGCGTCGCCCCCATCATCTCGAGCGAGGTGAAGTAGTTGCCGACATAGCCGCGATGCACGGTCAGCCCCGCGGCCTCGATCCGGTCGGCCATTCGGTCGTAAAGGACGTAAAGCTCGTTCACCGGCGTCGCGCCCAGGCCCGACACCAGCACCGCGACCTCGGTGCCCGCCGGCAGGCCGTGATCTGCCAGCACCATCTCGACCATCTCGTCGGCGATGGCGTTGGCGGGCTTCAGATCCTCGATCTTCACGCCCGGCTCGCCATGATGGCCGATGCCCATTTCCATCTTGCCCGGTTCGATCTGGAAATTCGGCTTGCCGGCGGCCGGCAGGGTGCAGGGCGACAGGCCCACGCCCACCGAGCGGCAGTTGTCGATCGCCTTCTGCGCGGTGGCGCGGACCTCTTCGAGGCTCGCGCCCGACGCGGCCTTGGCGCCGCCGATCTTCCACATGAAAATCTCGCCCGCCACGCCGCGCCGCTTGTCGCGTTCGGCAAAGGGCGCGGAGCTGACATCGTCATTGGCGATCACCGTGGCGACCTCGATCCCGTCCTTCGCGGCCATCTTCCTGGCCAGGTTCACATTCATGTTGTCGCCGGCGTAATTGCCATAGAGCACCGCCACCCCGGCCCCGCCATCGGCCGCCCTGATCGCGTCGTGAAAGCTCTTCCCGGTGGGCGAAGAGAACAATTCTCCGATCGACACTGCATCCACCATGTTCTTGCCGGTATAGCCCAGAAAGGCCGGCTCGTGCCCCGAACCGCCGCCGGTGACGACGCCGACCTTGCCCTGAACGGGGGCGCCCGCGGCCACCACCACACGCGGGTTGTCGGGCGACAGCCGCACCCGGTCGGCATGGGCGCGGACAAAGCCGCGCACGGTTTCGTCGACGATATCGTCGGGATCGTTGATGAAGCGCTGCATGGGCCTTCTCCTATTTCACCGTATAACCGCCGTCGATGATCAGATCGGCGCCGTTGATCATGTCGGCCCCGCCCGAGGCCAGGAACACCGCCGCCGCGGCGATCTCTTCGGGTTCGGCAAACCGGCCCGACGGGATCAGCGCCTTCATCGCCGCGCCCTTTTCGCCGGCCCAGGCCTTCTTGCCCAGTTCGGTCAGCACCACGGTGGGCGAGATCGAATTGACGCAGATGCCGTGCCGGCCCCATTCCAGCGCGAGTGTCTTGGTCAGCCCGATCACCGCGAATTTCGATGCGCAATAGGCGACATGGCCGTCGATGGCGACCGATCCCGCCTGGCTGGCAAGGTTGATGATCTTGCCGCCGCCGGCCGCGATCATGTGGCGGCCCACCGCCTGGGCCATCAGAAAGCTGCCCGTCAGGTTCACGTCGAGCGTCTTCTGCCAGGCGTAAAGCGAGATGTCCTCGGCCGGCGCCAGATCGACGATGCCCGCGCTGTTGACCAGAATGTCGATCCGCCCGAACGCCGCCATGGCCTCGCCCACTGCCGCGCCGACGCTGTGTTCGTCGGCCACGTTGCAGGCGATGGCGATGGCGCCCTCGAGCCCGTCCGCGGCCAGCCTTGCCGCCTCTTCGTTCAGATCGAGGATCGCGACGCGCGCGCCCTTTGCCGCGAAGGCCGCGGCGATGGCCGCCCCGATGCCCGAGGCGCCGCCGGTGACGATCGCGGTCTTGCCTGCGATCGGAAAGTCGAACTCCATGCCCATCTGGCGGTCCCCCCGTTCTTCACCTGTTGGAAAGCCCCGGGGCGGGCGCGCCCGCCCCAGAGAGGTCTCGGCCGATCAGCTGCGCCGTTCCAGCAGCGCGTCCACGTTCTCCGGCGTCACCGGGGTCCAGGGGACGTTGTATTCGGCATCCGTGCCGCCATTCCATGGCATGTCCGGATAGGCCTCCCAGATGTCCGACATCGGCTCGTAATCCGGGTTGACCGCCTTGATCGCCACGTCGAGCGCGCCCTGCGCCTGGGCGCGGGCGTCCTGCAGGATCGATTCCATATCGCCCGCCTTGACCGCCAGAAGCGCGTCGGTCACCCCGTCGATGCCGGCGATGGCAAAGTCGTTGACGTTGAGCCCCGCGGCCTTGATCGCCTCGATCGCGCCCAGCGCCATCTCGTCATTCTGGCCGATCACGCCGTCGATTTCACCCGGATGCGCGGTCAGCCAGTTTTCCATCAGCGTCTGCGCCTCGGCGCGCGACCAGTTGGCGGTCTGCTGTTCCAGCACCTCGACATCGGGGCATTCGGCCAGCGCCTTCATGTTGCCTTCCAGCCGGCTGATCTGGGCCGACTGGCCGATCGGGCCCTCGATGATCACGACCGCGCCTTCGCAGCCCATCTTGTCGAGAACGTTCTTGGCTTCCATGTAGCCCGACTGCACGTCGTCCGACCCGACATAGGAAGTCAGCAGATCGCTGTTCACCCGGGTGTTCGACCCGACCACCGGGATGCCCGCATCATGCGCGGCCTGCACCGCGGTGGCGCCCGCCTCGATGTCGATCGGCACGAAGATGATCGCGTCGAACCCTTGCGTGATCATCGTCTCGAACTGCTCCTGCTGGACGAGCGCATCGTAGCGGCCATCGAAGATGGTGACATCGACCGAACCATCGACCACCGCCGGGTGCTCTTCCAGAGCGGCCGACCAGATCTGCATGAACTCGGCATTCAGCCCGTAGACGGCCGCGCCGATCTTCGGCGCGTCCTGGGCGAAGGCCGGGGCGGCGAGCGCCGTGGTGGCCAGTATGGCCGCGAGTGTCTTTCTCATCTGTGCGTCCTCCCTTGGTTTGCACATCACTTCCGTTGCACGGCGCCCGATCCGGGCTGCCGCCCTCATTCGCGCCGGTTGCGCGCCTGATCGAGCATCACGGCGGCGACGATCAGCACCCCCTTGATGACCTGTTGGTAATAGGATTCGACCCCCATCAGATCGAGGCCATTGTTGACGACACCGATCAGCAGCGCGCCGATCAGCGTGCCGGTCACCCGCCCGACCCCGCCGGCCAGCGAGGTGCCGCCGATCACCACCGCGGCGATCGCGTCAAGCTCATAGGCGATGCCGGCCTGGGTCAGCGCCGATCCGGTGCGCGCCGCCAGGATCATGCCGGCAAGCCCCGCCAGCCCGCCCGAGATCACATAGACCATCAGCCGCGTGCGCCGCACATTGATGCCCGCCACCGTGGCGGCATGCGGGTTGCCGCCCACCGCATAGACGTTGCGGCCGAACCGCGTGGCGCCCAGCACCCACCAGGCGAGCAGGAACACCAGGGCAAAGATCACCACCGGCATCGGGATACCGAACAGATCGCCCGTGCCGATGAAGCGGTATTCGGGGGTCAGCGCCGGCACCGGTCGCCCGCCGGCGTAAAGCAGCGTCAGCCCGCGCGCCGCCGACAGCATCCCCAGCGTGGCGACAAAGGCCGGCACCGCAAAGCGCGACACGATCACCCCGTTGACCGCCCCCGACGCCATGCCCACGGCAAGCCCGGCGGCAAGCGCGAGCAACGCGGGATAGGGTCCGCCGGCGACCATCGCGGTGCTCGATGTGGTCGCCAGCGAGGCCGACACGACGCCCGCGAACGCCACCACCGAGCCGACCGACAGGTCGATCCCGCGGGTCAGGATGACAAAGGTCATGCCGATGGCCAGGATGCCGTTGATCGAGGTCTGGCGCAGGACGTTCAGGATGTTCCGCGTGCTCAGGAAGTATTCGTTGCCGATCGCAAGCCCGACACAGATCAGGATCAGCGCCAGCAGGATGCCGTATTTCGCCACCCAGTCGAGCGCATAGGTGCCCCAGTCCCGGTTGTCTTCGGCCGCGGCGCGGCGTGCGGATGTCAGGTCTTCGTCGGCCGGCATTCCGTCCCCCTCAGGCCGCCAGTGAAACCAGGCGCTTGGCCGACAGTTCGGGCCGCGCCAGTTCGCCAGCGATCCGCCCGTCGCGCATCACCAGGGCGCGGTCGGCCATCCCGATCACCTCGTCGGTTTCCGACGAGATCATGATCACCGTGCCCCCCTGCACGGCGAAATCCGACATGATCCGATAGATCTCCCGCTTGGCGCCGACATCGACGCCGCGCGTCGGTTCGTCGAGCAGCAGGATCGCGGGTTCGGTCAGAAACCAGCGGCCCAGCACCACCTTCTGCTGATTGCCGCCCGACAGCGACGACACCGGGTCGCGGTCGTTGCCGGTCTTGATGTTGAACAGATCGATCATGCGGCGCGATGCCTTTGCCTCGGCGCGGATGTTCATCATCGGCCCCAGCCCCAGTTTCTTCAGCCGGGCCATGCAGATATTGTCGCGCACACTGGCCGTCAGGACAAGGCCGGTGCCCTTGCGATCCTCGGTCACCAGCGCCAGCCCCTTGCCGATCGCCTGCCCGGGCGAACGGATGGCGGTGGCCGCCCCGCCGATGCGAATCTCGCCGCCCTGGTCGCGGACCAGCCCGAAGATGCGCTCGAACAACTCGGTGCGGCCCGACCCCATCAGCCCGAATACGGCGAGGATTTCGCCGCGATGCGCGGTCAGGTCGATGCCGCGGACCCCCTTCACCGAATTGATCCCGCGGAGTTCCAGCGCGATCTCATCGCCGGGCACATTCTCCTTGATGAATTCCTCGGTCAGCGGGCGGCCGACGATCATCTGGATCAGATCGTCGCGGGTGATGTCGGCGATCGCCCCTTCCCCCACGAAGGCCCCGTCGCGGAACACGGTATAGCTGTCGGCGACCTCGAACACCTCGGACAGGCGGTGGGTAACGTAAATGATCCCCTTGCCGCGCGCCTTCAGCGTCGCGATCGCCTCGAACAACTGGTCCGCCTCGGCCTCGCCCAGGGCCGAGGTCGGCTCGTCCATGATGATGATCTCGGAATCGTGGCTAAGCGCGCGGGCGATCTCGACCAGCTGCAGCTTGCCGACCGTCAGATCCATCATCAGGGTGCGCGGGTCGATGTCGAAATGCAGACTGTCGAGCAACGCCTGCGCGTCGCGGTTCATCTTGCGGAAATCGATGCGGCCGAAGCCCGCGGTCGGTTCGCGGCCCAGATAGATGTTCTCGGCCACGCTCATCGCCGGCACCGGGCTGAGTTCCTGTTCGATGATCGAGATACCATCGGCGCGCGCCTCGCGCGGGCTGCGGTAGGTCACCGGGCGGCCGGCGCGGCGGATCACCCCGCCATCGCGCGGCTGGATGCCCATGACGATCGACAGAAAGGTCGACTTGCCCGCGCCATTGCCGCCGCACAGCGCCTTGACCTGGCCCGCCTGCAGACGGAACCGGCCATCCTTCAGCGCAGCAATGCCGCCGAAGGATTTCGTCAGCCCCTCGACCTCCAGCAAATCGGCTGCCACCCAGTCCCCCCAAAATCGGTGTGTTGTTTTTTGCGAACATGGCGCAGCGGAACCGCCGGAAGTCAAGGGGGCCGCGGCCGTCGGATCGCCGCATCGCCCGTCGGCTTGACTTCACCGGGGCCGCTGGCCACCTGTCGCAGATGCACCGGCAGGGGAGGACGCCATGAAGATCGCGATCGGTTGCGACGAAGCGGGCTATGATCTGAAGGAGGCCTTGAAGCCCCATATCGAGGCGATGGGCCACAGCGTGGCCGATTTCGGCAGCGGGCCGGGCGAAACCGTGCTGTATCCCGACATCGCCGTCGCCGTCGCCCGTTCGGTGTCGGGCGGCGACAACGACCGCGCGGTGCTGATCTGCGGCACCGGCATCGGCATGAGCATCAGCGCCAACAAGGTGCGCGGCATCCGCGCCGCCCAGGCGCATGACACCTATTCGGCGGAACGGGCCCAGAAAAGCAACGATGCGCAGATCGTCTGCATCGGTGCCCGGGTGATCGGCCCGGAACTCGCCAAGGCCATCGTCGGGGCGTTCCTCGAAGCCGCGTTCGAGCCGGGGCGATCGACACCGAAAGTCGAGCGCATCATGGACTATGAAGCCGCGGAAACGAAAGCCGGCGCCTGATACCACCGGTGATCGACTGTGGCCGTTATGCTGTGCCCCCTGAAAACGGGGTCGCTTGAAGCTGACGCTTTCCGGTGGGTTTCCGTGGCTGCGTGGGAGGCAGATAAAGGTCATGATCCATGACCGTTGGCATGTGCGGCGTCCAGCACGTTTCCCACCGCGTCGGCCAGCGTGGCATAGGCCCGGCTTTCGATGATGTCCGTCACGCTGTCCGGCGCATGGCCCAACCGGTCGAGGACCGCGTCCGGGGCACCTGCCGGGGACAAATCCGGTGCGATGATCCCGGACGAGGCGCGCAGGGCGCACGACCGATGGTGCCCGCGTGGCCTGCCCGATCTTTCAGGGCCACGCGTAGTGCCAACGGTCACTGATCCTGACCGATGGTATCAGGCGCGCGCATTGCGGCTTGGCACTAGAAAATATCACACGAATAGCCCAGCCGTTCACAAAGCTGCAGGTAGCATGGCGAGCTTGCCGTTTCCGTTCGAACGGCTTCGGGCACGGTTCGCCGCGGGCGGCTTTCAATCTTGCTCGACGATCTACCACTATCTCCGGACATCTGTACAATACCAAGCAGACCATGAAACCCAGGCAAGAAGGGAAGTTCCAGGGCCCTGCAAACGCTTTGCATCACGCGTTCCGGATCGCTTACAAATTCCTCATATTGAAAAATGCAAAGACCATCATGACGATCCAGGAACGCAAGATACCTTCTGCTATACTCTTCAAGGGTATCCGGAAGAAAGTGGCACCAGCCATTTAGTCGGAGAGAAAGGTAGGAATCCAGAGGATGTCGAACCAGCACGATCGATTGAACTGAAAACTCTGGCAGAAGCTGTTCTCGCAGTGTCGGGCGCCCGTCAAAATCGACGGTCGTACAGAACTGGGAATGCGCGTGGTCGCGAATGACCAGGTGTCGACCAATATCCATGAGCGCCTGGTGAAGCGTCTTGACGGATGCCTCGAATACTGCCTCGACTGTGGCGGCATCAACGGGGCGAAGTGCCGTCCTGGCGCCATAGATGATGTCCGACGGCGCGAAAGCCATTTTCGTGTTCTGTTCAATGTTGAGGAGACTGAGCGGATCGATCTCGCTGAGCAGCGTGACCTGCGGCATCAGGGCAACCGACTTTGAAATCAGCGTGCCACCCGTGCATGCGAACTGATGTATCGTGCGGATCGGGTCGGGCTGCGGTATCTGGGCGCAAAGCTCTTCGCATTGGGCAAGCAGACTCGGCAACGGCTCCACCGGCTCTTCGATCGGCAGGTTGGTGTCCTTGTACGCGTCGAGCAGGTCCAGGGCTTGCTGCAGGCCCTCGATCAACGACCGCGGCCCGGGCGCTCCGACATCGGACATCTCCGCGCCCGGAGCGCCTCCGTGCTTCTCCTGCGTCATCATTCACCTCCATTTGGCTCTCAATAAGCCGTCAAAGGTGTCTCAGCGAACCCTGGGGCGGGGGAGGTGTCCAGGCGCTGCCCGATCCTCTGACGACGGTGCCCGAACTGGATACGAACGATGAGGATATCCCCGGTGTCCCGGCACCAGCGGGCGCGCACCCGTCGGGCGCCCGTCCGCGCCCACGCGCTTGCAAACCGGACGGCGGGCGACCGGCCATCACGAATTGGCGCGCTGCCGGAAAGGGGCACCAGACCGCCGCTTGATCCAGATCAAGGCCGCGCGCGCGGCGCTTGCCTACCAAAGGTTGACAAACCAGTTGCAGGGCGTCCGCGCCGGAATGGGCGAGGGTCGAACCACACACGTCCCGTCCCTGCTGTCCGGTGGCGCCGAGCTGGCGCTGTCCCATGGAGGAGGGGATCAGATCATGGCCCAGGGGTTGTTCGACGCCGAAGCCTCTTTGCGGGGCGGGCGACAGTTTGCCGGCGGCACGGTGCCGTCGCAGGACGATCTGCTCGCCATAGCCAGCGAGCCGACCGAGGGCGACGATGACCTCACCGGGACCGAAGGCGCCGACACCATCGAAGCGCTGGGCGGGAACGACACGGTTCACGGCCTGGGCGGCGACGACCTGCTGTCGGGCGGGGCGGGCAACGATGTGCTCGAGGGCGGCGCGGGCGACGACACCCTCGACGGGGGCGCGGGCGACGACCTTTATGTGTTCGGCCCGGGCGACGGGGCGGATGTGATCGCGGCGCAGCAGGACGCCGATCCGTCCCGCTTCGAGACGCTGGAATTCCGCGGCGGCATCCTGCCCGGCGATGTCTCGGCGCGGCGGGTCGGCGACGACCTGATCCTGACGGTCGGGGCGGGCGGCGACCGGGTGACGGTGGAGCGCTTCTTCGACCCCGATCCGGCCTGGCACGGCCTGCAGTCGGTGACCTTCGCCGCCAGCGGCACGCAATGGACCCGCGCCGATCTGGTGACCGCGCCGTATTTCGGCACCGAAGGCGCCGACACCATGACCGGCACCGACGCCGATGATGCCATGTTCGGCCTGGGCGGCGACG
>DNSZ01000120.1 GCA_003500165.1 Paracoccaceae bacterium | reverse complement strand
GGGGGGGGGCGGCGGGACCCGCCGCGCCACGGGCCCGGCGCCCACCCTGCGGCTGGCGATTCGAGGCGATGCCGTGCACGCGCTTTTTTGTAGTGGTATCCTGCCAGACCGGACGGCGGTTTGCGGCAGTACAACATGGTCGCATCGCGCACGGCCGGTTGCAGGGGGGGCGTCCAACGCCAGCCAGCCGCGAACGGCCCGCAGGGTGCTTGCACGGCGCGCGCCGTCTGCCTTGAACGGTGGGTGACATCGCGCAGCGTCGGGGGAACTGGCGCGCTGCCCCGGTATCCCTGCGCAGACGGTTGCGATCGCGCGGCCGGGGCCGGGGTACCGGGGCATCCCGCCATGGCCGCCACCCCTTGCCGCGGCCCGCCGGCGCCCATACCCTTGGCCGGCCCGAGGCCGCGCAGCCGGCCCGCCCGCCTGGAGAACAGCGATGCCCGATTACGCCGCCCCGATCGACGATCTGCAATTCGTCCTGCACGACCTGCTGGCGGTCTCTGCCGCCGATATCCCCGGCTATGCNNGGCGGCTGGCTGGCGCTCGATTCCGACCCCGATTATGGCGGCCAGGGCATGCCCTATCTGCTCGGCTCGGCCGTGGGCGAGATTTTCGTCTCGGCCAATATGGCGTTCAACATGTATCAGGGGCTGACCCATGGCGCGGCCTCGGCGATTGCCGCGCATGGCTCGCCGCAGCAAAAGGCGACCTATCTGCCCAAGATGATCTCGGGCGAATGGTCCGGCACCATGAACCTGACCGAGCCGCAATGCGGCACCGATCTGGGGCTGATCCGGACCCGCGCCGAACCCCAGGGCGACGGCACCTACAGGATCACCGGCCAGAAGATCTGGATCTCGGCGGGCGACCACGACCTGACCGCGAACATCGTCCATCTGGTGCTGGCGAAAATCCCCGGCGGGCCGCCGGGCACCAAGGGGATCAGCCTGTTCATCGTGCCGAAATTCCTGCCCAACGAGGATGGCAGCCCGGGCCCGCGCAACGGGGTCGCCTGTGCCGGGCTCGAATCGAAGATGGGCATCCACGCCAACGCCACCTGCGTGATGGCCTATGACGGCGCCACCGGGTTTCTGGTGGGCGAAGAGCACAAGGGCATGCGGGCGATGTTCACGATGATGAACGAGGCCCGGATCGGCGTCGGCCTGCAGGGCTATGCCCAGGCCGAGGCGGCCTATCAGGCGGCGCGCAGCTTTGCCCGCGAAAGGCTGCAGGGCCGTGCGGTGACCGGCGTGGCCAACCCGTCGGGGCCGGCCGACCCGATCATCGTGCACGCGGATGTCCGCCGCGGTTTGCTGGCCCAGAAGAGCTTCGTCGAGGGCGCGCGCGCCTTTGCCCTGTGGGGTGCGATGATGATCGACCGGGCGCACCGGGCCGGCGATGCCGAGGCCGAGGCGATGGTCTCGCTGCTGACCCCCGTCATCAAGGCATTCCTGACCGACAAGGGGTTCGCGGCCTGCGTGCTGGCGCAGCAGACCTTTGGCGGCACCGGCTTCACCCGTGCTGCGGGCGTTGAACAGTTCGTCCGCGATGCCCGGATCACGATGATCTATGAGGGCACGAACGGGGTCCAGGCGCTCGACCTTGTGGGGCGCAAGCTGCCCGCCCAGGGCGGCAAGGCGGCGATGGCGTTCTTCGAGATGGTCAAGGGCTTCATCAAGGAGAACGCCGCGGATGAAGAGCTGAACGCGCAGTTCCTCGAACCGTTGAAGGCCGCCTCGAAGGACCTGCAGGCGGGGGCGACGTATTTCGTGGCCGAGGGCGTGAGGAACCCCGACAATGCGCTGGCCGGGTCGCATGACTTCCTGCATCTGTTCGGCCATGTCGCGCTGGGGCTGATGTGGGCGCGGATGGCGAAGGCGGCCAAGGCCGCCCTGGCCGCCGGCGAAGGCGACCCGGCCTTTCACCGGGCGAAACTTGCCACCGGACGGTATTACATGGCGCGGGAGTTGCCCGAAACGGCCGCGCTGCTCGCGCGCATCAAGTCGGGGGCCGAGCCGGTGATGGCGCTGCCGGCCGAGCAGTTCTAGCGGGAAAACGGAAAGCCCGGATGAACCCGACCCTGCGCGCGTTCGCCGCGGCGGCTCTGGCGGCTCTTGCTGTTCTGCCGGCCCAGGCGTATGAGACAGCCGACGGCACGCCCTATCTGCTGATCCCGACCAGCGGCGTGATTGCTGTCGAGGGCGCCGGCCGCATCCAGGCGACCTCGCAGACGGTGGCGCTGGAAGATGACGGTGAATGGTATCTCGTCCGCACCGATGAACCGGACCAGACAGAGCTGGTGAAACAGCTCTTCCCGGCGTTCCGCGACGTGACCTTCCCGCGCGGCAGCATGGTGCCGCTCGACTGATGCCGCGCCGCGCCGCGCGTGCCACAGATCCTGCCAATGGGGCAGGATTGGTGGTCGGGCGGAAGGCAGATAGCGGTCATGGTCGATGACTGCGGGTATTCGTCGCCATGGCTACGACAGGCCCAATAAGCGGAAGCGCCGGGCCGGCGAAGGCGTCGCAGCCTGCGCGGCTCCGACAGCCCAGCGCCGGCGCGGCCGCTTGTAAAGGCCCCTGGTCACGTATAGAATCGAACGACTGTGCCCGGGCGGTTGCGCTGCATTTCCGGGATGGCCCTTGCGGGACGGCCTTGTGGGCCGCGCAGGCGATCGGGTGGCGCTGCCCCATGGCGAGAGGAAAACCATGCCGCCAATCCGCATCTCTGGGCGCCTGCGGAACAGCCTGCGCGCGGTGTTCCTGCTGAGCACGCTTTGGCTGGCGGTCCAGGGGCAGCCTGGCCTTGCCCAGACGCTAAGCGCGGCCGACAGGTCCGAGATCTCCAATGTGACCGACCTGCTGCGCCTTGCGCTGGTCGAGGCCGATGGCGGCGCGCTGATGGCCACGATCCCGCCCGCGATCGCGCGCCACCTGGCCGAACGCGCCGGGCTGAGCTTTGGTGTCTTCGAGAACCGTTTCACCTCGGGGTTCGAGTCCGCGATCCGCCCCCTCGATATTGTCGATGCACGCTTCGATCTCGACGCGGCGACGGTGGGCACGACCGAGGGCGGTGCGCCCTACGCGCTGATCCCGACCGAGACGATCATGCGTTCCGGCAGTCGCGGCCGCTATCGCTTTGCCTCGCAAACGCTTGCCTTGCGCGATGGCGGGCTGTGGTATCTGGTCCAGCTGACCGAAGCCGGCGACGCGGAACTGGTCCGCGAGGTCTATCCGGACTTTGCGGATGTGGCGCTCGAGGTGGCCCCCGCCATAACCGTGCAGTAGGCTCTGTTGCGCATGGCTGGGCCAGGCGATGCGAAAGGACATTGGATGACCGCGCAGCTTTACTGCTTTGGGGAATCGGGCAACGCCTACAAGGCGGCGCTGACGATGGCGCTGGCCGGTTTCGCCTGGGAACCGGTCTTTGTCGATTTCTTCAACGGTGGTGCGCGCAGTCCGGAATATCGTGCGTTGAACCCCATGGGCGAGGTTCCGGTGCTGGTCGATGGCGCGACCGTGCTGTCGCAATCGGGCGCCATCGTGGACTATGTGCTTGAACGCACTGGCGCGTTCGAGGAAAGCTGGGACCGGGCAGCCAGGCGCGAGGTGCTGCGCTGGGTGCTGTGGGACAATCACAAGTTTTCCTCCGTCGCCGGCAGCACGCGGTTCCTGATGAACTTCCTCGA
>DNSZ01000111.1 GCA_003500165.1 Paracoccaceae bacterium | reverse complement strand
GCAGCCAGCGGCAAGGGCACGATCGCCCGTGCGGTGGCCGGGCATTTCGGCTTTGCCCATCTCGATACCGGGCTGATCTATCGCGCGGTCGGTCGCCGGGTGCTGGCCGGCGAGAAACCGCTGGCCGCGGCGCACGCCTTGCAGGCTGGCGATCTCGACGGCCCGGACCTGCGCAGCGCCGAGGCCGGACAGGCCGCCAGCCATGTCGCGGCCGACCCCGCAGTGCGCGCGGCGCTGATCGATTTCCAGCGCGCCTTCGCCCGGCGGGGCGGCGGCGCGGTGCTCGACGGGCGCGACATCGGCACGGTGATCTGCCCCGAGGCGGAGGTGAAGCTCTATGTCACCGCCTCGGACGCGGTGCGCGCGCAGCGCCGCTGGCTGGAGTTGCGCGAGGGGCGCCCCGGCCTGACCGAGGCCGACGTCCTGGCCGATCTGCGCATCCGCGACGCCCGCGATTCGGCGCGCGCCGCCGCGCCGTTGAAACCGGCCACGGATGCGGTCCTGCTGGACACCACCGAGATGAGCATCGACGCGGCCGTCGCCCGCGCCCTCGATATCGTGCGGGCTGCCCGGCTGAATGCGGGCGGCGGTGCTGACTGATACCAACGGTCATTGAGAATGACCGTTCGCCGCCGCCTGCCACGCCTCCCCCCGCCCGATCGATTCCCAAGCCGGGCGGGCGGCGGCGTCGGCGCCATGGGGCGCACGCATCGCGCCGTGGTATCAGGCGTGAATCGCCCCGTCGCCGCAGGCCAGCGCGGCCTCGCGCACCGCTTCGGAATAGGTCGGGTGCGCGTGGCAGGTGCGGGCCAGATCCTCGGCCGCGGCGCCGAACTCCATCGCCACGGCGATCTCGTGGATCAGGTCGCCCGCCATCGGCCCGATGATATGGGCGCCCAGGATGCGGTCGGTGTCCGCATCGGCCAGCAGCTTCACGAACCCGTCGGCGGCGAAATTGGCCTTGGCGCGCCCGTTGCCCATGAAGCTGAACTTGCCGGTCTTGAAGCCGCGGCCCGCCGCCTTCAGGGTTTCCTCGGTCTCGCCCAGGGCCGCGACCTCGGGATGGGTGTAGATCACCGACGGGATCACGCCGTAATTCACATGCCCGGCCTGGCCGGCCAGCAATTCGGCCACCGCCATCCCCTCATCCTCGGCCTTGTGGGCCAGCATCGGGCCGGCGATCGCGTCGCCGATGGCATGAATCCCGGGCACGCTGGTCTGCCAGCGCGCATCGGTTTCGATCTGGCCGCGATCGGTCAGCCTGACCCCCAGCGCGTCAAGGCCAAGGCCTTCGGTGAACGGTTTCCGGCCGGTTGCCACCAGCACCACATCGGCGTCGATCTGCCCTTCGCTGCCATCCTTGCGGGTCTGGTAGTGGACCTTCAGCTTGGTCTTCAGCGTCTCGACCGATTGCACGGCGGTCCCCAGCATGAAGCGCAGCCCCTGGCGGCCCAGGATGCGGCGAAAGCTCTTGGCCACTTCGGCGTCCATCCCCGGCGTGATCTCGTCGAGGAACTCGATCACCGTGACCTGCGCGCCGAGCCGGGCATAGACCGAGCCCATTTCAAGGCCGATCACCCCGCCCCCGATCACCGCCAGCCGTTTGGGGATTTTCGGCAGGTGCAGCGCGCCGGTCGAGGTGACGATGCGCTCGCCGTCGACCTCGATGCCGGGCAGGCCGGCGGGTTCGGACCCGCTGGCGATGACGATGTGCTTGGCCTTGTGGGTTTCCTTGCCGACCGCGACCTGGCCCGGTTCGGGGATGCTGGCCCAGCCCTTCAGCCAGTCGACCTTGTTCTTCTTGAACAGGAACTCGATGCCCTTGGTGTTCTGGGCGATGACCTCGTCCTTGTAGGCCAGCATGCGGTTCCAGTCGACCCTGGGCGCGTCACCGATCAGGCCCATCTTCGGGAAATTCGTTTCCGCCTCGTGCAGCTGGTGCGTGGCGTGCAGCAGCGCCTTCGACGGAATGCAGCCGACATTCAGGCAGGTGCCGCCCAGGGTCGCGCGGCCCTCGACGCAGGCGGTCTTCAGCCCCAGCTGGGCGCAGCGGATCGCGCAGACATAGCCGCCCGGCCCCGAACCGATGATGATCGCGTCATACTCTGCCATGGGATGTCCTTTCCGCCGCAGGGGGTCCTTGGCCCGTTGTGCCTTTGCCGGTCGCGCGCGGCAAGCCGACTCGCGGGGCCGCGGCGCCTGGTGTAGGGCACCGCCATGGCAGCCCTGCCCGCATACCGCTTTTCGGTCGCGCCGATGATGGACTGGACCGACCGGCACTGCCGGGCGTTCCACCGCCAGCTGACGCGGCGCGCGCTGCTTTATACCGAGATGGTGACGGCGGCGGCGCTGGTTCGCGGCAATGCATGGCATCTCCTGGATCACGACCCGGTCGAGCATCCGCTCGCCCTGCAGCTTGGCGGGTCGGACCCGGGCGAACTGGCCGCGGCGGTGGCGGGCGCGGCGGGCAAGGGCTTTGGCGAGATCAACCTCAATGTCGGCTGCCCGTCCGACCGGGTGCAATCGGGCTGTTTCGGCGCGGTGCTGATGGAACGTCCGGAACGGGTCGCCGACTGCGTCGCGGCGATGGCCCGCGCCGCGCCGGGGCTGGAAATCACCGTGAAATGCCGCATCGGGGTGGACGATCAGGACCCGGCCAGCGCGCTGCCCCGGTTTCTGGAAACCGTGGCCGCGGCGGGCGTCCGGCGCTTTGCGATCCATGCCCGCAAGGCCTGGCTTCAGGGGCTGAGCCCGAAGGAGAATCGCGAGATCCCGCCGCTTGACCCCGGGCTGGTGCTGGCGATGAAGGCCCGCTTTCCGACGCTTGCGATCGTTCTGAATGGCGGCATCGCCACGCTGGCCGAGGCGCAGGCCTGGCTTGGCCGCGGGGTCGACGGGGTGATGCTGGGCCGGGCCGCCTATCACGATCCGGGCGCGGTTCTGGGCGGCGTCGATACGGCACTGTTCGGCGGGCCGCCCGGGCCGGGGCGGGCCGAAGCCGCCCGCGCCATGCAGCCCCATATCGCCGCCCATGTCGCCGCGGGCGGGCGGGCGCAGGACGTCCCCCGCCACATGCTGGGCCTGTTCGCGGGTCGGCCGGGTGCGCGGGCCTGGCGGCGCCTCCTGTCCGACGAGTCGCGCCGCCCCGGCG
>DNSZ01000126.1:728-6742 GCA_003500165.1 Paracoccaceae bacterium | reverse complement strand
GGCGATCATCACGCCGGGGCCGTCGCCGGGGCGCAGGGCGGCCACGGTGCCGGGCAGGATGTTCAGCGCCGACAGGCCGACCGGCGCGGCGCGCGCCAGGATCACCTCGCCCGCCGGCACCCGCAGCCGCAGCACCCGGCCCGGGGCAGCGGCGATGCGCGGCACGAAAAGCGCGGTGCCGCCGGCGTCAAGCTCGGTCAGCCCGTCGGCATGGTGGCAGGCCACGCGCGCCGCGATCACGGCGCCGGCCTCGCGCGGGCCCGCCGGGGTGACGGCGGGATCGGCCAGCACCTCGGTCGCCGGACCCTGCCGGGTCACCCGCCCGGCCTCGAGCACCACCACCGTGGTGGCCAGCCGCGCCACCTCGGCCGCGTCATGGCTGACATACAGGATCGGCACCCCGGCGGCGTCGCGCAGCCTTTCGAACCAGGGCAGAATCTCGGCCTTGCGCGCGGCGTCGAGCGCGGCCAGCGGCTCGTCGGCCAGGATCAGGTCGGGCGCGGCCAGCAGCGCCCGGCCGATGGCGACGCGCTGCTTCTCGCCGCCCGACAGCGCGCCGGGCCGCCGGTCGAGCAGGGCCGCGATGCCCAGCATGTCGACCACATCGTCAAAGGCAGGCGGCCGCGCGCCGCGCGGCGCAAAGCGTGCGCCATAGCGCAGATTGCCGCGCACCGTCAGATGCGGAAACAGCCGGCCGTCCTGAAAGATCATGCCGATGCGGCGCCGATGCGGCGCCACGAAGATGCGGTGTTCGGTGTCGGTCAGCACCCGCGCGCCGACCGCGACGCGCCCCGCTGCCGGGCGCAGAAGCCCCGCCACCGCGTTCACCACGCTGGTCTTGCCCGCCCCCGAGCGGCCGAACAGCGCCGTCAGACCGGCCGGCGCCGCGAACGCCAGATCGAGCGCGAAATCGCCAAAGCGATGGTCGAGCGTGACCGACAGCGTCATCGGCCGGCGACCCGGCCTTGGGCACGGCGGGCCAGCAATTCGGACGCCAGCAGGGCGCCCATCGCCACCGCCACCGACACCGCGACCAGGCGCAGCGCAGCGCCCTCGCCGCCCGGCACCTGCAGAAACGCATAGATCGCCGAGGGCACCGTGCGCGTCTCGCCGGGGATGTTGGAAACGAAGGTGATCGTGGCGCCGAACTCGCCCATCGCCTTGGCAAAGGCCAGGATCGCGCCGGCGACCAGCCCCGGGGCGATCAGCGGCAGGGTGACGGTCAGGAACACCCAGACCGGCGCCGCGCCCAGGCTGCCCGCAGCCGCCTCCAGCCGCGGATCGACCGCCTCGATCGACAGCCGGATCGCCCGCACCATCAGCGGAAACGCCATCACCGCCGCGGCAAGCGCGGCGCCGGACCAGCGAAACGCGAAAACGATGCCCCATTCGGCCAGCCTGCCGCCCACCGGCCCCTGGGTGCCGAAGCTCAGCAGCAGCAGATAGCCGGTGACCACGGGCGGCAGGATCAGCGGCAGATGCACCAGCCCGTTCAGCACCGCCTTGCCGGGAAACCGCCAGCGCGCCAGCGCATAGGCGACGAGGATGCCGACCGGCAGGCTGGCCGCGGTGGCCCAGAAGGACACTTTCAGCGACAGCGCGACGGCCTGCCATTCCGCGGGGCCCAGAAACGCCATCGTCACTCCGCCAGCACGACAAAACCCTGCGCGGCGAAGGCGGCGCGCGCGGTCGGCCCGCGCAGAAAGGCCAGGAGCGCGGTCGCGGCGGCGCCATCCGCGCCCACGACCGGGGCGGCGGGATAGACGATCGGCGGGTGGCTGTCGGCGGGAAAGGTGCCGATGACGCTGACCCGCGGTTCGGCCGCGGCATCGGTGGCATAGACCACGCCCAGCGGCGCCGCACCCAGCGCCACCAGCGCGAGGGCGGCGCGGACATTGTCGGTTTCCGCGAGACGGTCGGCCACCCCGTCCCACAGACCCAGGGATTGCAACGCCGCCCTGCCGTAGATGCCCGCGGGCACCGCATCGGTCTGCGCGATCGCCAGCCGCCCGTCGCCGAGCCGCCCGGCGAGGTCGAATGCCGGGCCAAGCGCGGCCGGCGCGGCCGCGCCATGGGCGACCAGCACCAGCCGGTTGCCCAGCAGGTCGAAGCGGCGGTTGGGGTCGATCCGGCCCCGCGCCGTCAGCCAGTCCATCCAGTCGGCACTGGCGGGGATGAACAGATCGGCCGGCGCGCCCCGGTCGATCTGCCGGGCCAGCGCCGAGGAGCCGGCGAAAGCGGCCACCAGCCGGTGGCCCGTCGCGGCCTCGAACGCCGGCGCGATCGCGTCGAAGGCGGTGGCCAGGCTGGCGGCGGCGAAGACCGTCACCTGTTCGGCCCGGGCGGCCCCGGGCAGGGCAAGGCACAGCGACAGGAGGGCGAAAAGCACGCGCATGACCGCGAGCATGGCCCGGGCGGCCCGGCGCCTTCAAGCGAAAGCCGCTGCCGACCCCGCGGCACACGGTCAGGATGGTTGGTCTGCTATCCGGGCGCAAGCCATGGGACGCGGTGCGCCAGTGCCGCCCAGCGGCCGGCCTGTGTCGGGCGCTCCCGGGCGCGCGCCCGGGAGCGCCCGNNCCGGGCGCGCGCCCGGGAGCGCGCCCGCCGTGCGGCGGGCGCCCCCCTGCAGCACAAGGGGCGCGCGCCCTGCGGCGCGCACCCCCATCGGTCAGCCAAGGGATGTCAGCCGATGATGCCGTTATCGTCGCGCTTCACGGCGATCACGGCCGAGCGCGGCAGCGCCCCGCCATCGGGCCAGTCGCCGCCCGGGTGCTGGATGCCCACGAACATCGTGCGCCGATCGGCCGACCAGCACAGGCCGGTGACCTCGCAGCCATTCGGCCCGGTCATGAAGCGCGCGATCTCGCCCGTCACCGGGTCGCCCACCAGCATCTGGTTGTTGCCCATCCCGGCAAAGTCGCCCTCGTTCGAATCGTCGCCATCGGTCTGGATCCAGACCAGGCCGTTCTGGTCGAACGCCATGCCGTCGGGCGCGTTGAACATGTTGCCCGGGGTGACATTGGGCGAGCCGGCATAGGCATCTCCATGCACCGTCGGGTTGCCGGCCATGACATAGAGATCCCAGTCGAAGCTGTCGGCGGCGTGATCCGCATCATGCGGGAACCAGCGCACGATCTGGCCGTACTGGTTGGCCTCGCGCGGGTTCGGCCCGCCGACCGGGGTCTCGTCGCCGCCCGCGTTCGGGCGCAGGCCGCGGCGGGTGTTGTTGGTCAGGCAGCAATAGCCCTCGACCGCGTTGGGGTTGACCGAAATCCATTCCGGCCGGTCCATGGTGGTCGCGCCGACGATCGAGCCGGCCCTGCGGGCGAAGATCAGCATCTCGCCCATTTCCATGCCGGTTGTCTCGGGCGTCAGCGCCAGCCACTCGCCGGTGCCGTCATCGTTGAACCTTGCTGCATAGAGCGTGCCGTCGTCCAACAGCCCTTCGGTCGAGCCGCCCGGCACATAGGGGTTGTTCGACACGAACCTGTAGATGAACTCGCCGCGCTCGTCATCGCCCATATGGACCACCACGCGGCCGTCGCGGGCCAGCACCACCTCGGCATTCTCATGCTTGAAGCGGCCCAGACCGGTATGCTTCACAGGCGTGCTGTCGGGATCGGTCGGGTCGATCTCGACCACCCAGCCGGCGCGGTGCGGCTCGTTCGGGTTGACGCTGGTATCGAACCGCGCATCCCATTTGTGGTAATCATAGCCCCAGCCATCGGCGCCGATACCATAGCGGGTATAGCCCTCGGCGGTCGCGACGGGCTTCTGGTCCTGTGACTCCTCGGTCGACCCGAAATAGCCGTTGAAGTTTTCCTCGCAGGTCAGATAGGTGCCCCAGGGCGTCTTGCCCGAGCCGCAATTGTTCATCGTGCCCAGCGACATCGTGCCGGTCGGGTCGGCCGCGGTCTTCATCAGATCATGCCCGGCGGCAGGCCCGACGATCCGCATCGGGCTGTTATGGGTGATCCGGCGGTTGAACGGGCTGTCCTCGACGACCGCCCAGCCATCGGGGCCTTCGGCGATCTCCATCACCGTGATGCCCTGCAGATTCTGCAGCTTCAGCACGTCTTCGGCGCCCGTGGGCACGCCGTCGCCGGTATGCGGCAGGTTGACGTCGCGGTTGGTGTATTCGTGATTGACCGCGATCAGCTGGCGCCCCTGATAGAGGAAGCTCTCCATGCCATCGGTATTCTCGCCGAACACCTTGTCCGAGGCCGCGGCCGTGCCGCCGGTCTCGTGATCGAACGCGCCATCGACGCCCGAAAACAGCGGGTCGCCCCAGCGCACCATCGTCTTCCAGCTATAGCCTTCGGGCACATGCACGGTGCCGTCGGTCTGGATGTCGATCGGCGTGAACGGAAAGCGCGTTCCGGCCTCTTGCGCCCGCGCCGCCGTGGTCGACAGCAGACCCGTGCCCATCGCCGCCGCGCCCGAGCCAAAGGCCAGCACGCCGCGCATGAAGCCACGCCGTGACAGGGCGCGTTCGACCACCTGGTCGAATTCGCAGCCGGCGGGGCGGGGAAAGTTGCGCTCGTCCCATTCATCGGCGGACATGTGCAGGGTGTCGATCTGGTCTTTCATGCGGAGGCTCCATCAAGTGGGGAATCGTCGATGTGGAATCGTTCTAACCCGTATCTGTGACACATCTTTGACAGTCGCGCCAGCGCGGTGTCACCGGCTTGCCAGATGATCGAGCCAGGCGGTGATCGCGGCGATCTCTTCGCGCGTGAGTTCGACCGCCGGCATCTGTTCGAAACCGCGCACCGCCATCGCGACCAGGTTCTCGGGCAGGCCGGTGATGTCGCCGCCCGCCCCGAGGGTTGCGGTCGGGCCATGGCAGGACGCGCAGTGCCGAAGATAGAGCCGACGGCCATGGCGCGCAGCCGGCGGATCGGCGGGCGCGCCGACAAGGGTCTCGTCGGCCGACGCGGCCGCGTCGGCGCACGCGGGTGCGGCGGACCCAAGCGCCAGCATGGCGAGCGCGCCAAGCATCATGGAAAGCCCCGAAGCGTTCATGCAGGTTCGATGCATCGCCAATGTGACCTCTGCATGACGACGGGCGCGCCGCCCCTCCGCGCTGGCGCGGCGCCGCGCGGCAAGCTATGAACCGGGTGCGGCGGCGCGGGGATGACGAAGCATGCAGGTTTTCGCGGGCCTTGGCAATCCGGGGCCGAAATACGAACGCAACCGGCACAATGTCGGCTTCATGGCGGTCGACCGGATTGCCGCCGATCACGGCTTCGGCCCGTGGCGCGCGAAGTTCCGCGCGCTGGTGGCCGAGGGGCGGCTTGGCCCCGAACGGGTGCTGCTGGTCAAGCCCCAGACCTTCATGAACCTGTCGGGGGAGGCGGTGGCGGCGGCGCTCGGATTCTTCAAGCTGGGGCCGGACACGTTGACCGTGTTCCATGACGAATTGGACCTCGCGCCCGGCAAGCTGCGGGTCAAGCAGGGCGGCGGCCATGCCGGGCATAACGGGCTGCGATCGATCGCGGGGCATCTGGGCGGCGATTTCCGGCGGGTCCGGATCGGCATCGGCCATCCCGGCCGCAAGGAGCTGGTCAGCCCCTATGTGCTGCACGATTTCGCCCGTGCAGACGCCGACTGGCTGGAACCGCTGCTTGACGGCATTGCCGAAGGCGCGCCCGATCTGGCGGCGGGCGATCCGGGCCGGTTCCAGAACGCGGTGGCCCGGCGCCTGGCCCCGGCTGCCGCGCCCACGTCGCAGCCCGCCGCCGATACCGCGGCCACGCCGGCGCCGGCCAGGGACGCCCGCTCGCCCCTGCAACGGCTCGCCGACCGGTTCCGCTGATGGCGGGGCCGGCACCCGAACGCTGGACGTTGCCGGACCTGTCGGCGCTGATCGACCCGCCCTTCGACACCATCATCGACGCGCGCAGCCCGGCCGAATTCGCCCAGGACCGGCTGCCGGGGGCGATCAATCTGCCGGTGCTCGACGATGGCGAACGGGCGCGGGTCGGCACGATCTACAAGCAGGACAGCCCGTT
>DNSZ01000126.1:0-711 GCA_003500165.1 Paracoccaceae bacterium | reverse complement strand
TACGAGCGGCCCTTGCCCGTCCCGGTGATCGTGCTGGCCGGCGGCACCGGCACCGCCAAGACGGCGGTGCTGCGGGCGGTCGCCGCGGCGGGCGGCGCTGCCATCGACCTTGAAGGGCTGGCCAACCATCGCGGTTCGGCCTTCGGGGCGCGGCCCGGCGGGCAACCCGCACAGAAGGGGTTCGAATCGGCCATCGCCATGGCGCTGGCCGGCCCGCCCGCGGCGGCGCCCCTGCTGGTCGAGGATGAATCGGCCCGGATCGGCACCTTGCGATTGCCGCCATCGCTGTGGGCGGCGATGAGAACCGCGCCACGCATCGCCCTGCGCGCGGGGGCGGCGTCCCGGGCGCGCTATCTGGCCCGCGACTATGCCGATATCGCCGCCGACCGGGCAGGATTCTCGGCGATGCTCGACCGGCTCGTGCCGCTGCACGGCCGCGCCCGGGTCGCGGACTGGCAAGGCCTGGCCGCCCAGGGCGCGACCGAGGCGCTCGCCGCCGATCTGATCGCGCGCCATTACGACCCGGCCTATGGGCGGCTGCGCGGCCCGACCCCCGCGGCCGAGGTCACGGTCCCGGACGAGGCGCTTGACGCGGGTGCGTTCGAGACTGTCGCCCAGGCGGTGCTGGCCGAAATGAAACGGTTGCGGGGAGGCACGGCCTGATCGGGCCGGGTCCGTGAAAAGCACGGTGCGGCGGCCCGAACCGAAAGG
>DNSZ01000092.1 GCA_003500165.1 Paracoccaceae bacterium | reverse complement strand
CCCGCCCGGATGGGCGGGCGCCCCTGCGACGGTGCACATCGCGGCACCGTCCGCCGGGGTTTCAGCATAAAGCCCCAGAGCGGCAGCGTCTCGCCGCTCCCGCCCCGGGGCCATATGACGCGCGCCGCCGCAACAGGCTGCGGGCGATGCGACCAGCATCGCNNCCGGCGCCCGCCCCGGGGCGGGCGCCGGGCCGGCAACGCCGCCATGATCTCGAAAGTGGATGCCTGCGAATTGACCAGGCACGATCAGCTGCGTTGAATGGCCACAGCTTCCTTTGTCAGTTCTTTAACATGCATTTCGATGCAATTGATGATGTGCGCAGAAAGCCCATCTGAAAACTCGCTGACTATTTCAAAATGACGCAACGTGCCATGGGAGAAACCATGCCGAATAGCTACACATATCGGATATATATTGTCTGTGTCTTGGAGCTGAAATTCTTTTACTCGTTCTCGAAGGTTCTCGTTTTCCGTGATCTTAATCAAACGTTCCGAAAGCGCGGTAAACTCGTCGTGTGCGCGCAGGTCACTCGCGAGCGTGATGTCATCTCTAATAACCTCAGGAAAATGGTCGCTCCATTTCCGGCCAAACACCTTAGCATGAGCCTCGAACGCCTGGACGGCGAAGGCAATCCGCAGTTGCTGTGAGTAACCGTGCGCCGTATCCGACCCTATCCCATGGAAATCTGCGTTTCGAAAGGCATTCGACAATCGCCATCTTGTCGCCGCGGCAGGAAGCTTGTCTACATACCATTTTCCCCCTTGGGCCGGCTCAATAGTGATCTGATATCGTTCGCGCGCCCATTGGCGGGTGTCGTCCGTTGCACATAATATGTTCTGGAAATTCTGAAAGAACTCGGGGCATCCTCGAAATAGAGTTCCGACGTCATATCGGTTTGACCTACCCATCCATCTTCAACGCATTGATGAACGCCGCCTGGGGGATTTCCACCTTCCCGAACTGGCGCATCTTCTTCTTCCCCGCCTTCTGCTTTTCCAGCAGTTTCTTCTTCCGCGTCACATCCCCGCCATAACACTTCGCGGTCACGTCCTTCCTCAGCGCCGCCAGCGTCTCGCGCGCGATCACCCGGCCGCCGATTGCCGCCTGGATCGGGATCTTGAACATGTGCCGCGGGATCAGCTCCTTCAGCTTCTCGCACATCGCGCGGCCCCGCGCCTCGGCCCGGTCGCGATGCACCATCACGGCGAGCGCATCCACCGGTTCCTCGTTCACCAGGATCTGCATCTTCACCAGATTGTCCTCGCGATAGCCTTCGATCGCATAATCGAAGCTGGCATAGCCGCGGGTCACCGATTTCAGCCGGTCGTAGAAATCGAACACCACCTCGTTCAGCGGCAGATCATAGACGACCATCGCGCGCGACCCGGCATAGGTCAGGTCAAGCTGTATCCCCCGCCGATCCTGGCAGAGTTTCAGCACCTCGCCCAGGAATTCGTCGGGCACCAGGATCGTGGCCTTGATCCGCGGTTCCTCGATCCGGTCCACGGTGGCGGGGTCGGGCATGTCGGCGGGGTTGTGCAATTCGATCTCGGAGCCGTCGCGCAGATGCACCCGATAGACGACCGAGGGCGCGGTGGTGATCAGCTCGATCCCCCATTCGCGTTCCAGCCGGTCGCGGATCACTTCGAGATGCAGAAGCCCCAGAAACCCGCAGCGAAAGCCGAACCCCAGCGCGGCCGAGCTTTCCATCTCATAGGTGAAGCTCGCATCGTTCAGCGCCAGTTTCTCGATCGCCGTGCGCAGATCCTCGAATTCGGCGCTGTCGACGGGGAACAGCCCGCAGAACACGACGGGCACCGAGGGGTTGAAGCCCGGCAGGGGCGTGGCCGCGCCCTTCTTCTCATGGGTGATGGTGTCGCCGACGCGGGTGTCGCGGACCTGCTTGATCGACGCCGTCAGCACCCCGATCTCGCCCGGGCCCAGTTCGGGGATGTCCACCATGGCCGGGCGCAGCACCGCCAGCTTGTCGATGCCATAGGTGGCCCCGGTCTGCATCATGCGGATGCGGTCGCCCTTGCGGATCACCCCGTCGATCACCCGGATCAGCACGACGACGCCCAGATAGGCATCGTACCAGCTGTCGACCAGCATCGCCTTGAGGGGGGCGTCGCGGGTGCCCTTGGGCGCNNATCAGCACCGCGTCCGAGGCATCGATGCCGATCACATCCTCGATCTGTTCGGCGACCTTTTCGGGCTCGGCCGCGGGCAGGTCGATCTTGTTCAGCACCGGGACGATCTCGTGATCCGCCTCGATGGCGGTATAGACATTGGCGAGCGTCTGCGCCTCGACGCCTTGCGTGGCATCGACCACCAGAAGCGAACCCTCGACCGCGCGCATCGAGCGCGACACCTCATAGGCAAAGTCCACATGGCCCGGCGTGTCGATCAGGTTGAGCGTGTAGCTGTGGCCGTCCTGTGCACGGTATTCGAGGCGCACGGTGTTGGCCTTGATGGTGATGCCGCGCTCGCGCTCGATATCCATCGAATCGAGCAGCTGCTCCTTCATGTCGCGGTCGGCCACGGTGCCGGTGGACTGGATCAGCCGGTCGGCCAGGGTGGATTTCCCATGGTCGATATGGGCAACGATGGAGAAATTGCGGATGCGCGCGGGATCGGTCATGCGGGGGATATGGCGGAGGGGGCGGGCAACGGCAAGGCAGGGCGCGATGGTGGAGATCCGGGATACAGGAAGCGCGGAGGCGTGGCTGGAGGGGAAGCCAAGCGCGGTGCAGGTGGCGTTTGCGGCGCGCGCGGCGCTGCGGGCATTGCCGATGGTGCTGCGGGCAAGGAACAAGGCGTCGGATCATATCTCACTGTCGGCCGCTAGGGCGACGCTCATTGCGGGGGCCGACGTGGTCGGGGGGAACGCTGATTTTGAGGTTGCTGCACACTTGGCTGCGCTGGCCGCCAATGCCTACACCGCCGATGCCGCTGCCCCTGAGTTGGCCGATGATCCCAGTGGAAGCTTCGCAGCTGCTGCTGCCTATGAAACCGCAAGTGCGGTTGCCTTGACCGAAACCCCGGCAATCGCAAGTGCGCGCGCCGCTGCCCACGCCGCTCGCGCGACCGCATTGCGTTCCGACGGTTGGGGGCGGTCATGGGGGCGCGCATGGGGCGGTGCATGGATCAATCAAACAGAAGCATGGAACCCGATGGCGACGGATGCTTGGATTCAAATATCAAGT
>DNSZ01000310.1 GCA_003500165.1 Paracoccaceae bacterium | reverse complement strand
GGCCCAGGCAAAGGCCGGCGGGGTCGGGCCCGCCGCGACATCGGCGGTGCCTTCCAGCACGTCGTTGACGATCGCCTCCTTGTTGATCGCGTAATTGGCCGCCTGGCGGACCCGGACATCGGCGAACGGCCCTTCCTTGGCGTTGAGGATCAGGAACCACAGATGCGGGCCGGCCTGTTCGACGATGGTGAAATCGTCGCCCTGGAACTCGGACAGCGCGGTCGGCGGGACCTCGACCATCATGTCGATCCCGCCCGCCAGCATCTCGGCCACGCGGGTGTTGGCATCGGTGATCGGGCGGAACACGACCGCCTCGGTCCCCGCCGGCTGACCCCAATAGCTTGGGTTCTTCTCGATTACCACGGCTTCGTTCGAGCGCCATTCGACAAAGCGGAACGGGCCGGTGCCCGAAGGGTTGCGGCCGAAATCGGCACCATCGGCCATTACCGCGGCGGGCGACACGATCAGCCCGGTGGGATAGGCCAGGTTCGACAGAAACGGCGCATAGGGGCCCGACAGCGTGAACTTGACGGTGCGCGCGTCGACCGCCTCGACCCCGTCGACGGCCGAGAAGAAGAACGCCAGCGGGAACGGGCCGGTGTCGTGATAGGGATGGTTTTCGTCCAGCATCCGGTCGAAGTTGAACTTCACCGCCTCGGCGTCGAACGGGGTGCCGTCATGGAACACCACGCCCTCGCGCAGGGTAAAGGTGTATTCCGTGCCGTCCTCGGACACCTCCCAGCTTTCGGCGAGGCCGGGCGCGACCTCGAGCGTGCCGGGTTTGTACTTCAGCAGCCCCTCATAGAGGTTCACCAGGATGCGGAAATCGTTCACCGCCGTCACGGCGGCGGGGTCGAGCGATTTCGGCTCGGCGATCTGGCCGACGACCAGCACGCCGGGCGGGGTCTGGGCGGTCGCGCCGAACGGCGCAGTGGCGGCGGCCAATGCCACGCCGGCGGCGAGCACGGCGCGCCGCGTCCAGGTCGGAAAGGTCATGGAAGTCTCCCTTTGGATGTCTCGCCACAGCCTAACCGGGCCCCGGGCAGCGGTCAAACCGGCGCCGGGGCGCGCGCCTCCCATCCCTGCCCGATGACCCGTCTTCGACCGGCGGTCCGTGCGAACGACCCCTCGACCGCCGCCTGCCGGCCATGGCACGGGCTGCGGCGGCATGATAGGCAGGCGCAGCGGTGCGGAGGAAGCCGGGATGACCTTTTCGATACTTGCGCGCGACCCGGCCAGCGGGGCGATCGGCGGGGCGGCCGCCACCGGCAGCCTGTGCGTGGGCGGCTGGGTGCTGCGCGGCGATGTGCGCGCGGGGATGTCGGCCAGCCAGGGCTATTGCCCCAGCACCCTGTGGGGGGAGGCGGCGCTGAGCGCATTGCGGTCGGGCGAAAGCGCGGCCGAAGCGGTGGCGCGGATCACCACGGCCGATCCCGGGCGCGGCCAGCGGCAGTTGTCGGCGCTGGGGCTGTCGGGTCCGGGGGCGGCGTTTACCGGGGACGCCAATGTCGCGGCCACCGCCGAGCGCAGCTTTGACGGCGGCATCGCGACGGGCAATATGCTGGCGCATACCGGGGTCATCGACGCCCTGGTCGAGGCCTATCTGGGCGCCTCGGGCGACTTCGCCCTGCGCCTGTTGACCGGGCTGCGCGCCGCCGCCGCCGCCGGCGGGGACTCGCGCGGGCTGCTCTCGGCGGCGCTGCTGATCCTGGCCGAGGATCGCGCGCCGGTGACGCTGCGCGTGGATTGGAGCCTGACCCCACTCGACGCGCTGGAGGAACTGCACATGCGCGCCACCCGCGGCCCCTATGCCGAATGGTCGACCCAGGTGCCGACCCTCGCGGCGCCGCATCGCGTGGCCTCCTGAACCGGAAACGGCTGCGCCCCTGCGCTTGGAGTGGGCGACCCCTCACGCGGCCGCGTCGGTCGAAGGGTCGCAACGCCGATCCACCGCCGCTATCGGGCACCGCCTCTACAACGCCTCGGCCTTCACCAGCGAATGGACCTCGTCGACCCGGGCCGCGGCCAGATCCTCCTCGGTGATGTCGAACGCCGCGCCCGTCAGATCCGCGATCCCGCGGACCAGCGCCAGCGCATCCAGCCCGTAGTACCGCATCAGATAGGGCCGCGACCCGCCATGCGCAAAGCTGTCCTTCAGCCCCAGCCGGATCAGCCGCTTGCCGATCCCCGCATCGGCCATGGTCTCGGCCACCAGGCTGCCGACGCCGCCTTCGGTCACATGGTTTTCCAGCGTGACCACCCCGTGTTTCACGCTGCCGATATGGTCGAGCAGCGCCGCCGCATCGAACGGCTTGATGGTGTGCAGGTGCAGGTGCCGGATCGAGACGCCCGCCTTGGCAAGGGCCGCCCGCGCGCGCATCGCCTCTTCGGTGCAGATGCCGCTGGTCACGACCAGAACGTCGGTCCCCGCGGCAAGAACCCGCATCTCGCCCAGCCTGATCGGCGTATCGAACAGCCGCGGCACCGATCCGCGCAGCACCCGGCACCAGACCGGGCCGTCGACCGAATCGGCCGCCGCACAGATCGATTCGACCTCGGTCGCGTCGCCGGTCTCGAGGATCGTCATGTTGGGGATCGACCGCATCACCGCAATATCCTCGATCGCCTGATGGGTCATCCCGCCGGGCGTCGTGACCCCCGGCAGGAACCCCATCAGCCGGACCTTGCGGCGCGGATAGGCGATCGAGGCGATCAGCTGATCGTAGGGCCGGCGATACATGAAGACGCCGAAAGTGTGCAGGAAGGGCCGGAACCCGGCCAGACCAAGGCCGCCGGCGAAGCTCATCATGTTCTGCTCGGCCATGCCGAGCGAGACGAACTGATCGGGATGGCGGTCGCGGAAGCCGTCGATCTCGCAGGACGAGGTAAGGTCCGCGCTCAGGCACAGGATATCCGGGTTGCCCGCCGCGAACGCCTCGAAGGCGCGCGCATAGGGCCGCGATACCATTTCCACCATGGCGGCCTCCCTCAATCGGCGTAGTCGATCGGATCGATGTCGAGATCCTCGGCGATGGCGAGGTTGAAGCGGGCGCGTTCCTCCTCGGACGTGAAGCGGACATAGTGCAGGCGCGGGAACCGCTCTTCGAGGATCGACATGGCGTGGAACGGATTGGTGCGCGCCAGAATGATCAGCGGCTTGCCGTCATGGCGTTCGGCGGCGGCCTGGCGGATGGCAGCCAGATCGTGGCCATCGACCTCGACACAGGCCGCGCCGAAGGCGATGAATTTCTGCCGGATGTCGCCGACCTCCATGACCGAACTCATGGCGCCGTCGCATTGCTGGGCATTGACATCCATGATCGCCCTGACCTCCAGCCCGTGAAACGCACAGGCCTGAACGGCCTCCCAGGTCTGGCCCTCCTGGACCTCGCCATCGGACATGAACACCCAGGTGCGGCCGGTCTCGCCGCGGCGTCGGCGGCCATAGGCAAGCCCGGCGGCGGTGGACAGGCCGATCCCCAGCGTGCCGTTGTGAACCTCCATGCCGGGCGAATGCTCGGCGCCGATCATCTCGACCGACGAGCCGTCCCGGTTGAACATGGCAAGCCCCTCGGGCGCCATGCGGCCGACCTCGACCAGGGTGGCATAGGCGACGAGCGCGTAATGCGCCGGGGCGATGAACAGCCGGTCGAGATGCGGCGCCGCCGGCCCGTTATAGCCCGCGCCGGTGTGATAGCCGGGATTGTCCGCAGACGGGACGCCGGCGAACGGCCCGGGGATCATCGGCAGGGTCGGCGCGCCCAGGGTCAGCGCCTCGTTGTACAGCCATGCCAGTTGCTCGGCCGCCGAACAGGCCTGGCTGAGATACCCGCCATTGTTGCGCATCGCATGCTCGAACACGCGGCGCCGAACGCCCAGGGCGACCTCTTCGGTCGACTTCTCGTTTCGCATCTGCGTCCCCCGGAAGCCTTTACAAAAGTCAGTACATCGATCAAAAGTAAAACACAACAAGGCTGAGGGGGCGCCATGACCGCAAGCATGAAGGCGGTTCGCTGCCATGGTTTCGGCCACAAACACCGGCTGGAGACCGATATCCCGATGCCCGAGCCCGGCCCGGGCGAGGTTCTGGTGCGGGTCGACATGTCGGGCATCTGCGCGGCCGACCGCGCGATGTGGGGCGACACCGCGCCCTGGCAGCTGGGGTTTCCGTTCACCCCGGGGCACGAGTTCACCGGCACGGTCGCGGCACTGGGCGAGGGCGCCGGGGCGCTGCATGGCCTGGGTGTCGGCGACCGCGCGGTGGCCGAGCTGAATGTCAGCCAGGGCAACGACTTCTTTCGCCAGCGCGGCCTTTACCACCTGACCGACCGGATGGAGGTGCTGGGCGCCACGCTGGACGGGGGCTGGGCCGATTACATGATCTATCCCGCCGAGGCGGTCATCCACAGGGTGCCCGAGGCGCTGTCCGACAAGGCGGCCTGCTATACCGAACCGCTGGCCAATGCGATCCACGGGGTCGAACGGGCGGATATCCAGTTCGACGATGTCGTGGTGATCGCCGGCGCCGGGCCGATCGGGATGGGCATGGTCCAGGCCGCCGCGCTGAAGACCCCGCGCGCGATCATCCTGGTCAATCCCGCGGGACCGAAACACGATTTCGCGCTCGCCCATGGCGCCAGCCACGCCTTTGCGCCGGACGATCCGAAGCTGGCCGAAGCGATCGGCGATCTGACCGGCGGCCGCGGCGCGGATGTGTTCCTCGAGGCGTCGGGTCGAAGCTCGGCCTTCGAGCAGGGCCTTTCGCTGGTGCGCAAGGGCGCGCGGATGGTTGTCTTCGGGGTCTACAAGCAGCCCGCCTCGATCGACCTGAACATCCTTGGCGAGTTCAAGGAGCTTGATATTCGGGGCGGCCATCTGGCCCCCTTTACCTATGCCACGGCGCTTGACCTGATGGCGCGGGGCAAGATCGACGGCGATGGCAGCGTGACCCATGTCTATCCGCTGGAGGAGTTCGAAGAGGCCATCGACCGGGTGGCGAGCCCCGGCGAATTGCAGATCAAGGTGGCGCTTGACCCGCGGCTTTAGCCCGCCCCGCCGGGCGACCGGCCGGGCCGCACCGCGGTGAAGTACACCGCGGCGCATTGGGGTGCCTACCGGTTCACGCCGGGCGACACGACGCTGCATGCCGTCGCCGACGATCCCGCCCCGTCGCGCATCGGCCGGGGTTGGGTGTCGGCGGCGCGCGATCGACGCAGCCGCATCCTGACGCCGTGCATCCGCGAGGGGTTTCTGGCCGGCGATGGCGGCACCGGGCGCGGGCGCGACCGCTATGTCCCGGTTGGCTGGGACCGTGCGCTCGACCTCGCCGCGAACGCGCTCGCGCGCATCCGCGACACCCATGGGAACCGCGCGATCTATGGCGGCTCCTATGGCTGGTCGAGTGCCGGGCGCCTTCACCATGCACAAAGCCAGATGCGGCGCTTTCTTGCCCTGGCCGGGGGCTGCGTCGGGTCAACCGAAACCTACAGCCACGCCGCGGCCGAGGTGCTGTACCCGCATATCGTCGGGCTCGACCTGAAGGCGCTGCAGGATGCGACGACCGCCCTGCCGCTGGTTGCCGAACATTGCGAGCTTCTGCTGGCCTTCGGCGGGATTTCCCGGCGCACCGCGCAGGTCGCCTCCTCGGGCACGGCCCGGCACGAGGTCGCGCCCTGGATGGCGGCGCTGCAGCGCAACGGCGTCGAGGCGATCACGGTTGCGCCCGAACGCGGCGATCTGCCCGGCGACTGGCTTGCCATACGGCCGGGCACCGACACGGCATTGATGCTGGCGCTGATGTACGAGATCGAACGCGCGGGCGGGTCGGATGCCGGTTTCCTGGAAACCCATACCAGCGGCTGGCCGATCTTGCGCGGCTACATCCTTGGCAAGGCGGACGGCATCGCGAAATCCGCCGACTGGGCCGCACCGATCACCGATCTGGAGGCCGCCACGATCCGGGCACTGGCGGCACGGCTGATGGGAAAGCGCGCGATGATCGCGCTGGCCTGGGGGGTGCAGCGGGCGGATCATGGCGAACAGCCGCTCTGGGCCGGGCTGGCGCTTGCCGCGCAGCTGGGCCAGATCGGCCTGCCCGGCACCGGCTATGCCTTCGGCTATGGCTGCACCACGCCGGTCGGCCGCGCCACCCGGCTGATCCCCTGGCCGTCCTTCCCGGTTCCGCCCAACCCGGTTCGCGACGCGATCCCGGTGGCGCGCATCGCCGACATGCTGGAAGGCCCCGGGCAGCCCTACCGCCATGACGGCCGGACCCGGACCTATCCCGATATCCGGATGATCTGGTGGACCGGCGGCAACCCGTTCCACCATCACCAGGATCTGCGCCGCCTCGACGCGGCCTGGCAGCGCCCCGAGACGATCGTGGTGACCGATCACAGCTGGACCGCGACCGCGCGGCGCGCCGACATCGTGCTGCCGGCCACCACCCCGCTCGAGCGGGAGGACATCATGATGAACCGGCGCGACCCGTCGCTTGTCCACATGTCGCCGATGTTCGACCCGATGGGGCAGTCGCGCGACGACCATGCGATCTTTGCCGACCTCGCCGGGCGGCTGGGGATCGGCGCGGCCTTCACCGAAGGCCGCGATGCGCAGGGCTGGCTCGATCATCTGTGGCAGCGCGCGCAGGGCGTGGCCACCGCCCATGGCTTTGCCCTGCCCGATCTGGCGGCGTTCCGCGCGATGGGACGCTTCGACATCCCCGACCCGGACGAGGCGCGGGTCGCCTTCGCGGCGTTCCGGCGCGACCCCAAGGCCAACGCCCTGGCCACCGAATCGGGCAAGATCACCCTGTTCAACCGGCGGATCGCGGCGATGGACCTGGATGACTGCCCGGGCCATCCGACCTGGCTGCCGCCCAGGGAGGGCGCGCCGCTGCCCAGGGATGCGTTCCACCTGATTTCCGGCCAACCCGACACCAGGCTGCACGGCCAGAACGATACGGGCGCGGAATCGGTGGCGGCCAAGCACCGCGACCGCGAGGTCTGCACCCTGCATCCCGACGCCGCCGCCCGGCTGGGCGTGGCGGCGGGCGACATCCTGCGGCTGTTCAACGCGCGCGGCGCCACCCTGGCCGCGGTGCGGCTGGCGCCGGGGATGCGCCGCGACTGCATCTCGTTGCCGACCGGGGCATGGTACGATCCGCAGATCGTCGACGGCGCCTGGCTGGAGGTTCACGGCAACCCCAACGCCGTCACCCGCGACCAGGGGTGTTCGGGCCTCAGCCAGGGCAATGTCGCGCATAGTTGCGTGGTGTGGGCGGAACCCTGGCGCGGCCCCCTGCCCCGCCTGACGGTGCGCGAGGCGCCGCTG
>DNSZ01000047.1 GCA_003500165.1 Paracoccaceae bacterium | reverse complement strand
GCAGGTCGCGCGCCGAAAAATCCGTTCGTGTGATCGCAACCGCCATCAAGCCCTCCATCCTCCGATGACAGAGAATCACAGCGGCAAACCGAAGGGAATCCCCGGCGAGTCATGGACACGGGCCGCTGGTATGATGCGCGGGCTGGCCTATGATACCAAGGCGCAATGAGCGCGACTCACTGCAGCTTGGTATTCTTCGGCATCGACCGGCCCGAGGGCCTGCCGGCCAGCCAGCAGGAACGCGCCTATACCTCGCCGATCTGGTACACGCCCGAATAGTTCCAAAGGCCATGCTCATGGCGCCTTGGCATGACAGCGGTTTTCGGAGCTGCCCGCGCGGCGCGCTTTGCTGGCTGCCCGGTCGCCGATGACATCAGAGGCGATCGATGACCTGCCCAGCCACGCGCGCCGTGTCCGCCCAGCCTGGCAGGTTGCGCCCCGCGGCCATTGCCGCATCTGCGCAGGCCGCCCGGCCCGCCGCGTTCCCAAGCAGATCGGCCAGCGCTTCCGCGAATGCGGCACAATCGTCCGGCGGGACCAGGCGGCCGACGCCCGCAGGCACCGTGTCGGGCACCGCGCCGGTCCGGCAACTGACGATGGGCAGCCCGTGGGCGAGCGCCTCGTCAAAGACCAGCCCATAGCCCTCGTACCGGGTGGCAAGCGCAAACAGCGATGCCGCGGCATAAAGCCTGGCCAGTTCCGCATCCGGGACATAGCCAGCCAGCGTCACCCGCGCGCCAAGGCCAAGCTCCCGGTGCAGCCGAACAAGTTCTGCCGCGTGGTCGGTGTCATGGACCTTGCCCGCGATCACCGCGGTCCAGTCCAGACGGGTCAGCCGGGCCAGCGCCTGCAGCAGGATATCGTGCCCCTTCCTGGGATGCTGGATGCCGACAGACAGGATCAGGGGCGGTGTCACCGGCATGCGGGGGCGGGACGGCCGGTCGGTGCCGGGCCGCGCGATGGTGATGCGACCGGGCGCCACGCCATATCGTTCCGTCAGGCTGGCCGCCGTGACCGGACTGGGCACAAGCACATGAGCGATATGGGCAAGGTTGGCGCGTTCCAGACGGTAGAGGCGGTCGCGCCGGGCGGCGTCGAGCCCGGTTTCAAGCGCCAGCGGGTGGTGCACCATCGCGATGCTTGGCACATGCAGCGCGGCCAGCGCGTCGGTGTCCAGCGTTGCCGAGATGAAGCCGTCGAGGATCACGGCCCGGTCCGGTTCGAGCCGCGCCAGTTGCGCAACGGCGTCGGCCATGTCGTCCGGTGTCGCGTCGGGAAAGGATGGCCCCAGCCGCAGATAGCGCATGTCGCGCCCCTGCGCCCGAAGCTCCTCCAGCAGGCGGCGCTCGTAGATGTAGCCGCCTGTCGGCGTCGACAGGTCGCCGGGGATCGCGAAGGCGGCTCGGCGCAGCGTCATGCAATCTGTTCGGGCGCATAGCGTGCGAGCACGCGCCGCTCTGCCCACCCCACGGCGCCATAGCCAAGCGCCGAAAGCGCCGCGACCAAGACCACCGCGGACCACAGCATGTCGTAATCCGACAGCGACGCCGACAGCGCCATCAGGCTTCCGATACCCGATCCGGTGGCCAGCCATTCGACGACGGTCACCGCAAGGATCGAGGCTGGCACCGCCATGCGGGCCGAGGCGAAGAAAGCCGGAAGCATCGCCGGGATGCGCACCCGGACAAGCCGCGTGAGGGGACCTGCAGCGTAACTGTCCAGCACGGCCATGATCTGCCCCGGCGCCTGCCGCAGGCCTTGCAGGCAGGCAACGAAGGTCGGGAAGAAGACCATGACCGCGACCAGCGTGATGGTGCCGGTCGCGCCACGCCCCAGCAACAGCACCACCAGCGGCGCGGTCGTCACGATCGGCACGGATCGCAGCGCAATTGCCAGCGGCATGGCGATCCCCGCCACAGCCGGAACAAGGACAAGCAGCACCGCAAGCCCCGCACCCGCCACAAGCCCGGCGAGATAGCCGGGCAGCAGGAACACGGCGGTCTCGGCCAGCGCTTCGCCGATGGCGGCGCGCGTGTCGGCCGCATCGGGCGCAAGTACAAGTGCCGTGAAGACGTCGCCCGGCCCCTTGGCGAAGAACGGGTTGAGGTCGAACACCCGGATCGCACCCGCCCATAGCCCAAGCGCAACGGCCAGCACCAGCATGCCATCGACCCATGCCGCCGACCGGTGCCCCCCGGCCGCGGGCGGCGCGGCCAGGATCACCGGCGGCGCCTCAAGCAGGATGCGACGCGCCAGCGATCCGATCGCCAGATAGGCGAGGATCGACACCGCCGTCGCCACCGTCGCAAGCGCCCAGGTCATTTCGACATCCAGCGCGCGGATCGCCCGGATCGTCAGCACGCCCATGCCGCGCTCGGCCCCGGTGAACTCGCCCACCATCGCGCCCAGGAAGGCCGCCGGCGCCGCGATCTGAAGGCCCGCGAACAGATAGGGCAGCGCCGCCATCGCCCGGACATGGACAAGCGCCGCCAGGCGGCCCCGGCCATAGCTGTGCACCAGGTCGAACCAGCTGTCGGGCGCGGCGCGCAGACCCACAAGCAGCGGGATCAGCGTGGTGTAGTAGACGGCAAGGGCCGCCAGTGCGATCTGTGGCCCTGCGCCGGGCCCGAAGAAGACCCGCAGGATCGGCCCCGTGGCCACCAGGGGCAGGCAGAAGACGAAAAGCGCCAGACCGGTCACCACGCGCTCGGCTCGGGGCCAGATCAGCGCGATCCCGGCAAGCGCAACGGCCGCAAGGTTGCCGATCGCGAACCCGGCCGCGGCATTGCCCAGCGTGGCACCCAGCGCGCGAAGCATGAGCGCCCATTCCTGCACGAGATAGGCTGCGACCTCGCTTGGCGCGGCCAGCACGAAGGCCTCTGTCAGCAGACGTCCGCCGGCCTCCCATGCTGCGAGGATCAGCAGAACGCCCGGAACCGGGCCGGTTGCGATGCGCCCGGTTCCGGACCGGATGTCGACGCGCCCCGACACCGCCCCCGTCATTGGGCGGCCACCGGCGGTCGGGCCGCCGCCATGCCGCTGGCCAGCGCGGCAAAGACCCGGTCGATCAGGAGGGCGGCCGCGTCGCTTCGGGCGGTTGTCTCCAAACGCGGACGGTCGAGGTCGATCCGGATATCGTCGACGATCTCGGCCGGCCGGGCGGACAGCACGATCACCCGGTCGGAAAGGCACACGGCCTCGCTGACCGAATGGGTGACCAGGATCGTCGTGGTGCCCCGCGCCTGCCAGATGCGCGGCAGGTCCTGCGCGAGCTGGCTGCGCGTCAGCTCGTCCACCGCGCCGAACGGCTCGTCAAGCAACAAAAGCCCCGGCCGCGTGGCCAGAGCGCGGGCCATGGCCGCCCGCTGGCGCATGCCGCCTGACAGTTCCGCCGGGCGTGTGTCGGCAAACCCGTCAAGACCGACGAGGGCGATCAACTGCTCGATCTCCGACTGGGCGACGCGACACCGGGCAAGGCGGAGCGCAAGCTCGATATTGCCGCGCACGCTGCGCCACGGCAGCAGCGACGGATCCTGAAACGCCATCGACAGCCCCGCCCGCCGGCGCGTTTCGGCAGGTGGCGCGCCGCCGATTTCGATCGTGCCGGCGCTGGGGGGTTCCAGCCCGGCGATCATCCGCAACAGCGTCGACTTCCCGCATCCGGACGGCCCGACCAGCGCCGTGGTCCGGCCCGCCGCGAAGGTCAGGTCGATCGGCCGAACCGCTTCCGTCCCGCCGCCGAAGGTCTTTGCCAGGGCTGTGCAGACGACCTTCGGTGGCGGGGTTGTGTCCTCAGGCGCCATGGACCTCTTCAAGAATCGAACGGTCCCACAGATCGGGCGTCACCGTCCGCCCCAAAAGGCCCAGCGTCTCGATATTCGCGGCCACGGTGTCGTCGGTCCACCAGCCAAAGCCATTGGCGTCGGTCAGGTCGGAGAACATCAGCGGCACCTGGCGCGCGGCCTGAAGCTTTTGCGTTTCCAGATCGAGGCCGGCATCGGGATGCATCGCCAGCGTCAGCTCCGCAGCGGCGTCGGTGTCTTCGCGGTAGGCCGCCCAGCCACGCACCTCGCCCGCCATCAGGGCGACCAGCGCGTCGCGGCGGTTGGCAAGGCTGTCATCCGTCGCGATGTAGGTCTGCGAATGGACCGAATAGCCGAAATCGGCCATCAGCATGGTCAGGCTTTCGACCCCCTGCATCGCCATCGCCACGGGCAGATCGGTTTCCCAGCACAGCAGGCAGTCGACCTCGCCGGCCAGAAGCGGCTGCGCGGAATACTGCGTCGGAACGACCTCGATCCCGTCGATATCGACGCCGTTGAGCGCGCAGAGGGCCTGCAAGACAGGTGTGTTGGCCAGCGCCATGCCGATGCGCTTGCCCACCAGATCGGCCGGCTCGTTGACCGGGTTTGCCGGCAGCGAGGCGATGACGAACGGGTTTTTCTGCATCGCGACGCCGAGAATCCTGAAGGGTGCCCCCTGTTCGACGGCGGCGGCCGTATAGTCGGCGGCGGAAATCCCGACCAGCGCCGAGCCCGCGACGACGGGCGGTTCCACCGGTGCATTCGGTCCGCCGGGCAGCAGTGAAACCTCAAGCCCGCGCTCGAACCACCAGCCGCGATCAAGCGCGATGTAGCTGCCCGCGAACTGCGCCGAATGCAGCCAGGAAAGCTGCAGGCTGACGGCTGTCTGGGCGTGGGCCGGGCGCGGCCGGAGGAGACCCGCGGCGCCAGCGCCAAAGGTTGCAGCCCCCGTGCCGAGAAGCGTTCGTCTGCTGATACGTGGTTGCATGCGTCTCCCTTTCGTCCGGTTGTTCAGGCTAAAGGTGCATGGCTCAGATGCAACCCGCCCGGGCGCGTTGGCGTGTCCCGTCCTGCGCGCCCGCCTCGAACTGAACGGTCGCGCGTCGCTTTGCCTGCGGTCCGATCCAAAGCACCAGAACGCCCGGCACGAGGGCGGCAAGGATGGTCAGGCCGAAGGCAACGCTTGCCGCGAGGGCACCGGCGACGGTGGCGCCGGCAATCGGCAAGAGCGCCGCGGCCGCACCTTCGCGCAACCCCCAGCCCGAGATCGTGACCGGGATCAGCATCGCCAACAGGATCAGCGGGACCAGCGCGGCCGTGGCCGCAAGGCCAAGATCGACGCCGACGGCGCGGGCACAGAACGCAAAGGCGGCGAGGTTGCAAACCGTGGTTCCGATGCTCAGCCCGATCTGGCCGGGCAGCGCCGTCCGGGCGGCAAGCGCCTGGTGAAGGGCGGAGCGCAGACTGCGCATGCCGCGTCCGAGAGCGCCGGGGAGGTGGCCGGCAAGCCCTGCAAAACCTGCCGCGCAGACCGCTGCCGCCAGAAGGATGGCGACGGAAACGGCAATATCGGGTGGCCAGTCAAGCCCGCCGGGCACGGCCAGCGTCGCCACGAAGGCCACGGCCAGCAGGCTGAACATGGCGATCTGACCGGCGAGCCGCTCGAATATGACGGCCTGTCCGGCCGCCAGCAGCCCGGCCTGATCGCGCGAGCGAACCGCACGGCCCGCATCGCCGAGAATGCCGCCGGGAAGCGACTGGTTGACGATCTGCGACAGGTAATACTCGCCGATGGCCCGGCCTCTGCCGATCGAAATGCCCAGTTGCCGCGCCGTCAGCCGCCAGCGAAACGCCGACAGGATCGTCTGGGCGGTCAGCGCTGCCATGGCCAGCAGCAGCCAGCGCCAATCCGCCGCCGCAAGGCTGCGCGCCGCCTGCGGCCCGTCGGCCACCGCCCACAAAAGCCAAAGCAGACCGAGCGTCACCAGGACCTGCAGGATCCGGACGGTCGCGCCGGGGATATGCGGGCCGAAGCGGGTCAGCTGTCGCCTCCGCGTTCGGGGGCCGCGGAATAGCTGTCGAGGATGAGGTCCCGCATCGTCGCCATGGAGCGGGGCGCGATGCCCGTGCCGGGGACAAGCCCCTGTTCCCACCCCCAGTCAGCCGTCGCAGCGACCAGCGCCTCGGGCCCGATGACATGCACCGGCACATCCGGGCGGTCGTCGAGGGCCACGAAGCCTGCCGCCTGATGGTCGCCCACAACAAAGATCAGCGGCGGGTCGGCGGCGTGGCGGGCGGCGTAGTCGACCACGACATTGAGCGCATAGTCAACCGCCTGCCGGTACTGGTCCCGCACCCGCTCGCGGTCGCGCCAGACCACCTCTGGCGGATCGCCGGCGGCTGCCATCTCGTTGAAAATGCGTCCGTCGCCGATGGCGTCCCAGTCCACCATCTCTGGCACCGGAACCCACGGCGCGTGCGAGGAGCCGGTAGCGACCTGGGCGAAAAGCGGCCGCGGATCGCCGCCGTCACGCAGCAGCCTGTCAAGTGCGGCAAAGGTGAACTGATCGGGCATCGTCACCCAGTTGAACGGCAGCCCGGCATAGCCCAGCTCGGCTGCGCCGAGCACGGTTTCGAAGCCCATCAGGGTGGCTTCGGGCCAGTCGAGCGTGATTTGCGGCATGACGGCGGCGGTCCGGAACCCCGCATCCGAGGCGATGTGAAACAACGACTGTCGGCCGCTTGACAGGACGGCGCCATAGCTTGTCTGATTGGCGACCCACAGCCCGTTGGCAAAGGTCGCGTGGCTGAGCCAGCTTTGCCCGCCCCGTGTCGGCGCAGACAGAAGCCCCGAGCGCATCGACAGGCCGAGCGCGGACAGGCGGGCTTCGGCGGCTTGCAGCGTGGCGCGGTGCGTGTCGGCATAAAGCGGCGTGTCAAGGCTGGCGCGGCCATAGCTCTCGACGAAGATCACCAGCACATCCCGGTCGATCGCGCCCAGCAGGTCGTCGCGGCCCGCATAGGGGTCGTCGGCCGCCGCCGCCTTGAAGGCGCGCAGCTCCGCCAGCGTCTCGCGCACCATCGCCACGCGTTCGACCCCCATCCGTGCCGTGAAAGCAGCCCCGGGTGGCGAGAGCGGCAGGCTCCATCGGCCCATCGCGTGGCCGATCTCGGCCACCGCGACACCGGCGAACAGAACCGATGCCAGGGCCGCAACCCGGGTCGTCCCGGATGGCATCGGGACCCGCGCCCAGACGCCGGTGGCCCACCACAAAGCCCGGATCAGGGCAGCGAAGATGGCCAGTGCCGCAACGACCGCGCCCAGAGTCAGGGCAAGGCCGATGGCGCCCGTCGAAAGCCGCAGGCCCGCCTCGATCAGCGCAAGGTCGGCCACCGGATTGAAACCGCGCCCAAGCGCCGTGAACATCGCATGATCCGCGGCCTTGAGCAGCGCGACGATGGCCAGCGCCGCAACCAGCAAGACCCTTGCAAGGCGGGACCACGGCCCGGGCGGCAGCGCCAGCAGTCCCAGAAGGATCGCAGGCAGTTCCAGCGGCAGGACGAACAAGGCCCCGAACGTCATCGCCGCCGGATGGTTGGGCTGGATCAGGACCAGGTAAAGGAGAAGGGCGGCCAGGCCGAGCTGGATCGCGGTGCGGCCGATCTGCCCGGCGCCGTCCGCGGCCTTGCGTCGCGTCATGCCCGTCGCCGCCACAGCCAGACCACGTCGACAGCGAAGGACCAGGCGAGCGCGAGGCCAGCCACCGTCACCATCGCCATGGCCGGGCCGGTCGGCAGGATCGGCAGCTGAAGCGCGATCAGCGCCGACAGCTGCACGACGCACACCAGTTTGCGGCTGAACCGCTCTGGCAGGTCGCGGCGCATCCAGGGCACGGCCCAAAGCGCAAGCGCGAAGGCATATCGCGGAACGCCCAGCAGAATGGCAGCGGGGCCCAGGCCGCCTGCGACCGCCGCACTTACAGCCAGAACCAGCGCGAGAACGCTATCGACTTCCATGTCGAAACGCGCGCCAAACTCCGACACATATCCCTGCCGCCGGGCCAGCCAACCGTCGATACCGTCGAGGCCAAGCGCGACAACCGCCACGGCAAGAACCGCCCAGGAGGGTGCCGCGCCCGCGACGACAGGCGCGACGAGGGAGACGGCCAGCGCCAGGCGCATGAGCGTGATCGCGTTGCACAGGCCAAGGCGGTCGTGCGGGTATCGCAGATATAGGGCCCGTCCCGCGACCGTTGCCAATGCCGCGAAGGTGACCAGCGCCACCAGGGTGGCACCGGGCTCCGCATCAAGCGCAGTCATGGCCAGCAGGCCAAGACCGATTGCAAGACCGACGGCCACGGCGGCAAACTCCGCCATCGGGGGGGCGACAGCCACCCGCATGCGAAGCCATCCAGCCTTGTCCGTATGCGATCTTGCATATGTCATTTCTGTGAATTTGGGCCGTTTCGCAAACAGTCAAGCCGCCGCCGCGCCACTTGACGCGGTTTTCGCGACAGCTAGCTCTGAAGGGCTTGAAAGGGAAATCTCGGTGCCGAACCCAACGACCGAATATCGTCGTGTCGCGCGGCTGTTCCATTGGGGCATGGCTGCGCTTGTGCTTGCGATGATCCCGGCCGGCATGACGATGGTGCAGCCCGGCATCGACCGGTCCCTGCAGAACACGCTGTTCATCTTTCACAAGAACGCGGGCGTGTTGCTGCTGGTCCTGGTGGTTCTTCGGCTGCTCTACCGCTGGCGACATCCGCCGGCCCCGCTTCCCGACGATGTGCCGGGCTGGCAGCACCGGGCAGCGGGCCTGTCGCATGCCGCGCTTTACGCCCTGCTCGTCATCGTTCCGGTTGCGGGCTATGTCCGGGTGAAGGCAGGCGGGTTTCCCATCGAAACACTCGATCGGCTGGGCGTGCCGCCGCTGGTCGCACGGTCCGATGCGCTGGCCGAGACGGCCAAGACGATCCACTATTTCGGCGGCATCGCGCTTGGCCTGCTTGTCGGCCTGCACATCGCGGCTGCCGTTTATCATGGCGTCGTGCGCAAGGATCAGGTTTTCGCGCGCATGTGGCCGCCCTTTGCCCGGCCAAAGAGCTAGAGTCTGTTGCCCGGAAGCGGGCGCGCGATAGTTCACGTCACTGCGTTTGTCCGCATCCTGTCCCATCAGCAAGAAGGCCCTCGCCCGACATGTCGCTTGCAGAACCTCGCCTGACGGCACCTGTCGCATGGCTGCCATGGCATGGCCCCCGTGCCGGGGCGGCTTGCCTGACGCTGGCCATGACGGCAGCCATCATTGGCGCGTTTGCTGCGGGTGTCGCTTTCTGGACACCGTTGGCGGTCATGGCGCTTCCCCTGATGTTGCTGGCGGCACTCTGGATTTCGGGCGGCACGGCGACGGCGCTGCTTGGGATGGTCGCGCCGGCACCGGCGCCGGGCGTCCCCCTCGCGGGTTGGCGGCCGCAAAGCCGCACCGCCATACTGGTGACCCTGTGCAACGAGGATCCGTTTCCGCTGGCACGCCATCTTGAGGCTCTGCGCGCCGGCCTGAACCGGGCCGGACTGCAGGACGCGACCGAGATTTTCGTGCTTTCCGATACCAGCGGGGCAGAGAATGTCACCCGTGAGGAGGCCGCGTTCCGGCGGCTTTCGACCGCCGGGCACCTCACCTATCGGCGGCGCACAGCGAACACCGGGCGCAAACCGGGCAACATCGCCGAATGGGTCGAGGCCCGTGGCCGGGCCTTTGACCACATGCTGGTGCTGGACGCCGACAGCCGTATGAGCGCCGACCGGATAAGGCGCATGATCTGGCAGATGGATCGGCGCGCGGATCTGGGCCTGTTGCAGGCCGGGATCGGGCTGCTTCCCGGTCGCACGCGGTTTGGCCGCCATCAACGGGTCGCCGCGCGCCTTTTGTCGCGCGGGTTCGGCCGGGGTTTCGCCGCCTGGACGGGCGAAAGCGGGAACTATTGGGGCCACAACGCGATCATGCGCGTCGCCGCCTTCCGCGCCGCCTGTGACCTGCCCGTGCTGAGCGGGCGTGCCCCCTGGGGCGGCTCGGTGTTGAGCCACGATTTCGTCGAAGCCGCATGGATCCGGCGCGCGGGCTGGGCCGTGATGCTCGACCCTGCGACCGCCGGCAGTGCCGAAGAGGCGCCCCAGAATGTTGCCGCGTTCCACGCGCGGGACCGCCGCTGGTGCCAGGGCAACCTTCAGCACCTGCGCCTGATTGCCGGGCCGGGTCTTGATCCCGTCAGCCGCCTGCATCTTGCCATGGGCATCCTCAGCTACCTCGTGGCCCCGATCTGGCTGCTGCTTGTCGTGTCCGTGGCCCTGGGCGGTGTGCCGGTGGCGGGGCTCTGGCCGGTTGGTGTCGTGGCGGCAGTGCTGTTGACGCCAAAGCTGTGCGCGTTGGTGGAATGGTGGCAGGTCGCTCGCACGCCCCGGCGTCGCGGGACCGTTCTGCGCGCCTCCCTGGGCGAACTCGTCCTGTCCAGCTTGATTGCACCGCTGGTCATGTTCCGGCAGGCGGGGGCGGTGCTGTCGGTCGCCCTTGGCCGCGACTGCGGCTGGAAATCCGGCGATGGCAACGGCTGGCGGCTTCGTCCCGGCCTTGCCGAGGCGGTCGCGGGCTGGGTGTTCCTGGCGCTCGCGATCCTGCTGTCGGGGGCGGCGGCGGCATGGCTGGCGCCGATCGCGCTCGGCCTGTGTTTCGCGCCCCTGGTGATGCGCATCCTGGACGCGCCGGTCTGATGCGGCGCCGCAGCTTCATGGCGGGGCTGGGCGCGGCGGCCGTCTTTCGGCCCGATCCTGCCGCTGCGCTTTCGCCGCCGTCGCTGTTGGACGAGGCGCGCCGCCGCGCATCCCGCCCCTACGAGAACCGCTCGGCCGCGTTGCCGCCACCCTTTGCGGGGCTCAGCTATGATGCCTATCGCGGGATCCGTCCGGTGCCCGGCCGCTCGGCCATGCTGGCGCATGGTCCGGATTTCGCCGTCGACCTTCTGCCGCCCGGCCTGTATTTTCCCGATCCTGTCCGGATCGACCGCGACATGGGCGACGGTCCCGAAGCGATTGCGTTCGAACCCGGCCTGTTCGACTTCGACCGGCGCTATTTCGGCGACATCCCCGACACCGCGCCCGGTGCGGGGTTTTCCGGCCTGCGCCTGCGCCATCCGCTGAACGCCGCGGACCGGATGGACGAGGTTCTGGTCCTGCAGGGTGCCAGCTACTTCCGTGCGATCGGGCAGGCGATGGTCTATGGATTGTCCGCCCGAACCGTCGCGCTGGGAACGGGTGGCCCCACGCCCGAGGAGTTTCCGCGCTTTACCGATCTGCGCCTGCACCCGGCCAAAGCAGGTGCCGTGCGGATCGAGGGCGTGATCGACGGCCCGTCGCTGGCCGGGCATCTGGACATGACCCTGCGCCCGGGGAGAGAGACCGTCACCGCGCTGTCCGTGACGCTGTTGCCGCGGCGCGAGATTGCCGACATCGGCGTGGCGCCGCTCACCTCGATGTACCTCAAGGGGCCGCTGCGTGCCTCGGTCAGCGACGATTTCCGGCCCAGGGTGCATGACAGCGATCTGTTGCTGATCGAGAACGGCGCCGGCGAACGCCTTTGGCGGCCGATCTCGAACCCCGCGCGGGTCGAGACCTCGGCCTTTGTCGACGATGGCCCGGTCAGCTTCGGCCTTTACCAGACACGGCGCGGATTCGCCGATTTCGAGGATACCGAGGCCCGCTATCACGACCGTCCATCGGCCGTCGTGCGGCCGGCGGGCGATTGGCGGCGCGGTGCGGTGATGCTGGTCGAAATCCCCACGGGCGACGAGTTCATGGACAATATCGTTGCCTTCTGGCGCCCGGAGGCCCCGCTTGGTGCCGGCAGCGAGCATCGGTTCGGCTATTCCATCACCTGGACCCGCGCCGACCCCGCGCCCAACGATCATCGCAGCATCGTCCAAAGCCGCAGCGGTCGCGAACATGACCGGCCCGGCGCGCGCCGCTATGTGATCGACCTGACAGGTCCGCCCGAAGGCCTCCGGCCAGAGATCGCCGGGCCGGGGAGGGTAGAGATCGAGGGCGCCAGCGTTTTCGCCCGTCCCGACGGCGACACGCGGCTGACCTTCCTGCTGCTGCCGGGTGATGCGGCATCCGCCGATATCCGGGTGGCGCTGCGCGACGCAACCGGCGATCGGCCCCCCCTTGTCTGGCTGCATCGCTGGACGCGGGCGCGCGACGGTGGCGTCTAGGGCGCGGCCGCAACCTCGATCATGGCGCGCAGCGGCCGGTGATCCGAGGCCATGCGGATGCCTGCCCCGTCAAGCACCCGCGCCTCCGACACGCGCGCACCCCCTGCCGCAAGCACGCGGTCCAGCGCAAGAAAGGGACGCCGGACGGGATAGGTGGCCGGGGCGGGTCCGGAGAACCGGCTGCCGAGGACGGCCCGCGAAAACGCGATCCCGCCCCAGGGCCGCCATTCGTTGAAGTCACCGCACAGGACCGTGGGCCGCGGGGTGCGGCGGAACAGGTGCTGCCCCAGGGTGCGCATCTGAACGATGCGAAGAACCTGCGAAAGCGACAGATGGGTCCCGACGATCCGAAACGGGCAGCCATCCTTGCGAAGCTCGGCAATGACGGCGCCGCGGTGGCAATGCCCCGGCAGGTCCAGAAGCGCCAGCGCCTCGACCTCGATCCCGCGCCCGGCAAACAGGACAACGCCAAGAAAGCCGTGGCTCTCGGCACCCCAGCGCTGCGCCCGCGCGCAATGGAGGTGGCGCATCCCCGTGCGGGTTTCGACATCGCCAAGGTCGAGAATGCCGGCATGCGGCGGCTGTTCTTCATCGGCTTCCTGAAGGACGAGGATGTCCGTGGGCTGGGCCAGCACCTCGCCGCACAGCACATCCGCGGTGCGCCCGGCGTCGATCGCCCCGTCCTGCCCGCGGCCCCGGTGAATGTTCCAGCTTGTCGTCGACAGATGTGTCAGAGCTCGTTCCACAGTTTGCGGCAGGCCGTGTCGCGCAAGCCTGGCCAAAGGCTATCCCCACGCCATGGGCGGGGAAACCCGTTCGCCGGGCAAACGGCCGACAGGGCGGGTCTGCGATGGCGTCGAACGGCTGTCGATCCGGTGCGCTGTGCGCGGGTCCCTGCATTTGCGAATCCGCTGGCCACCGCGCCTTGGCCGCATTAGGCGACGGCGTTCCCGTGCAGGAGAGGTGGCGTCGGATGGATCTGCGCAACATCGCAATCATTGCCCATGTCGATCATGGCAAGACCACCCTGGTCGATCAGCTTCTCAAACAGTCCGGTGCCTTTCGCGACAACCAGGAAATCGCCGAACGCGCACTCGACAGCCACGATCTGGAACGCGAGCGGGGCATCACGATCCTGGCCAAGGCGACCAGCGTCGAATGGAAGGGCGTCCGGATCAACATCGTCGACACGCCCGGGCATGCCGATTTCGGCGGCGAGGTGGAGCGCATTCTCAGCATGGTCGATGGTGTCGTCCTGCTGGTCGATGCCGCCGAAGGGCCCATGCCCCAAACCAAATTCGTGACGGCCAAGGCGCTGGCCCTGGGTCTGCGGCCGATCGTCGTGCTGAACAAGGTCGACAAGCCCGAGGCCGAAGCCGACCGCGCGCATGACGCGGTGTTCGACCTGTTCGCCGCGCTCGATGCCGACGAGGCGCAACTCGATTTCCCGACGCTTTACGCCTCGGGCCGCGCCGGTTGGGCCGATACCGCGCTTGACGGGCCGCGCGCCGGACTCGACGCGCTGTTCGACCTGATCCTTGCCCATGTGCCGCCGCCCGCCGTGATCGCGAACCGCGATGCGCCGTTCCGGATGCTTGCGACCACGCTTGGGGCGGATCCGTTTCTCGGCCGCATCCTGACCGGCCGGGTCGAGGCGGGAACGCTGAAAACCGGGACCACCTTGCAGGCACTCTCGCGCGAGGGCGCGCGCGTCGAGAGCTTTCGGGTCTCGAAGATCCTGGCCTTTCGCGGGCTGGGTCAGCAGCCGATCGATGCGGCAGAGGCCGGCGACATCGTCGCGATCGCCGGCATGTCGAAGGCGACCGTCGCCGATACCCTGGCCGATCCGGCGATCGACAGGCCGATCCCCGCCCGGCCGATCGACCCGCCGACGATCAGCGTCACCTTCGGCATCAACGACAGCCCGCTGGCGGGCCGTGACGGCAAGAAGGTCCAAAGCCGGGTGATCCGCGAGCGGCTGATGAAGGAAGCCGAAAGCAACGTCGCCATCGAGGTCACGGACACCCCCGGCGGCGAGGCGTTCGAGGTCGCCGGCCGCGGCGAGTTGCAGATGGGCGTGCTGATCGAAACCATGCGCCGCGAAGGTTTCGAACTGTCGATTGCCCGGCCACGGGTGCTGATCCGCAAGGAAGGCAACGAGCGGCTCGAACCGGTCGAAGAGGTGACGATCGACGTCGACGACGATTTCGCCGGAGCGGTGATCGAGAAGCTGACCGGACCGCGCAGGGGCGAGTTGCTGGAGATGCGCCAGCAGGCCGGCAAGACGCGGATCGTCGCCCATGTGCCGGCCCGCGGGCTGATCGGCTATTACGGCGAGTTCCTGACCGACACGCGCGGCACCGGGGTTCTCAACCGGGTGTTCCATGGATGGACCGCCTGGAAGGGGGCGATCCCGGGGCGCCGCGCGGGGGTGCTGATTTCAATGGAGGATGGCGCGGCGGTGGCCTATGCGCTTTGGAACCTCGAAGAGCGCGGGCGACTGTTCATCGGGCCCCAGGAAGCGGTCTATCGCGGCATGATCATCGGCGAGCATTCCCGCGAGACCGACCTTGAGGTCAATCCGCTGAAGGGCAAGAAGCTGACCAATATCCGTGCCTCGGGCTCGGACGAGGCGGTGCGGCTGACACCGCCGGTGCGGATGAGCCTGGAACAGGCGATCGCCTGGATCGACGACGACGAACTGGTCGAGGTCACGCCGAACGCGATCCGCCTGCGCAAGCGCCTGCTCGACCCGCATGAGCGCAAAAGGCAGGCCCGCGCGGCAGGGTGAGACGGAGGTATCCCGAGCCTCGGACTCTTTCCGCCCCACGAAACCGATTAGTAAAATGGCGTCGTGCGATCTGTTAGGGCATTGTGCGCTCAATCGGTTCCAGACTGGGTGCCGAGCGCCCGCCCGGGTGGGCGCGGAACGCGCCCGCCGTGGGACGGGCGGGCGCGTGCCCGATGCAGAAGCATCGGGCGGGTGAATCCAGTTCGATGCGACGCGCTCTAGGTCTTTAGTCGTGATCGCGCAATCAAATCGCCACCCCTATGCGCATCGTGACCCGTCCGTGCGCGCAGCGCCCTCTTGTGTTGACGACTGTCAAGTGTGGCGCCTGATTCCGCAGGGACCCATACCGCCATTTAATGGCAGCACTGAGCCCATAGTGAAGTGCCCGATACAGAAAACCAATGACCACAATCAACACATTTTATCTTCAAAATACGAATCTGAGAAATCGCAACTCGTTCGTATGTAGTGCCTAGCTAGAGCGTTTTACGATCAATCTGTCCCGTATCCGCAGGCGGCGCAGCAGTTCGAGCATTCTTGCGGCGTGAAACAGTCG
>DNSZ01000053.1 GCA_003500165.1 Paracoccaceae bacterium | reverse complement strand
GAAAGCGGCCCTTGCCCGACGGCCGGCCCGAGGCGGTGCAGGCGCTGGCGCAAGCGGGGCTCGACCGGCTGGCAAGGGCGCGCCGGGCACGGGCCACGGTGCCGCGTGCCGCCGCGCCCGCCCTGCTGGCGGGCTGGCGGGCGGGAATCACGCTCGGCCGCGCGGCGCGCGCGCCAGGGCGCGTGGCCGCCGGCTTGCTGGTGGAGTCCGAGGCACGGCGCCGCGCCGGGCTGGCCTGGCGCGCCGCTTTCGGGCGCTGGTAGTCGCAGGGGNNCGTGATCGATGACCGGGGGCCTCACACCGTTTTGGGCGCGCGCAGCGTCAGCCAGATCAGCGCGCCCCCCGCCAGCGCCAGAAACGGCGCCATCGCCAGGTTCACCGCGGTCCAGCCTTCGACCGCCGAGCCGCCCGCACAGTTCATCAACCCGCCCGAGGCGAGCGAGGCCACGGTGACACCGCCGAACACGATCAGATCGTTCATGCCCTGGGCGCGGCCCTTTTCCTCGGGCCGGGTGGCTGAGGCGAGCATCGATGTCGCGCCGATGAAGCCAAAATTCCAGCCGATGCCCAGAAGGATAAGCGCGACGAAGAAATGCTCCACATCGACGCCCATCAGCGCCACCGCGCCCGCGCCGGCAAGGATCGCAAGCCCCGTCGCCATGATCGGGCGCACGCCGAATCGAGCGATCAGATGGCCGGTGAAGAAGCTTGGGGCGAACATCGCCAGCACATGGGCCGAAACCACATCCGCCGCCATCCCCTGGTCAAAGCCGCAGCCGACCACGGCAAGCGGCGTCGAGGTCATGACGAGGTTCATCAGCGCATAGGAGACCATGCCGCAGATCACCGCGACCGCGATCACCGGATCCTGCAACAGCTCCATCCGGGTGCGCCCGCCGTCGCGGCCCGGGGCCGAGGCGGGCGGCTTGGGTATTTCGAGAAACACAAACAGCCCGGCGCCGATCAGGTTGATCAGAAAGACCGCCGCATAGGTGCCCAGAAACGGCACCAATGCGGCATCGGCGGTCAGCTTCACCATTTGCGGGCCCAGAACCGCCGCCACCAGCCCGCCCGCCAGAACATAGGAAATCGCCCTGGGCTGGAACGCGGCACTCGCCGTGTCGGCGGCGGCAAAGCGATAGAACCCCTGGGCCGACATGTAGATGCCGGTCAGATAGCTGCCGAGCAGGAACAGCGGGAACGAGGCGACCGACAGGGCATAGGCGCCGATGAGCGCGCCCGCCGCACCGCCCGCGGTACCCGCGAAGAACCCGGCGCGGCGGCCGCGCCGCTGCATCAGCGCCGACATCCAGGGCGCCGAGGTCATCGAGCCGAACACGATCAGCGAGATCGGCAGCGTCGCCCAGCAGGGATTGGCGGCCAGCGATTGGCCGGCCAGCCCACCGATCGTGAAGATCATCGGCATCTGCGCCCCGAGAAGCGCCTGGGCCAGTGCGAGCACGGCGACATTGCGCCTTGCGCGCGCGTCCGAGTGGGGCAGGGCGGCATCCATGGCGGTTTTCCTATCGACCGGGGCGGGACGCGGCAAGCCGTTGACCCGGGCGGCGCGCTGCGCCACTTTGCCGGGCGAAGCCGACAGGGAAGCCCTGCGCATGCGCGACACACAAGATGGCCCCGGCTTTGCCGCGCCCACGCTGGCCGCGCCCGAGCCGCGCAAGATGTGCACCGATTGCGGGTTGTCGCGGATGGCGATGGCGGGGCAATGCGGCCAGGCCTGCCAGTTCCTCCAGCCCGATTACCCGGCGATGGAGACGGCCGTGCATGGCCGCCCGCGCGACGAGGAGCTGACCGACGAGGTCTTCTTCGGCCCGTTCCGGGCAATGTACCGCGCCGCGCTGAAGGCGCCCCTCGCAGGCGCGCAATGGACCGGGATCGCGACCCGGCTGGGCGCGCGCCTGCTGGAAGACGGGCTGGTCGATGCGGTGCTTTGCGTCGGCCCCGACCCCGACGACCGCTGGCGGCCGCAGCCGATCATCGTGACCGACCCCGCGGCGATGGCCCGGGCGCGCGGGATGCGCATGGGCTATGCGCCGCTGCTGGCGCTGCTGGAGCCGGCGGCGGCAGCCGGGCACAAGCGGATCGCGCTGATCGGCATCCCGTGCCAGGTCTATGCGCTGCGCCGTATCGAGGCGCAGTTGGGGCTCGAGAAGCTTCATGTCATCGGCACGCCATGCTCGGACAACACCACGACCGAGAATTTCCACGCCTTTCTGGCGCGGCTGTCCGACCGGCCCGAAACGATCTCGTATCTGGAGTTCCGGCCCGACTATCGCGTCGAGCTGCGGTTCGACGACGGCACGCGGCGCGACATACCGTTTCTGAAGCTGCCGATCTCGGACCTGCCGCGCGATTTCTTCCCGCTGACCTGCCGGACCTGCGTCGACTACACCAACGTGCTGGCCGACATCACCGTCGGCTATATGGGCGGCGAGGGGCGGCAATGGCTGATCGTGCGCAACCGGCGCGGGCAGGCGCTCCTCGACCTTCTGGGCGATGAGATCGTGCTGGAGGCGCCCGGCAGCCGGGGCAGGCGCGACGGGGCGGTTCGGGGGTTCATGGAGAACACCAAACGGGCCGCGGGCGGGTTGCCGCTGCGGCGCATTCCCAAGGCGCTGCGCGGGCTGGTGGCGTGGATGCAGCCCCGGGTCGGCCCGAAGGGCCTGGAATTCGCCCGCGCGCGGGTCGAGATGAAGGCGATCGAGACGATCCTGCATCTGCGCCAAGCCGCACCGCGCCGGATGAAGACGATGGTGCCAGACCATGTGTGGCGGATCGCGGCGCGCTACGGTCTGGAACCCGCGCCCGGGGAGCATCACAGCGGCGGCGGCCGCACGCCGCCCGACGGGATGCCATAGCCCGTCGGGCCGCCCGGGGTTCAGCCCGCGTCGACGGGCGGGAATTGCGCCGCGATCTCGGCCCGCCGCGCGGCATAGAAGGCTGGATCGAGCCGGGGCCTGTCCTGCATGGCCGCGTCCCAGATCACGGCCCGTCGCGGACTGCGATGGACGCAGCGCAGGCAGAAATCGCAGTCGGCTGGGTCGCAGACGGGCACGCCGCCTGGTCCCGCCTGCCAGCAGCCGCGCGGGCAGTCCACGGCCTCGCCCTGCCAGCGGCCGGGCAGAACCCGCAGACCGGGCGCCAGGCGGCGGCGAAAGCGGTTCCGCGCGATCACCCGGTTCGGCACATGGTCGAGCGGTGCATACCAGCGCCGGGGCGGCAGCCGCCCCGGGGCATCGGGTTGCTCGGCCAGCGCGGCGATCTGGCCGGCTGCGGTGTCGATCCGCCGGGCGATTCGGCGTTCATACCGGAACATGAAGCCGATCCAGGCCGGCAGCATCATGACGCTGTCCGACGCCGGCCCGCGAAAGCCGGTATGGCCCACGGTCCGCACACCCCGAGCGGCCAGCGCCTGGCCCAGCAGATGCGGGGCATTGCCGGTGTAAAGCCCGAAGGTTGCAAACAGAAAGGCCCGCGCCGGGCCAGCGCCCGGCGGCCACCGGGCGATCCAGTCCAACAGCGTGCCGGCCGGGCAATTGTGATAGGTGGGTGTCCCGATCACCGCAAGGTCGCAGGCCCCAAGAAGGCCGGGATCGCTGTTCTGTTCGACCGATAGCAGCGGCGCATCGTGGCCGCGCGCGGCAAGCCGGCCGGCGATGAGTTCCGCGATCAGGGCCGTGCTGCCCGAGCCGGAAAAGAACATGACAGGGATACACGCCATGTGCTTGTCATAGGGGCGCAGCCCGCGCCGGACAATCCCGGTCTCGGGCCGGGGCACCGCACGGCCGAAGAAGCGGGGGGCACGATCTTCCAGAAGATCGTGCCGGGGCAGGATTTTCTGGAAAATCCTGATGGCCGGCGCTCAGTTCCCGCCGCCTGACGTGATTTGCGCCGCGATCTCGGCCCGCCGCGTGACATGGAATGCCGGATCGAGCCGGGGTTTGTCCTGCATGGCCGCGTACCAGACCACGGCGCCGCCTGGACTGCGATGGACGCAACGCAGGCAGAAATCGCAGTCTGCAGGGCTGCAGACGGGCACGCCGCCAGGTCCTGCCGACCAGCAACCGCGCGGACAGTCCACGGCCTCGCCCCGCCAGCGGCCGGGCAGAACCCGCAGCCCCGGCGCCAGACGGCGGCGAAAGCGGTTCCGCGCGATCACCCGGTTCGGCAAATGGTCGCGCGGAGCATACCAGCGCCGGGGCGGCATTCGCGCCGGGGTATCGGGTTGCCCGGCCAGCGCGGCGACCGGATCGGCCGCCGCGTCGATGCAGCGAGCGGTCCCGTCCGAGAGCGTGTCAACCGAGAAACGGTGATCGGTGGGTGTGCCGATCACCGCAAGATCGCAGCCGCCAGGAAGGCCCGGATCGCTGTCCAACTCGACCGAATGCAGCGTTCCGTCATGGCCCCGCGCGGCAAGCCGTTTGGCGATCAACCCCGCGATCGGGGCTGTGCTGCCCGAGCCGGAAAGGAACACGACAGGGATCTGCGCCATTCGCGAAGCCCAGCCATGCGGCCGGCGCCGGTCAATGGCTAATTGGGGCGGCCGCACTGCACGGCGGATGCAGTTGGTCCACGATCTTCTAGAAGATCGTGCGCTTCAGGATTTTCTAGAAGATCCTGATCGCTGGCGTCCGAACTTGTGTGCCGGCCCGGGGTTCCTTGCCGTTCTGTCGGTCGGGGGATGGCGGGGCCCAGATGGCGCGCGGACCGGCGCGGCTTACGAGCTGCGATGCCCAGGACGTCGGCGGGAATGGTTTCCCGCCGGAGCGATCCCGATGCCCGGGAAAGGAGCCGCGAAAGTCGGTTTGGCCACCCAGCCGCGCGATGTATTCGGGAAATGGTTCATTCAGCCTGGAGACAATCCCAGTTTGTTGGGGTGGAATTGGTCCATCCTGCAAAGCGCCGCTCACTCGGCCGTTCCCGGCTCGGAAGGCGCGGGGCGCAACTGCCGGCGCCGCACCGATGACGCGGCCCAGCAGCAAAGCGGTCACCACCTCGGCCGTGCCGACGATGGCCGAGAGCAGGATGGCAAGGCCGAGCACCGAGACGGCCCCGCGCCAGCGCGCGCCCGATCGTGCGCGCCGGCCGTCCCGGACGCCGCCCGATCGCCCGCTGGCTGCGGCCCCGTTCATGTTCGGCGAAGATTGCCCACGTTCCTCGCTGCTGAGGGGATTGCATCGTCTGTCCATCGCAACATCCCATGCCCAGCGGGCTCCGGGTGTTGCAGTTGAAACTTGCGCCTGCCTTCGTGTAGAGTACGGGCTTGTTCGAAAGGAGTGAATCCGTCATGCTCCCCAACGCTTACGGGCAGACTTCCTGCTGCGCATCGCGGCAAATGACAGCAATGGTAGGCAGGCTGCTTACCTTAAGGTTCCTTTGCGGTATTTCGGCTTCCCGGTGTATCGCGTACACTCGCATAAGAGTGCCCGTAAGCATCTAACCTAGAGTACAGGCATTTGAGTTCGTTAGACAAACTAAAGAAGGCGCAAAGCCTAACCGATCTGGCCAAGCTTCTTGGCTTCACTCCGAAGGGGGTCAGCTACGTCCTTTATAAGATGGACCCTGCCAAGAAGTACCGCTCCTTCGAGATCCCGAAGAAATCAGGTGGTGTTCGCACCATCAATGCGCCTGAGCCGCAGCTCGCCTTGCTGCAAACCCGCCTTGCCGAGTTGCTTTATGCTTGCGTGCATGAGCGGAAGCAGGAGAACGCGCGGTTCTGGTTTGCCTCCCACGGCTTCCACAAGGGTCGCACCATAATTTCCAATGCCGAAGTCCACAGGAGGCGGCGCTTCGTTTTCAACCTTGATCTGGAGAACTTCTTCGGCACGATCAATTTTGGTCGCGTGCGCGGCTTTTTCATCCATGATGCGATGTTCTCGCTGGGGCCGCAGCCCGCCACGATCATCGCCCAGATCGCCTGTCATGATAACGCTTTGCCGCAGGGGAGCCCTTGTTCCCCGGTCATTTCGAACCTGATCGGAAATATACTAGACTCGCGACTGCTTGCGCTTGCCCGCGATGCCCGCTGCACCTACACGCGCTATGCAGATGATCTCACCTTTTCAACCAACGAAACGCTCTTTCCCACTGAAATTGCCGTGAACGTGCAAGGCGCTGATTGGGAAGTGGGCGCTAAACTGAAGAAGACTATCGAGGGAGCGGGCTTCTTCATTAATCCGGCAAAAACTCGCATGTCATTGCGCCAGTCTCGCCAGACCGTCACTGGCCTGGTCGTAAATGCGAAGGCTAACATCAATCAGGACTACTACCGCGCTGCTCGGGCGATGTGTAATTCTCTCTTTCAGACAGGATTCTATTTTCGCCGAGGTGATGATCCTGCGGATGCGACTGATAAGCTTGGCCCTCTCGAAGGTGCGCTCTCGCACATCCATTTCGTCAAAACGCGGCGCGACCGCCATCAGAAGATCAACAAGCTTGCCAAGGCCGCAGGCGAGTTTCATCCGCCTCGCGCGCCGGAAGAGCTGTACCGAAAGTTCCTCTTCTACAAGTATTTCGCCGCGCCTACCGCGCCGCTGATCGTGACAGAGGGCGTCTCTGACATCACATACTTGCAATGCGCGATCAGGGCTTTGGTCAAGAAGTTCCCGTTGCTGGCCAAGGAAGTGGACGGGAAGGTCGTTCGGCTCGTGCACTTCCTTAAATCTTCGGGCACCACGCGAGATCTCTTGAATCTGGTTCAAGGCGCTGAGGGTCAAGGGGCATTGATTTCCCGGTATGAGAACATACTCAAAGATTTTAAACATAAGCCCATGGCGCATCCAATCATTATCCTCTGCGACAATGATGACGGGCTCAAATCCGTTATCAAAAAAGCCAAATCCAAGATCAGCAAGACGGTATCAACTGTAAGCGTCCGGTCTGACCGC
>DNSZ01000029.1 GCA_003500165.1 Paracoccaceae bacterium | reverse complement strand
GTCGTCGCCCGCCCCGCCATAAAGCGCATCGTGCCCAACGCCGCCTTCAAGCCGATTGTCGGCCTGATTACCCCGCAGGATGTCATCGCCCACGCCGCCGATGGCGTTCTCGATCACCACGCCATTGGCAATCGTGTACCCGCCGACAACGTCGGCAACGTAGGAAACAACGCCACCGCCGGTTTCGCTGAAATCCAATGTGGCCGCACGCAGGTCGATCTCCGCATCCGCCTCGGTGGCGGCCATCAAGGTATCGCTGCCGCCGGTGTCCCAGATCGCCGCATAGTGCGCGTTGCCGCCGACCAAATAGACATCGTCGCCGCTGTTATGGGTCGTGTTCACCCCATAATAGCCTTGCAGGACGGCCATATCGATCGCGCCGAAGGTGGTCATGTGGCCACTGCCCTGTGTCACCCCGCTGGCGCCAAGCGGATGGCCATCCCAACCATCATTGTAGGTCATGATCGTGTAGACGGCCTGGTTCATGCCGAAAGTGCCGGTATCGCCGCTCCAGCCGACCCCTTCCATGATTTCCGAATCGCCTCCGGTGTCGTGCGGGTGCGCCAGCCCCAGCCCGTGCCCCAGCTCGTGGATAACGACGCCATACATGCCGCCGCCCGGCTGCATGGTGGTTGCGTTCCAGTATGTCGGGCTCGAGGTCAGGACACCCAGCCCAGCGGCAGAGGTGACGTTCTGCGGATACATGAAGCCCAACAGACCGCCTCCCAGATTATCCCGGGCCAGCTGTATGTCGGCGGTCGCCTGGTTCGTCGTGCGTTGGAACGTGATCGCGGTGAAATCGGACACACCGTCGAATATACCCATGATCATGGCGATTTCGGCATCGCTGAAACCGTCCGACGTTATGGTCTCTCCATTGTCGTCGACCGTGCTGCCTTCCAGCGCGAAATAGACATCGATCACCGATTGCCCGGTGAAGTTCCCGTTGTTCCACGTCACGGCGTCCGCCGGTTGGACGCGATCGTCCGGATCGACGGGTGTGCCTTCTGTCACGGTAACCGAATAGGTGCCTGTCGACCCGTCATAGTACTGCTTTGCGCTGACATAATAGGTGCCCGAAGCCAGTGTCAGATCGAACGTCGCTTCTGAATCAACTGCATCGCCGAGAGAGCTGCCGACACGGTTTCCCTGTGCATCGTAAACGCTTAGCAATGGATCGTACAGCGTGTCGCCCTGAAGATCGAAGCGATACGACCCGGCTTCCAACGTGATCGCCACCCAGTCTTCATCGCCGAGATACGCGATGGAACCGGCAAAGGCGTCGCCCACACCCATGCTGTAGACAGTGCCCATGTTGTCGGCGGCATCCGCGCCCTCGGTCACCGTCGCCGCGATCTCGGCGTCGTCAACCGGCAGGTTCTCGTAGTCACAGGTCTTTTGATAGGGCCTTAGCCCTGCGCAAATCAGGCACATCTCGTCTCTCCCGGTCGCGCGTCCATGCGCGTGTCGTCCATCCGCCGTTGCAGGGCCATCTTCAGTCGATCGGGTTGGGCCAGGGTCGGCATGTCAGGTCATAGCTCGGCAATGAGGGCGCGTGACGCCGCCACAAGCGCGTTCGCATAGTCGGCGAAAAACGCGTTTCCGGCAGCAGAAGCGGTTGGCAGCGCGCGTTGCACGGCGGGACCCGCGACCCAGGGCGCTTCGCCCGGCTTCGCCCGCAGGCGGCCATGCAGGGCGGGTCCCGCCGCGTCGAGACGCTCGAACGCGATGCGGTGTGCCCCGGGCAAGGCCCGCGCAATCGTGGCGTCGATGACCCGACGCGGCGCCACCGCATCGGCCAGCGCGCCCCGCACCGCGTCGCACAGCGCCGCCGGTTCGGCCTCGCACAAATACAGGAACGGCTCGCCTGTCCCTGCCCTTGTCTCTGCCGCGCCAATCATGGCTGCCACGCCAACACCCAACACGATACGCCAAACGGTCATGCCACCCTTGCCATGCGGCAAACACGCCGCCCCAAGGGTCCGGCGACTGCTGCGTCCTCCAAGCCCAACTCCGTTGCACACGGACCTGCACCGCCGAGACGGGCGATATCGCCTCACCAATCGGACCGCTATCACAAATATTTTAGATGAAAAGAAACCTCACGGCAATCGAAAGTATGGTTTCTTGCCCGGCCGCCTTGCCGCGCCGCTGCGCCGCGCTTACTCCGCCGCCTTGGCGCCGATCTGGATCACCGGTTCCATCTTGTCGAGCTCCTCGCGCGACAGGTGGCACTTGATCTGGTGACCGTCGGCCAGCGTGACCATGGGCGGCACCTCGCGCTCGCACAACCCGCCGGGGACCTCGGACTTCCAGCGGCATCGGGTCTGGAACGGACAGCCCGGCGGCGGATTCATCGCCGAGGGAATGTCGCCTTCCAGCACGATGTGTTTCTTGGTGACATGGGTGTCGGCGATCGGCACCGCCGACAGCAGCGCCTCGGTATAGGGGTGATAGGGCGGGCTGAACACCTGATCGGTCGAGCCAAGCTCGACAACATGGCCGAGATACATCACCAGCACCCGGTCGCTGAGATAGCGCACGATGCTGAGGTCGTGGGAAATGAACAGCAGCGTGGTCTTCTGTTCGCGCTGAATCTCCATCAACAGATCGGTCACCGCGGCCTGCACCGACACGTCGAGCGCCGAGACCGGCTCGTCGGCGACCACGATCCGCGCCCCGCCGGCAAAGGCCCGCGCGATGCCGACGCGCTGCTTCTGCCCGCCCGACAACTGGCGCGGCATACGTCCGGCGAATTCACGCGGCAGCTTGACCAGGTCCAGCAGTTCCAGCATGCGCTGCCAGCGCGCGTCGTCGGACTCTCCCTGGCCGAAGATCTCCAGCGCCCGGACGATCTGGCTGCCCACCGTCATCGACGGGTTCAGGGTGTCGAACGGGTTCTGGAACACCATCTGGATGTCGGCGACCGTCTGGGTGCCGCGGGCCTCGATCGGCACGTCCTGAATCGCCTGATTGTCGAGCAGGATGTCGCCCTCGGTCGCGGTTTCGAGCCCCATGAGAACCTTGGCAAAGGTGGATTTCCCGCAGCCCGACTCGCCCACGATGGCGAGCGTTTCGGATTCGCGGGCCTCGAAGCTGATGGTCTCGTTGGCCTTGACCACCTTCTTGCCACCGCCGCCGAACATCTTGTTCGCGGCGACCTCGTAGTATTTCTTCAGGTTGTCGATCTTGAGGACCGGCGCGCCGATCTCGCCCCTTTGCTTTTGTTCGGCCAGGGTGATCGGCGCGTCCCAATCGATCTCTTCAAACCGCAGGCAGCGCGTCTCGTGGCGTTCGTCGCCGGCCACCGGCGCCATCCTGATGTCGCCCGCATCGCAACGCCCGGCCTCGAAATAGTCGCAGCGCGGGCCGAAATTGCAGCCCGGCGGACGCTCATGCGGCAACGGAAAGTTGCCGGGGATCGCCACCAAGGGCCTTGTGTTCTTGTCCGCGCCGGGCAGCGGGATCGAGCGGAACAGCGCCTGGGTATAGGGGTGGCGCATCTGGTCGAACACATCCTCGATCGAGCCGCGTTCGACCGCCTCGCCCGAATACATCACGCAGAGCCGGTCGCAGACCTCCAGCACCAGGCCCAGATTGTGGCTGATGAACAGCATCGAGGTGCCGTATTCGCGGCCGAGCTCCTTCACCAGATCGACGATCCCCGCCTCGACCGTGACGTCGAGCGCGGTGGTCGGCTCGTCGAGGATCAGCAGCGATGGCTTCGACATCAGCGCCATGGCGATGACGATGCGCTGCTGCTGGCCGCCCGACAGCTGATGCGGAAAGGCGTTCAGGACGCGCTTGGGGTCGGGCAGCTTGACATCGGTCACGACCTTCAGCGCCATGTCCCAGGCGTCCTTTTCGCTGACGCCCTCATGGATCATCGGCACCTCGATCAGCTGCTTGCCGATCTTCATGGCCGGGTTCAGGCTGGCCATCGGCTCCTGATAGATCATCGCGATCTCGTTGCCGCGCAGGTCGCGCAGCTCGTCGGGCGATACCTCGGACAGGTCGCGGCCCTTGAACTTGATGGTGCCGCCGACGATCCGGCCGTTGACGCCCAGATCCTGCATCACCCCCAGCGCCACGGTCGATTTCCCGCAACCCGACTCGCCGACCAGGCCGACCGCCTCGCCGGGCTGGACGGCGACCGAGAAATCCATCACCGCGGGGATTTCCCGATTTCGGGTGAAGAAGCTGATCGACAGCTTGTCGATCTCCAGGATCGGGCCGTCATAATCCCACTTTGCCATCGATCGGCCTCCCTAATCCTTCAGGCTTTCTTCGCGCAGCCCGTCCGCCAGCAGGTTGAGCCCCAGCACCAGGCTCATGATCGCGACGGCCGGCACCAAGGGCGGGAACGGGAAGAACTGCAACAGCCCGCGGCCGCCATTGATCGACGTGCCCCAATCGGGGCTTTCAGGCGGCAGGCCGAGGCCGAAGAAGCCCAAGGTCCCCAGCAGGATCGTCGTGTAGCCGATGCGCAGGCAGAAATCGACCAGAAGCGGCCCGCGCGCATTTGGCAGGATCTCCCACAGCATGATGTACCACGGCCCCTCGCCCCGGGTCTGGGCGGCGGCGACATAGTCGCGCGACCGGATGTCGAGCGTGAGCCCGCGCACGATCCGGAACACGGTGGGCGAGTTCACGAACACGACCGACACGAAGACGATCAGGATGCCACTCGAGATGTCGAAGGCGTCGATCCATTCGGGCAGAAAGCTGATCGGCGTCCGGGCCTGGCTGATCAGCGAAAGGTAAAGCCAGCCGCCGATCCCCGCCACGATCGCCAGCAGGATCGTGCGCATGCGCGGCTTGGTGTGATAGCGGGCATTCAGCAGCACGATCAGGAAGATCAGCGGAAACAGGAACAGAACCATCGCCATATAGGTCGGGATGCCGGCGGCCGCGATTTCCGGCGTCACCAGCAGGAAGAACAGCAGGATCACCGGGAAGGCCAGCACGAGGTTCGCCAGAAAGGACAGGATGGTGTCGAACCAGCCGCCCATATAGCCCGCCGGCACGCCCAGCGTGATGCCGACCATGAAGGCGAACAGGGTGGCCAGCGGCGCGATCGTCAGCACCACCCGCGCGCCCATCACCATGCGGCTGAACACGTCGCGCGCCAGCGCGTCGCCGCCCAGCAGGTAATAGTCGTATTGCCCTTCCCCGGGGCTTGGCAGCGGCGTGCCGGGCGGCTTGTTCTTCATCCCCGAGATCACGTCCTGGATCGGGTCGAAGGTGACCACATGGATCGGGATGCCAAAGCCGCGAAGATCGGCGAAGATCGCCGTGAAGACCCAGAACATCACCAGCCCGAAGCCGATCATGCCGACGGTGTTGTCGAACAGATGGCCGTAAAGCCCCAGATGGCGCTTGAACGCGATCGACAGGGCAAAGGTGACGATGAGCGCGATCCAGACCGGCAGCAACTGCGTCGCCATCCGGCCGAAAATGCCCTTGCCCCCGGCCGGCATCAGGATGCCGCCGACGATATAGGCAAGGACCAGGCCGATGACGGCAAAGAGCGACCACAAGGTCAGGCGTTTGGCCCAGACGGCGGGGCTGGGCACCACGGTCAGGGTGTGGTCGGCGTTCACGATCATCTTGTCCTCGCCCGAGAAGATCGACAGCACGACCGATGCAAGCGAGGTGACGATCAGGGCCGAAACGGCGGCCAGCATCGCGGGGTTCAGGATCGGGCCGAGGCTGCCCGTCCAGGTGATCGGTTCCATGGCTCGGCCCTCCCTAGGACACACGGATGCGCGGGTTCAGGAAGGCGTAGCCGATGTCGGAGATCAGCTGGGTGACCAGCACCACCACCACCGCCACGACCGACACGGCCAGCAGCAACTCGATGTCGTTGTTCTGCGCGCCCTGGACCAGCGCATCGCCGAAGCCGGGATAGACGAACAGCGCCTCGACGATGACGACCCCGGTCAGCAGCCAGGGGAATTGCAGCATGATCACGGTGAAGGGCGCGATCAGCGCGTTGCGCAGCGCGTGCCGCAGCACCACATTGCGAAAGCTTACCCCCTTCAGCCGGGCCGTTCGGATATACTGCGCGGTCATCACCTCGGCCATGCTGGCCCGGGTCATCCGCGCGATATAGCCCATGCCGTAAAGCGCAATGGTCATCACCGGCAGGGTGAAGTTGCGAAAGGTGATCCCGTCGACCGCCGATTTCGCCGAGCCGATGAACCATTGCAACCCGACCATCGAGGACGCGAAGACGACGACAAAGATGACGCCCGAGACATATTCCGGCGTCGATGTGGTGGCGATCGAGAAGGTCGATAATGAGCGGTCGAGCCCCGAGCCCTCGCGCATGCCCGCCAGCACGCCGATGACCAGGGCGAGCGGCACCATGATCGCAAACGCCCAGAACATCAGGATGCCGGTGCGGACAAGCCGCTCGCCGATCACCTCGGCGACCGGCACGCGGAACTTGGTCGAATAGCCCCAATTGCCCTGGATGACGCCGCAGAAGCGCGGCGCCGCGGCCGCTTCGATGCCGCCGGCGATGCAGCGACCGGTGATCGTGCCATCCGCGGCCTCGTTGACGAAGCCGGGGATCAGTCCCAGCCACTGGCCATAGCGCGACAGCATCGGCTGGGTGTAGCCGTTCCTGTCAAGCCAGCTTTGCACCTCGGCATCGGTGATCCGGGCGCCCAGCTGGGTCTTGGCCAGCTTTTCCAGGTTCGGTTGCAGATTGGTCAGAAAGAACACGATCAGGGTCATGAAGAGCGCCGTCAGCACCATGATCCCCAACCGCTTGAGAATGAACAATCCCATCGGCATCCCTGTCGTTGTCCGGCCCCTCTGGCGGGGGCGTCATGGCGTTTTATTGGCGGCCTGTTGGCCGCGATGCGCATGGGGGCGGGTGCGGCCCGCCCCCCGGCAATTCCCGTCGGGCGGTCAGGCCCAGCCGATGTGATGGATGTTGATCTCGAATTTCGGGTGCATCTCGATATTCACCACACCGTCGACGTAAAAGCGATAGAGCGAGCGCCAGTAGGGAATGATCGCCACACCCTCATCGACCATCATCTGTTCGAGCCTGGCCATCACCTCCTTGCGCTTCTCGCTGTCGGCGATCGCCGTCGCCTGATCGAGCAGCGCGTCGAACTCGGCGTTGCGGAAGCCCGACTCGTTCCACGCCGCGGTCGAGCGATAGGCGAGGTTCAGCAGCTGGATGCCCGTCTCGCGATGGTTCCAGTTGGTCGAGGAAAAGGCGTATTTGGTCCAGTCGTTCCAGAAGGTCGAGCCGGGCATCACCGTCCGTTTGACCTTGAAGCCGGCATCGCGCAGCTGTGCGGCGACGGCATCGGTGGTGTTCTTGCGGTAATCGTCGTCGATCGACACGAGCTCGTGCTCGTAATCCATCATGCCGGCCTCTTCCATCAGGCGCCGGGCCTCTTCGACATTGCGCTCATGGCCGGGGATGTCGGCATGGTCCGGATGCACGCCATTGGCGACGTGGTAGTTGTTGTTCGACACGTTGCCGCGCCCGGAAATGCCCAGCTCCAGCGGCACCGTGTTGTCGACGGCCAGCGCCAGCGCGCGGCGGACGCGCGCATCGCCATAGGGCTTCACGCCGTCGATCTCGGTCTCCTGGTTGGGGCGGATGACCACGGTTGCCGCGGTGCCGATCTCGGATTCGACCCAGCCGATCTGGTTGAAGATGTCGATGAAGTCCGAGACCATTTCATAGGTCACGTCGAACTCGCCTGCATCGGCGCCGGCCAGCCAGGCCGAAGGATCGGTGCCGTAATCGAGGAACTCGACCCGGTCGAGATAGGCATCGCCCCAGTATTCGTGATCGGGGTTCTTCACCAGCGAGATGCGTTCGCCCACCTTGAACTCGTCGAACATGTAGGCGCCGGTGCCGACCCCGTGATCCAGCACCGAGGTGCCGATCAGGTCGCGATGCATGATCGGCGCCGGATAGTCGGCCATGCCGAACATCAGCGTGCCGTCCGGGGTCAGCGGGCGCACCACCACGGTGGTCGCATCGACCACCTCGACCGTGCCGGGGGCGGCCTTGCCATCCTGCATCAGCGAGGACATGCGCGAGGCCATCGAATTGCCCTCGACCGATTCGTCGCACCAGCCGATGATGTTCGCCGCCACATCCTCGGCGGTGAAATCGTCGCCATTGTTCCACTTCACGCCCTGGCGGACGTTCAGCGTGTATTCGGTGGCGTCGTCATTGGCCTCCCAGCTTTCCAGCAGCATCGGCCGCAACGTGCCATCGCGGCGGACCTCGACGAGGTATTCGATGATGCCGCGGGTCTCGTTGCCAAGCTCGGACCAGTCATAGGTGCGCGGGTCCTTCAATTCGCGGCAGTTCATCTGGATGCGCAGCGTGCCGCCCATCGACGGCGTGGCGTTTTCGCTTTGCGC
>DNSZ01000241.1 GCA_003500165.1 Paracoccaceae bacterium | reverse complement strand
CGATGACCACCCGCCTGAACCCGATCACCACGCCCCGCCACGAACTCCGCGCCGAGAAGGCGCGCCGGAACCGCGAGGCGGCTCTGAACGCCTTCATCGGCAAGAAGGCCGAGATCGACGAGATGCTCGCCCGCCTGCAGGCGCTCAGCGACGACCATTTCAACTGCCACCCCGACGAAGTGAACTGGGCCGACGTCGGCACCCTCGAACACTACGCGAGCCTGCTGAAGCGCATCACCGACAGCGCCTTTGGCGAGGGCGAACACGCCCGCTGATCTCCGGCCCAGCCGGAACGCCCGCCGCGCCGAGGCGCGGCTTGGGGTCGTAGGAGGGTCGCGACGGTCGCGGCCCCGAAACCGGAGACCCCAGATGACCAAGCTTTCCGACACCCAACTCGTGATCCTCAGCGCCGCTGCGCAGCGCGAGGACCGCAACGTCCTGCCACTTCCCGGCTCGCTCCGCGGCGGTGCCGCCACCAAGGTGGTCGGCGCGCTGCTGAAGCGTGCCCTGATCGCCGAAACGGTGACCGAGAGCCAGACCAAGGCGGACGCTGCGCTCAACCGCATCTGGCGCAACGACGAGGACGGCCGCGCCGTCCTCCTGTACATCACTGACGCGGGCCTTGCCGCCATCGGCGTCGAGCCGGAGGGCAGCGACAGCGCGCCGACGGGCGCCGACGCGGCGCAGAGCGCGGAGGACCCGCAGGACGCTCCTGCCGAGGCCGATCCCGCGCCCAAGGCGCGCACGCCGCGCGCGGGCACCAAGCAGGAGACGCTGATCGCGATGCTCCGCGCCGAGGGCGGCGCCACCATCGACGAGATGGCGGCGGCGACCGGGTGGGCTGCACACAGCATTCGCGGCGTTCTGTCGGGCGCGCTCAAGAAGAAGCTCGGGCTCGCCGTGACCTCGGAGAAGGTGGCGGGCCGGGCCCGCCGCTATCGCTTGCCCGCGGTCTGAATCCCCGCGCCCTCCGAGCCCGCCCGCCGGCTGGCGGGCTCGGCCTCGTAGAAGGGTCGGCATCCCGCCGGTCCCGAACGCGGAGGCCGACCATGCCGGGGTTACCCATCACACCAAACAGGCTTGCCGATCGTTATGTCTACGATCTGAGCCGTATCGCCAGCGTCGCCGAATTGACCGAAATACGCCGGCGCAACAGCGCGCCCACGCGGCCAGTTCGTTGCGCCAGCCACGATTTCTATGACGCCGACGCGATCATGGCATCGGCATTCGCGGCCCTCGCGGGCCGTGCCCCCGATCCCGGCAACGCCGCGGACCGAACGCTGGTCGTCGAAGCCTGGGAGATCGTGATGACGGAGGTGCTGGTCGAGCGCCGCCCGGGCCAGGTCTAGCGCCAATCAGTCCGGAACCGCTCGAACAGCCGCCGCAGCAGGTAGCTCCGCAGCAGCGAGACGATCAGGAATAGAAGTCCAATCGCCAGATGCGCGGGCAGATCGGCCTGGAGCCCGAACCACGGGAACACCACGATCTGCGTGGCGATGGCCAGACCATAACCGACGACGACATTGGTCGCGGCCTCGACCAGCGACATGAGGCGCGACTGCTTCATGCGGCTGCATCCTCGTCCTTCGCGGGCGGAGTCTCCTCCAGCCGCTCGGTCCTCACCTCGGCGAAGCTCCGGCCGTCGCCGTCGAGGATCGCCTCGCGGCCGGTCTCGGCCTGCCAGCGCTCCACGGCGACATCGACATAGGCGGGGCTGATCTCCATCGCGAAGACGCGGCGGGCATTGGCCTCGCCTGCCATGATCTGCGAGCCGGAGCCCGAGAACGGCTCGTAGCAGAGCCCGCCGCGCGCCACATGCTGGCGCATCGGGATGCCGAAGGCGTCGAGCGGTTTCGGGGTCGGATGGTCGGGGCGCTCGTCCTTGGCGAAGGACGGCATCTCCCAGGTCGAGGGCAGCGTCTGTTCGGCGACCTTCGGCGGGCGGTTCGGACGGCGCCAGCCCATCAGGCAGGGCTCATGCTTCCACAGGTAGTGGGAGCGGGTCAGGACGCCGCGGTCCTTCACCCAGATGATCTGCTGATGGACGAAGGCCCCGGCCTTTTCCCAGCAAGCCTCAAGCATCGCCTGGCGGCGCGAGGCGTGCCAGCAATACCAGGCCGCATCCTCGGTGATCGCCTCTGCGACCGCGGCGGCGATGAACCCGTCGTAGAGCTCCGCGCCCTGCGAGCTGTCGTCCCAGGTCACGCCGTAGGACTGACTCCAATCCTTGTTCCGGGTCGGGTGATTCGAGCCGTCGTAATCCACGAGATAGGGCGGGTCGGTGGCGAACAGCACCGCGCGCTCGCCCTTCATCAGGCGGCGGACGTCGTCAAACGAGGTCGAGTCGCCGCAGAGCAGGCGGTGATCGCCAAGGATCCACAGATCGCCGGTGCGCGAGGCCGGATTGCGCGGCGGCTCGGGGATGGTCACCGGCGGCACCGAGCCCCCGGCGCCACCCTCTTCTTCACCGCCCCCGTCCGGATCGAAGGCCAGCAGCTTGTCCAGCTCGCCGTCGGTGAAGCCGACCAGCGAAAGGTCGTAGTCGTCCGCGAGCAGGTCCTGCAGCTCGGCCGAGAGAAGCTCTTCGTTCCATGGCGATTCAGCAAGCCGGTTGTCCGCAATCCGGTAGGCCCGCCGCTGCGCCTCGGTCAGATGGCCCAGCACGATCACCGGCGCCTCGGTCAGCCCGAGCTGCGTGGCGGCCAGGACGCGTCCGTGGCCCGCGATCAGCTCGCCGTCGTCACCGACGAGGCAGGGCACGGTCCAGCCGAACTCGGCCATGCTGGCGGCGATCTTCGCGACCTGGTCGGGCCCGTGCAGCTTCGCGTTCTGCGCGTAGGGCTGGAGCCGCGCAAGCGGCCAGGTCTCGATCCGCTCGGGGGCGAAGGCGAGGGTCATGCAGGTTCCTGTCGATGTTCGATCGGCATCCGCCGGGTGGACTCCGGCGCGGCGGGGTCCACCGGCTTCCGCCTGGACTCCGGCATCCACGGGGTATCCACCCCGCGCGACCGGTCAGATGTTTGAATTCACAGTGCTTTCAGGCGTCGCGGGTGGACTCTGGACTCCGGGTGGCTTCCCAAAATTCCGGCCCTGTCGCTGGCGAAATGCCGCGCCAAGCCCGCCAGCATACGCAGGTGAACGGAAAGGAACCGTACAATCAATGGGTTGCGCAGTGCCGGAGACGGTTCGAACCGGTCTACCGCGACCCGCCTGCCCGGTGTTGAACCTGCTCGCTTGCGTCGCTGCCCCCCGCTCACGCCTCGTGCGAGGATATCCCGTTTGTAGGCCGCCGACCCGGGTCGGTGAACCCTTTCCGGTGTCTCGCTGAAAATTCCCTCACAGGACGATTTTCCTTGACAGCCGGTCGGCGTTCTCGACCACGAAGCGCCGCGACCGCTTCGCAGGCGGCACGCGGCCGTTCAGCCGCCA
>DNSZ01000245.1 GCA_003500165.1 Paracoccaceae bacterium | reverse complement strand
TCGTTGCCGCCGCCGCCCGACAGGGCGTCGGCCCCGCCATCGCCCCAAAGCGTGTCGTTGCCGCTGCCGCCCCAGACGGTGTCGTCGCCGTCGCCGCCGCCGACCCGGTCGTCGCCGCCATCGCCCTGGACGAAGTCGTTGTCGTCGCCGCCCCAGACCCCGTCATCGCCGTCGCCGCCGCGCAGCGTATCGTTGCCGCCGCCGCCCCAGACGGTGTCGTGGCCATGCTCATTGTTCTGGCCATTGTCTTGGAACACGTCGTCCCCGGTGCCCAGATATATCGTGTCGCGACCATTGCCGCCCCGGACGATGTCGTTGCCGGCGCCGGCATCGATGCTGTCGTAGTTGCCGCCGCCATCGATCTCGTCGTCGCCATCGCCGCCCACAATGCTGTCTTCGCCGTCACCGCCGATAATCGAATCGTCGCCTATGCCGCCCTCGATCGTGTCGTTGCCACTGCCGCCGTCCAGCGTATCGTCCCGGGCACTTCCGGTGATGATATCGGCATTCGCCGTTCCCAAGACGTTGTTGAAGTTCTCGACGGTGAATTCGATCCGCAGCGTTTCGTCCTCTTCGGGCAGGTCGAGATCGATCAGGAACAGCCCCGTCGCCAGGTTGATATTGAAGGTTGCCGTGCTGCTGTTCGCGCCGTCGACCGCGTTCGCCTGCGAGGCGTCGCCAACGATCGTCTCGATTCCAAATAGCTGGTCCGTGCCGGCACTGCCATTCGCGCCTTTCTCTACGGCACCAAAGCGATTGAGGGTAATGCCAACACCCAGAGCGGAATAATCGGCCGTGTCGTTCCCGATGCCTGGGAACGGGAAGCCCGGCGTGTTGGCCTCGCCGGCCAGTACGTCGTTGCCGAACGAGCCGACCAGAACGTCGTCGCCGCCGCGGCCTTCGAGGATATTGTTCCCGTCACTGCCGGCCAGCCGATCCGAATTGCCGGTGCCAGAGACGTCGGTGAAATGGGTGATGCGGAATTCCAGCGGGACGGGTGAGACATTGACCGGCACCGTGACCTTCAGGATGCCGAGTTCGAGGTCCACCTCGAATTCGGCACTTTCGCTGTTCTCGCCATCGATCCGGTTCGCCTGATCCAGGGCACCGATGACGTTCTCGATGCCATTCAGGGTATCGGTGCTGCCGTCGGCGGCCTTGTGGACGCTGCCCAGGCGGCCAAGGGTAATCGCCGCGGTCTGACCGGAATAGTCAGCGGTATCGTCGTCCTGACCCGGCAGCAGGTCGTCGGCTTCGCCGCCGAATATCTCGTCATCCCCCGCGGCGCCGATGAAGCGGTCGTTGCCGGCCTGGCCGAACAGTCTGTCGTTGCCGGCACCGCCCGAGATGACGTCGTTGCCGTCGCCGCCATACACGGTATCGTCGCCATCCCCGGCGATGATGATGTCGTCACCGCCGCGCCCGTCGATGATATCCTCGTCGCGAGTGCTGTCGGTCCCGGTGAGCGCATCGGCACCTTCGGTTCCGACGATGATGTTATGCGGCATGAAATCCCCCAGCGCGTTCGTGTTCTGTTGGAGGGATTCGCTGATGCGACGAGACGACTCGTCAACCTTTCGTTAACGGAACCGTGATCCGGAAACCGCTAAACGAGGATGTCGTCCGACAGCGCCATCTGGATGACGTCGGCAACCGTCAGCACGTCGTCGCAAACGAACGCCGCGTCGCCGGTGCCGCCAAGGCTTGCCAGCCGATCGTCCCGGCCCTCGCCGCAAGCCGCATCCTGGCCATGGGCGCCGTTCTGGCCGTTATGGTGGAACACATCGTTCCCGGAACCCAGATAAACGCTGTCATGCCCCGCGCCGCCCCAGACGGTGTCGTTGCCGGCCCCGCCGTCGAGCGTGTCGTCGCCGGTGCCGCCGATCAGCATGTCGTCGCCCGCGCCGCCATAAAGCCGGTCCGCCCCCGCGCCGCCATCGAGCGCATCGTCCCCGCCATTGCCCTCCAGCCGGTCATCCGCCAGCCCGCCCTGCAACGTATCCGCCGCGGCGGTGCCCCACAGATGCAGGAACCCGTCGCCGGGCGCCTCCCTGGCCAGGATGATGCGGACCGTTTCATAGGTGTCGGTGAAGCCATAGGTCACGACGCCATCGGTGACCGTCACGTCCGAGCGGACGATCTCGGGCAGCTCGACGGCGCGGCGGAACGCGTCGAGCTGGTCGAGGTATTCGTGGTCCTTATTGGCGGCCGCCACCTCGTCGAGGAGCCGATCGGTCGCGGCGTCGTCGGTCTGCACCGCCTCGGCCCAGGCGAAGGTCAAGCCGCCATAGGCGGACAGATCGACCGAAACCTCGCCATCGCCAAAGCCGCCGGCATCGAGGAACAGGACCAGCTTGGCGTCGTCCTCGTAAAGGTAGTATTCGGCCGGGTCGTCGCCGGTCTCGGCGAACTGGCCAAAGCCTTCCAGGGTCGTCCCGGGCAGGCTTTCGGCCATCAGCCGAAAGGCGTGCCCGCCATGGCTGAGCACCTGCTCCCTCGCGCCGTCGCCGTTCTGGTCGTAGTAATCGAAATAGCTGCAGGTGTTGATCACACTGCCCCACAGATTAAGGGCTGATATGCCGCCCTCCACCATCCGGTAGAACACCTCGACCGTGGCGCCGGACATCCGCGCACCGATGTCCTGAGCTTCGACGAATTCCGGCAAGCTAATTCCGTCTTCCTTGCCTGCCCAGTCGCCGGTGAACCCGAATCCACCTCTCCACTTGTAGGTCTCAAAGATCTTCGCGGGCTTGCCGAGATTCCACTCGCTGCCCCAGAATTCCAGCCGATCTGCCGGCAGGTCATACTCGACAAGAAGCTCCTGCCAAGCTTCCAACATCTTGTTTCGATCGGCTCCATCACCCTCATGAATGATTACATTCCCTTTGTTGTCGTAATACTTCCAATCGTGATCGAAATCCGCCTCGGCATCCATCAGGCCGACATGGGTCGCCAGCTTGTCGATATGCGACAGCAGGTCTTTGGCGTTGCTTTGGTTCGTGAGGTTCTCCCGAAACCAGTGGGACGCCAACCAGTTGTCAGCCTGGATCGCCAGCTCGATGGTGAGACCCTCGGGGAGGGTGTCACCATGCGCCTTCATGAAGGCGTCGAACGCCTGAAGCTGTGGAATGGCGACATGTCTGTACTGCCAGTGCTTTCCATCGGAGAAATAGTCGCTTTCATTGCCCAGTTCCAGAGTCACTGTCATGTCGGACGTCAGTGTGCTGAAATCGAAATAGGCCTGATCGACAAACAGGTTTTCCAGAAGGGCGGTGAAATCCGCCTTTGCCTGTTCGGCACCGCCAGCATAGCCCGCGACGTTTTTAAACATTGGCATGTAGCGCGTGGTCGGGACAACCAGGGCGAAATCGAGTCCCCGCCCGGCGGCGTAATCGAGTACGTCGCTTAGCCCTTTGCCGATACCAGAGGGATGGACGCCCGCCTCATCGTTGGCCTTCCAGTCCGCATGTTCGATGCCGAAACCGCGGTTTATGGCAGTGACGTTTCCTTCGCTGTCGCGCTGCACCCCGTCTGTTTCGTTCCCACCAGGATAGCGCAGCATTTCCCCAGTCATCCTGGGCAGAATATCGTTTCCCGCGATTGCGTCATCGTATTGGGCCATATCCCAATGGGCGGTCTGATTGTCGCCGAAATGCCCGGTGCGCACCGGGTTTCCGTCGTTTTCTGCGGTGTCGTGGAGCGTCACGGTGGCCACGGGCATGGTCTTTCCCCCCTTGGCCGGGGCGACAGACGGGCCGCATGTCGGACGGTTGTCGGGCAGGCGGCAGCGCGCGTCCCGGCGGTTTCACATCAACCCAAAGGTTAACAGGCTTTCCCGTGGCGTTCAATCGCGACCGCGCGGCCCCGGCAGCCGTCTTCCGGTTCTGCGCCCGATATCAAGCGGCAACGGGCGTGGCTCTTCATGCCTGGGCATTCGGCGGGCAAAGCCGCTCGCGAGCCGGCGACGTTGCCGGTCGAGGCGCGGCATGGGCCGCGTCGGGATCGGACGCACGGCAACATCCATCGGCCTGTCGGGGCGTTGCGGAACCGCTCGGCATCCCACATGGCGTTGGTCTGCCGCATCGGGGCGCCGGCGCGACGGACGATGACCTTGTCGCCGGCGAAGCGACCGGGCGACGCCGGCGCAACCGCACGGTCATCGGCGGGCAGGAACGCGACTATTCGAATTCCATGATCACCGCATCGACCGCCAGGCTGTCGCCGGGGGCGGCGTTGATTCGGGTGACCACGCCCTTGCGTTCGGCCCGCAGGACGTTCTCCATCTTCATCGCCTCGACGGTGCAGAGCGGCTGGCCCTCATACACCGCATCGCCCTCGGCCACATCGACCGACACCAGCATTCCCGGCATCGGACAAAGCAACATGTTCGATGTGTCGGGCGGTGTCCGTTCCTTCATATGGGCCGAGAGGTCGAAATGCCGCGGCGTCATCACCCGGACGTCGAGGTCGGCGCCGCGATGGCGCATCCGGAACCCCATCGGCCGCGGATCGATCCGGGTCATCATCACATCGGTATCGACCTCGAGCCGGGCGACGGTCTGGCCGGGATACCATTCCGATTCGACGCGATGCTGGTGGCCGTCCTCGAAGGTGACCGTCGCGCCTTCGGGATCGGCGTGCAGCGTCACCGGATAGGCGCGCCCGGCCAGGCCGACGATGAACGCGCTGCCAACCTCACGTTCGTGATTCGACAACCGGCCCGTCACCCTGGCGGCGCGGATCTCGCGCACCCGCCACATCGCGGCCGCGGCTGCGGCCAGTTCGCGCAGGCTCTTTTCGGGCAGGTCGGCGCCGGCGAAGCCGTCGGGATACTCCTCGGCGATGAAGGCCGTGGTGATGTCGCCCGAGACGAAACGCGGATGGTCCATCACCGCCGACAGGAAGGGCAGGTTGTGCCCGATCCCCTCGATCTCGAAACTGTCGAGCGCGAGCCGCATCTCCTTCAGCGCCTTGTCGCGGTCGGGCGCCCAGGTGCACAGCTTGGCGATCATCGGGTCGTAATAGATCGAGATTTCGCCGCCCTCATAGACGCCGGTGTCGTTGCGCACCGCATGGGCGGCGTCGACCGCTTCATGGGGCGGACGATAGCGCGTGATCCGGCCGGTCGAGGGCAGAAAGCCGCGATACGGATCCTCGGCATAGATGCGGCTTTCGATCGCCCAGCCATTGAGCGGAATGTCGGCCTGGGCAAACGGCAGCGGATGGCCGGCGGCGACCCGGATCATCTGTTCGACCAGATCGATCCCGGTGGTCAGTTCGGTGATCGGGTGTTCGACCTGCAGCCGGGTGTTCATCTCGAGGAAATAGAAGTTGCGTTCGGAATCGACGACGAATTCGACCGTCCCGGCCGAAAAGTAGCCCACGGCCTGGGCCAGCGCGACCGCCTGTTCGCCCATCGCGCGGCGCGTGGCGGGGTCCAGGAACGGGCTTGGTGCCTCTTCGATGACCTTCTGGTTGCGGCGCTGGATCGAGCATTCGCGCTCGTTCAGATAGACGGCGTTGCCCTGCCGGTCGCCCAGCACCTGAATCTCGATATGGCGCGGGCTTTCGATGAATTTCTCGATCAGCATGCGGTCGTCGCCGAAGCTCGACGCCGCTTCGGATTGCGAGCTCTTGAAGCCCTGGCGCACCTCGTCGTCGGTCCAGGCGATACGCATCCCCTTGCCGCCGCCGCCGGCGCTGGCCTTGATCATCACCGGATAGCCGATATCGCCGGCCAGTTTCACCGCCGTTTCGGCATCCGCGACTTCACCCATGAAGCCCGGGATGGTCGACACGCCGGCCTCGGCGGCCAGCTTCTTCGATGCGATCTTGTCGCCCATGGCCTCGATCGCGCTGGCGGGCGGGCCGATGAAGGTCACGCCGGCGGCTTCCAGCGCCTGGGCAAAGCGGCGATTCTCGGACAGAAAGCCATAGCCGGGATGCACCGCATCGGCGCCGGTCGCGCGGATCGCGGCCATCACCCGATCGATGTCGATATAGGATTGCGCGGCCGGCGGCGGGCCGATTTCCACAGCCTCGTCGGCCATCTGGACATGCAGGGCGTGCTTGTCGGCCTCGGAATAGACCGCCACCGTCGGGATGCCCATCTTGCGCGCGCTCTTGATGACGCGGCAGGCGATCTCGCCCCGGTTGGCGATCAGGATCTTTTCGAACATTGGCGCTTCCCCTGTCCCAGGCCGGCCGCTGGCCGGACCGTGCCCGACCCGTTTGCCGTCAATCGCCGGCCTCGTCAAACAGCGACGGAAAGGCCCGCCGCGCGGCGGCCCGATCGACGCGCAGGAGGGCGTCGTAGCTTTCGGGGTCGAACGGGTCCTCGGCCGGGACCACCTCGCGCCCCAACAGCCAGGACAGCCGCCCGGCATCGAGATTGCCGCGTTCGAACGGCGCATCGCCGAAATGCTCGATCAGCGCGGCCAGAAAGGCGGCATCGGCGGCCCGGTCGGCCGGGCGCCGGTCGGCATGGCGGGCGCGTTCGATCAGCCGGGTCGGCCCGGAACTGTTGGCGCGGCGAATGGTGAACTGGAAATCGGTGCCGGGCAGGCGCGAGGGGAAACCGCGATGCTTTTCCATCTGCCCACGCATGAATGCGGGGCGGGCCAAGGGCCCGCCCCAAGCTGCGGTCGGGCAACGGTGAGGGCCGGATGTTCGGCCCGACCGTACCCAACCGGTTGCTGGGAGTATCCGCGGGCCGAGGCCCGCAGGCCCCTATCAGAACTTGGTCATCGCGGGTTCGGCCGGAACCGGCTCGACGATCACGACGGGTTCGGGCTGCTGCTGGGCGCAAGCGGCGGCCAGAGCGACGATGCCGGCCAGAAAGGTCAGCTTCAGGGTCTTGGTCATACGTTTCTCTCCTTACGTTTCGCGGGCGCGGGGTCGGGCCCCACCTGCCGAACGCACGCTACGTCATCGCGGTCAAGACGAAAAGTGCCTTTTGCAACATGGGCGCGGGGTGATGCGCAATCGCATCATATCGGACTCAGGGCCGCCGCGCGATGGCATCGATCTCGACCAGCGCGCCAAGGACCAGCGCGGTGACACCCACCGTGGTGCGCGCCGGCAGGCGGTTTTCGGGGAAGAAGCGCCGGTAGGTGGCGTTGAAGGCGGCATAGTCGCGGTCGAAATGCGTCAGGAAACAGCGGCACTGCAGGATGTGATCAAGGCCAAGGCCCAGCTCGCGCAAAACGAGGTGCAGATTTTTCATCACCCGCACGGTCTGGGCTTCGATGCCATCGGGCAGGGGGTCGTCCGGCGCTGCCGGATCGGTCGGCATCTGGCCGGTGAGAATCACCCAGCCGTCGGATTCCACGGCATGGGAGAAGGGCGCGACCGGGCGCGGGGCGGCGGGGAGGAGGGGGAAGGCG
>DNSZ01000122.1 GCA_003500165.1 Paracoccaceae bacterium | reverse complement strand
TCGTGCAGGAGCGCGTGGGCCCCGACCGCTTCGCCTACATCGCCGTCGCCCGCCCCAGGCCCAAGCACGCCGCCGCCTCGCCGTCGGCGCTGCTGCTCGAGGAGCAGGCGGCGTGACCGCCCCCAACCAGACCCCATCCCCCGATCACGGAGACCCTGACATGCCCTTTCCGCACAACACCCCCACCCCCGATGACCTGCCGGGCCTCAGCCCGAAGGAGATCGCCGGGCTGCCCGTCGAACTGCTGGCCACCTTGCAGCGCGACATCGACGCCGCCGCCAAGCGCATGAAGGCCGTCACGGCGCGCTTTTCCACCGCGCTCGAGATCCGCTACGCAACCCGCGCCGCCGAGGCCCGTCGTGCCTGCGGCAAGGACACCGGCACGGTCCGCTTCGACGACGGCGACTTCACCGTGTTGGCCGATCTGCCGAAGCGGGTGGCGTGGGACCAGGAACGGCTCGCGCAGATCGCGGCCAGCATCGCCGCCTCCGGCGAGGACCCGGCCGAGTTCATCGACACCAAACTGAACGTGTCGGAGCGCAAATATGCGGCGCTCCCCGAGGCGTGGCGCCGGGGCTTCGAGCCCGCGCGGACCGTGCGCACCGGCGCGCTGAAGGTGGTGCTCGAAGCCTGCGAGCCCGGGCAATGAGCGCGCCGGTCCCCATGGCTGATGCCGGGCACGGCCTGCCCGGCCTCGTCGATCGCGCCGCGATGATGCTGGCCGGCGCGAAGACCGCGGCGGAGGTGCTCGAGGCCCGGGAAGCCGCGGGGATCGCCTACGATGCCGCAAAACGCACGGCCCGCCTCAGCCGCGCCAAGGCCGCGCATGACGATCTGCTCGCGGCCGTCCATCGCGCACAGGCCGACGCGCTCGAGATCGAAGCCACGGCCAAGCGACGGCTGGCCGACGAATACGATGCGGCGCAGGCGCGAGGCGAGGTCGCATCTGATGGACGTCCCAAAACCGTTGGGAACGACAACGGTATTCCGGCGACGTCCGCCGACCTCGGCCTGCGTCGCGACCAGATCCACGAGGCCCGACAGATCCGGGATGCCGAAGCTGCCGATCCCGGCATCGTCCGTCGCACGCTCGACGAGCGACTGGACCATGGCGAGGAACCGACACGCGCAGCCCTGCGCAAGATGGTGGTCGATGCCGCCATGCGTGGGCTCCGCCCGCAGCGGTCCGCCAGCCGGCGCAATCCCCTCTACGTCCCACCGACGCCCGAGCAGGCGGCGTGGCGGCATGTCACCGGCACGTTCCGCGCCTTCGCCGAATGGGCCACGGACGAGAACCTGACCCTTGCCCGCAGAGGCATGCGCGAGGCCCGGGACACCCCGTTCCACGACCTCGATGCCAAGGCCATCGCCGAGGGGTCTGCAGCTTTCACCAAAATCAAGGAGTGGTTCGATGCTCGATAGCCAGTCGGCGGCATTTGCCGAACGTGTCTGGGAGGTTGCCTCGCAGCTTGGCAACAATGCACCCAGGATCGCCGATGACATCATGGGCAGGGCATTTCCGCTGACCTGTTCGCAGGCCCGCGCGGAAGGTGCGCTGCGCATGCTGCGGACCGGCGTCATCTCCGAAGTGAAGCGCATCCTGCGCAATCGAGAGGACGGCCTTGGGCAGGCCGATTTCGCGGACGTCTGTGACGGCTTCGCCCCGCTGATCAAGGATCTGCGCTCGAGGTCCTACTTCGTCGAGAGCGCCGAGGAATACGTCGCGATCCCGGACCTCATCGCTGAGCCCGAGCTGCTCGATGACGCACGGCGCTTTATGCGGCGCAAGGGCATCGAATGCGTGGCCGAAGCGGATCGGCTCGATGCGCTCTACGCGGCTGTCACCAGCAACGATCCCGATGCTGAGCGTGCGCCGCAGGAGGTGCTGGCATGACCGGCCGGCTCCCCATCATCACGGCCGATCAGCGGCTGACGGAGACCCGCGGCATCAAGGGCGTGATCTTCGGTCCCCCAGGCATCGGCAAGACCAGCCTGCTTTGGACGCTGCTGAACTCGACGTTGTTTTTCGACCTCGAAGCCGGCGATCTCGCCATCGAGGGGCTGGCCATCGATGCGATCCGCCCGCGCACCTGGACCGAGTGCCGGGACTTCGCGGCCTTCATCGGCGGGCCCAATCCCGCGCTGCGGGCCGACCAGCCCTACAGCCAGGCGCATTACGACGCGGTCTGCGACCGTTTCGGCGACCCGGCCGTGCTGGACAGGTACGATACGGTGTTCATCGACTCGATCACCGTTGCAGGGCGTCTTTGCTTTCAGTGGAGCAAGGGGCAGCCCGAGGCGCATTTGGAGAAGACCGGCAAGCCCGACCTGCGGGGCGCCTACGGCCTGCATGGCCGCGAGATGATCGCCTGGCTCACCCACCTGCAGCACATCCGGGCCAAGAATGTCTGGTTCGTGGGCATCCTCGACGAGAAGCTCGACGCGTTCAATCGCAAGGTCTTCCAGCCCCAGATCGATGGGTCCAAGACCGGCCTCGAGCTGCCCGGCATCGTCGATCAGGTCATCACCATGGCCAGGTTCAAGGCCGAGGACGGCAGCCTGCAGCGCGGCTTCGTCTGCCAGACCCTGAACCCCTGGGGCTATCCGGCCAAGGACCGCTCCGGGCGTCTCGACATGGTCGAAGCCCCGCATCTCGGACAGCTCATGGAGAAGATCCGCGGCCCGCTCGTGCCCGAAGGGCGCCGGCTGACCCACCGGCCTCCGCAGCTTCCGCCGCCACCGACGGCGTCGGCCACCACCCCCAATGACACCCCCAACTGAAAGGACCCTTTCCATGTCTCACTGGAACGACTTCAACGACGCGCAGTCCAACACCAACGTCATCCCGAAGGGCACGCTCGCCAAGGTGCGCCTGACCATCCGCCCCGGCGGCTTCGACGATCCCGGCCAGGGCTGGACCGGCGGCTATGCCAGGTGCGGTTCCACCGGCGCCGTCTATCTCGATGCCGAGTACACCGTGCTCGAGGGCCCCTACGCCAAGCGCAAGATCTGGTCGCTGATCGGGCTCTACAGCCCCAAGGGCCCGGACTGGGCCAACATGGGCCGCGGCCTGATCCGCGGCATGCTGAACTCGGCGCGCGGCGTGTCGGACAAGGACAACTCGCCCGAGGCGCAGGCGCGCCGCCGCATCAACGGATTCGGTGATCTCGACGGCCTCGAGTTCGTGGCCCGGATCGATATCGGCAGGGACACCAACGGCGAAGAACGCAACGAGATCAAAAGCGCCGTGATGCCCGATCATCGCGACTATGCACAGATCATGGGCCATGGCGCGACGCCGTCCGTGGCACAGCCGCTGCATCCCGCCGCATCCGCCCCGCAACACCAAGCTCCGACGCCGCAACCCCAGCAGACGCCCGCGCCGCAAGCGCCTGCCGCGCCGGGGTTCTCTGGCCGCCCGAGCTGGGCAGAGTAAGGGCTGATCGATGCGGTTGCGTCCCCGCCAGAAACTCTTCGTCGAGCGCAGCCTGTCTGCGCTCGGCACCCGCGACAACACGCTGGGCGTGGCCAGCACCGGGTTCGGTAAATCCGTCGCGTTATCAGCCGTGGTACGCGACCGCCTCGGCGACGCCGATACCAAGGCCTGCGTGCTGGCGCATCGCGATGAGCTGACTGTGCAGAACCGTGACAAGTTCCGGCGTGTGGTCCCGGATGTGTCCACCTCCGTCGTCGATGCCACGACTAAATCATGGAGCGGCCAGGTGACCTTCGCCATGGTGCCCACACTGGCGCGCGAGGCCAATCTGGCGGCCATGCCGAAAGTGGATCTGCTGGTGATCGACGAGGCCCATCACGCTGTGGCCGACAGCTACCGTCGCATCATCGACCGCGTCCGGGACGCCAACCCGGATGCCCGGATCTTCGGCGTCACCGCCACGCCGAACCGGGGCGACCGGAAAGGCTTGCGAGACGTCTTCGACAATGTCGCCGACCAGGTGCGGCTGGGCGAGCTGATCGCATCGGGGCATCTCGTGCCGCCGCGCAGCTTCGTCATCGACGTCGGCGTGCAGGACAAGCTGCGTGCTGTGCGCAAGACCGCCTCCGACTTCGATATGGGTGAAGTGGCCGAGATCATGGACCGCGCGCCGATCACCGAGGAGGTGGTGCGCAACTGGCAGGAAAAGGCCGCCGATCGTCCGACCGTGGTGTTCTGCTCCACCGTGGCCCACGCCGCGCATGTCGCCGAGGCATTCAACGCCGCCGGCATCCCCACCGGCCTGATCCATGGCGATCTGCCCCGTGACGAACGCCACAATACCCTGGCGGCCTTCGCCCGCGGCGAGATTCGCGTCATCACAAACGTGGCCGTACTCACGGAAGGGTTTGACCACCCGCCCACCTCCTGCGTCGTGCTGCTGCGGCCCAGCTCCTACAAGTCCACGATGATCCAGATGGTGGGGCGCGGCCTGCGCACGGTCGATCCGGGTGAATATCCCGGCGTGATCAAGACCGACTGCGTGGTGCTGGATTTTGGCACCTCCAGCCTGACGCACGGAACGCTGGAACAGGATGTCAATCTCGACGGCAAGATCGGCACCGGCGCGGCGCCTTCCAAGACCTGTCCCTCGTGCAAGGCCGATATCCCGCTGGCATCGCGCGAATGTCCGATCTGCGGCGAAGTGTTGGTCGAGGATGACGGCGAAACCCGCGAGGGAGCCCTTGGCGGAGCGCTCTCCGACTTCGTGATGACGGAAATCGATCTGCTCAAGCGCTCCAGCTTCGAATGGGTCGATCTCTTCGGCACTGAGGATGCGCTGCTGGCCACCGGATTTTCTGCCTGGGGCGGGGTCTTCTGGCTCGACGGCCTCTGGTACGGCATCGGCGGCGCGCGTGGGGTGCAGCCGCAACTGCTGGGTATCGGCGAGCGCAGTGTCAGTCTCGCGCAGGCCGATGACTGGCTGAACACCCACGAGACCGACGAAAGCGCCTTCAAGACGCGCGCCTGGCTCAGCCAGCCCGCCACCGAAAAGCAGCTGCAATACCTCTCGCCTGCCGCGCGCAGCGATTATGGCCTCACCCGCTACAAGGCCTCGGCGCTGATGACCTTCGGGTTCAACAAGCGCGCGATACGGCAGTTGATCCTGAGCGCGGCGCCGACTGCGCGGGAGGCTGCGTGAGCCATGCCGCGCAAATCCCATCCCCGCCTGCAGCGACTCCGGATCGACCGGGCCGTGATCGCCTCTGGCATCCGCGCGGCGTGCTCTGCGCGGTCTGCACATCCCGCGCCCGCGGCTTCGGCTGGTTCGATCCCGGCAAGCCGCGCGGCAGGCGCGCCTACCGCTGGTTCTGCTCGATGCAGTGCCAGGCGGCCTTCACCCTCAAAGCCCGGAAAGGACCGAACATGGTCGACATTACCGAAGAAGAGCACATGGCGATTCTTGCCAGCCTGAAAGCCGTAGCACGCCAGATGGAGAAGTACGGCTGGGACACCCGCCTCTGCGATCTCACCGAAGTCCAGGTACTTTGGCTGATCGAGACCACCGTGACCGAGTTTCGCGAAGCCATGGCTGTCATCGCCGCCGATGGGGAGGAGATCCCGTTTTGACGCTGGATTTCAACAAGCGCCCTTCCATGGGTGAGCGCATCAACGCGGCCGTGGATGCCGCACTCGAAGCCGAACGCGCAGCGACTCCGCCGCGCGCCTATCTCGGCGCGTCCCGTCTGGGGCACGCCTGCGAGCGGGCGCTGCAGTTCGAGTTCGCGGGCGCGTCCAAGGATGAGGGCTCGGACTTCGGCGGCCGGACCCTGCGGATCTTCGCGATCGGGCACGAGCTCGAGGATCTGGCCATCCGCTGGCTGCGAGCGGCGGGGCTCGATCTGGTCACCCAGAAGCGCGGCGGCGGCCAGTTCGGCTTCGCCGTCGCGGGCGGTCGCATCCGCGGCCATGTCGACGGCATCGTCGCCGAGGCGCTGGGGCTGCGCACGCCGGCGCTCTGGGAGTGCAAGACGATGAACGCGAAGAACTGGCGCGAGACGGTGGCCAAGGGCGTGACCGTCGCGAAGCCGGTCTACGCCGCCCAGATCGCGCTCTACCAGGCCTACATGGAAGCGACAGTGCCGGGCATCAGCGCCGCCCCGGCGCTCTTCACCGCGATCAACAAGGATACGGCCGAGCTGCACCACGAGCTTGTCCCCTTCGATGCCGATCTCGCGCAGCTCATGTCCGACCGCGCGGTGCGGATCCTGCAGGCCACGGATGCGGGCGAGTTGTTGCCCCGCATCGCCACCAATCGCGATTTCTTCGAATGCCGGTTCTGCCCTTGGGCCGAGCGCTGCTGGGGTCTGCCCGCATGAACGAACCTCCGGAAAACCCGCCCGACAAAAACGACGCAAGAGAGGAGGCCGGCATGGGGCAAGATGATGATCGTGCCGACGAAGACCGCAAGGAAGAGACGGAGGACCGGTCAGACACGCCCAGGGAGAACCTCGTCCATTTCAACCCGTGGCGCGATTTCAACGATGCCGCGCCGCAGATCGACGTCTTCGGCGACGAGCCCGACCCGGAGCAGATCGCGCAGTTCATGGAGGTGGTCTTCGGCTATTGCGACGGTCTGATCCCGGTGCGCAGTTTCATCGATAAAGGCCAAGGCATCGATGGCCGTCCGCACAATATCTGGCTCGAGGCGGATCAGGCCGCCCCCGAAAAGATGGCGACGTTCGCGAGCTGGGCGGCACGCGAGGGCGCGGCGGTCTATGTCATCCCCGGCACCGTCGCCGCGCCTGGGCAGGCCAAGGCGGCCGACATCCGGCAGATGCAGACCGTCGTGGTCGATATCGACACCGGGGACATTGCCGCCAAGCGCGCGCATCTCGAACGCCACCTCGGCCCACCGACCATGGTGGTCGAGAGCGGTGGTGTCACGCCCGAGGGTCAGCACAAGGCGCATGTCTGGTGGAAGCTCACCGAGCCCGCCGAGGACAGCGACATCGCCCGCGTGACCCGTCTGCGCGGCGACATTGCCGCCAAGGTGGGCGGCGACATGCATTTCCGCTCCGCCCACCAGCCGATCCGGGTGGCCGGTTCGGTCTATTACAAGAACAGCCTGAAAACGCAGGTGCGGATCGTCGAGATCAACGCCGACCGGGAGCGGGATATGGCCGAGTTCGGCGAGGCCGTGACCGACATGCCGCCCGTGGCGGGCGTGTCCCTGCAGCCTGAGTTCTCCCATCCCGACAAACCCGCCGTCGACGATGTGCTGGTCACGCCCGTGCGCGAGGGGGCGCAAGACGACTGGTCCCGATTCGAGGGCGCATCCGCCGCGATCGGCTATTTCATCCGCATGGTCCATGACGGGCGGATGTCGAAGGACGAGGGCTGGGAGGGCATCTGCGGCTACAACGCTGCCATGCTGCGGCCCCAGTGGTCTGTGGAGCGGCTCAAACGCGAGTCCGAGCGTCTCTGGGCCCGCCATGTCGAGAAACACGGGCCGCCGCTCATCCGGCTTGACAGCGCGGCCCCTGCGCCCAACGACATGCCGGCCTTCACGCTGGGCGCGCTGCTGGATGACGACAGCCCGATGCCCGTGGACATCATCGCGCCGCGCGTCCTGACACCGGGTGGGCTTCTGGTGCTGGGCGGTGCGCCCAAGGTCGGCAAGAGCGACCTGCTGATCTCCTGGCTCGTGCACATGGCCGCGGGGCAGCCCTTCCTCGACTTCACCCCACCGCGGCCGCTACGGATCTTCTATCTGCAGGCGGAAATCCAGTACCACTACCTGCGCGAACGCCTGCAGCGGATCGCCCTGCCGCCGGAAGTTCTCGCCACTGCGCGCGACACCTTCGTGACCACGCCAAAGCTGAAGATGCTGCTCGACACCGAGGGCAGTGTCCGGGTGGCTGAGGCCATTCGCCGGTCCTTCCCGGACGCGCCGGTGGACATCATCTGCATCGACCCGATCCGCAACCTGTTTGACGGCGGGCCCGATGGCGGCGGCGAGAACGACAACACCGCGATGATGTTCTTCCTGAAGGAACGGGTGGAGGTCCTGCGCGACCATATCGACCCCGACTGCGGCGTGATCCTCGTCCACCACACCAAGAAGCTCTCGAAGCACCAGGTGAAGGAGGACCCGTTCCTTGCCCTCTCCGGCGCCAGCGCGCTGCGCGGCTTCTACACCTCGGGGCTTCTCATGCACCGACCCGACGAGGACAGCAGCGTCCGCAGGCTGGAAATCGAGCTTCGGAACGGCCCCGCACTGCCAGCGAAGCTGGTGGACAAGGTCAAGGGCGAATGGGTCGAGCTGAACCCGATGAACGAGAGGCTGGTGCGTGCGGAGGTCGGTGCGAAGCATGATGCGGAACGCATCAGGAAGGGTGACGTGATCCTCGCCTTGCTGTTCGAGGAGGCGGCCGAGGGGCGGCTCTATACATCGACGCAGTTCGGCGAGGCGTTCGAGAACACCGCCGGGCTGGGCAGCAAGTACACGATCCGCGACCGGCTCGCGGTGCTCACCACCAAGGGGCACGTGAAGTTCCGCCGCGACGGGACCGCCTTCGGCCATGCGGTCGTGCGCTCCCGGTTCGGCTATCTCTGCGTCGAGGGCATGCGCTTCGGCCGCGAGGCGGAGGTCGATCCGGAGACCGGCGAAGTCCTCGGAGAAGGCATTCCGGTGCTGCCCAGCCACTACAAGTGCCCCCATTCCGGGGTCTGCCTCGAGGTCGAGAACCCGGCGATCTGGGTCTATCCGGAGGGCGCCGATGACTGACTTCGTCCTCCCGAAAACCCTGTTCGTCCTGAGGACGAAGTTGTTCGTCCTCGTCCTTTGTTTGTCCTCCTCCAATGAAATCAATGACTTGCAGAGGACGAGGACAAACAGACGCGTCCTCCTTGTTCGTCCTCGAAATCGGGAGAAAGCATCGTGAAAACAATCTGTTACGCCATTCGGAGGACTAACAATGAACGCCCCCATACTCCGTATGGGGGGCCACCCAAGGGTGTGGCCCCCCATCCCATACGGAGCAGGGTATCCGCGCGAGGCAGTCCCATCACCTTCACCGCACCTGATCCGACGACGGCGGCCCCGTACCGCCAAGCACCAGGCCGCCGTCGTCTTCCACCCGAGCAGCCAACCAGAAGAGGAGACCACCCATGGCTGACCTGACTCTCGCCAGCGCCAATGTCGGCGCAACCCCGAAACCGCCCATGTCGCCAGAGCCGGCGCGGACAATCCTCGCCCTCGATCTCGGCACGACGACCGGCTGGGCGCTCCGCAGCCATGACGGACTGATCACCAGCGGCACGGTCTCGTTCCGCCCCGGACGCTTCGACGGCGGCGGCATGCGCTACCTGCGTTTCACCAACTGGCTGACCGAACTCGACCGGCTCTCCGGGCCTATCGCCGCGATTTGGTTCGAGGAGGTCAGGGCCCACCGGGGCGTGGACGCGAGCCACGTGTTTGGAGGTTTCCTCGCGACACTGACGACATGGGCGGAACTGCGTGGCGTGCCCTACCAAGGCGTTCCGGTGGGGACGATCAAGCGCTTCTTCTCCGGCAAGGGCAACGCGCCGAAGGAGGCGATGATCGCAGCCGCCCGGGCCCGGGGCTTCAGCCCCGCCGACGACAACGAGGCCGACGCCATCGCCATCCTGCTCTGGGCGATCGAGACGAACGGGGGTGTCGCATGAGGTGGTATCCGAAAGGCTATGGCGGCCAGCGCCGGGATCCCGACCAGGTCAAGCGCGAGGGGTGGCGCGAGCAGGGCGTTCTCGCCGTCTCGGCCGACGACGACCGCCTGACCTGGCC